>NZ_JBHSQW010000014.1:114943-210932 GCF_042658695.1 Pseudonocardia hispaniensis | reverse complement strand
CCGGTTCGACAAGCGCGACTACATCTTCCGCGGCACCATCGACGTCGCCTCGATCCGCATCTGGCTCCGAGACCCAGTCACATGATCCACGGGACAGGCTCTAGTCGCCGGGCGTGTTCCCCGGCTTCTGCGGGGCGATGGCGAACCGCAGCTCCTCATGGCCCTCGGACGTCGTGACCGGCTGGACGTCGAGGACCATGTCGTCGAGTACCTGGGCGGCGGTCGCCTCCAGGAAGACCGAGACGCCGTCCCCGGAGAGCACCGTGTCCTGCGCCACCGGCTCGGGCGCCAACGACAGCTCCAGACCTTGGTCGGGGCTTGTCGCCGCGATGCGCAGTCCACCACCCTCCGGAAGATCGGCGTTCGCGGTGAGGGACCTGATGGCTTCGGCCGCGGTACTGGTGATTGCCAACATGCCGCTCCACGGTAGGCGCCCCGCCGCGCCCCCGCTGGGTCACGCGGCATCGAACGGTCCAGCTCATCCCGACCCGTGAGTGCCGAACGGTGTTCTCACACCGTTACGCGCTCACAGGGGTTGCAGGCCCAGGGTGCGGGCGGCGAGCTGGGCGAGGTGCATGGGTTCGCGAGTGCCCGCCTGCCGCAGTTGGGTGCGGCAGCTGAAGCCGTCGGCGACCACGACGACCGCGGCGTCCGCGGCTCGCACGGCCGGGAGCAGGACGCGCTCGGCACACGCCATCGAGACCTCGTAGTGGCCCTTCTCGAACCCGAAGTTGCCGGCCAGTCCGCAGCAACCCGAGTCGAGCACCTCGACGTCCGCCCCGAGCGCGGCGAGCACCGCGCCGTCGGCCTCGGTGCCCAGCTCCGCATGCTGGTGGCAGTGCACCTGGACCAGCGCCTTCACCCCGGGCACCGCGACAGCGTGCGACAGCTCGCCGACGTGCTCGGCGAGCAGTTCCGCGAACGTCCGCACCCCGTCAGCCAGCCGCCCGGCCCGGGGTTCGCCGGGCAGCAGCTCCGCTCCGTCGGCCCGCAGCGCCGCCGTGCACGAGGGTTCCAGCCCGACTACCGGCACCCCCGCAGTGAGCCACGGCTCGATGGTGTGCAGGCTCCGGCGCAGCACCGAACGCGCCGCGTCCACCTGACCGGTGGACGTCCAGGTCAACCCGCAGCACACCGCGCGCGGCGGGATCTCGACCCGGTAGCCGAGCGACTCCAGAACCAGCACGGCGTCGACCGCGATCGCCGGGTCGAAGTGGTCGGTGAACGTGTCCGGCCACAGCAACAGCCGACCACGCCGGCCGGAACCGCGACGGCGATGTCGCGCCGCGCGAAAGGCCGCGGTGAACGTGCGCGGCGCGATCGGCGGGATCGACCGCCTCTCGTCGATCCCGCTCAGCTTCTTCACCATCCCGGCCAACGGACCCCGCGCGGCCGCGTTGAGCGCCTCGACCACGCCCGCCGGAAGCCCACCGACCATCCGCAGCCACCGCGGCAGCGCACCCATCGAGTAGTGCGACGCCGGCCGCCGCCGGTTCTGGTAGCGCTGAGCGAGGTATTCGGTCTTGTATGCCGCCATGTCGACCCCGACGGGGCAGTCGCGCTTACAACCTTTGCAGGACAAGCACAGATCCAGCGCCTCCGCGACCTCGGGCGACTCCCAGCCGCCGGTGATCACCTGTCCGTTCGCCATCTCGAACAGCAACCGTGCCCGGCCGCGGGTGGAGTGCATCTCCTCACCGGTCGCCCGGTAGCTGGGGCACATCACCCCGCCCGTCGCCGTCACGCATTTGCCGACGCCGAGGCAGCGCCGGGTCGCCCGCGCGAAGCTGCCCTGGTCGTGGCCGAACGCCAACTGCGGTGCGTCGGTGATGTTCGGCGTCCCGACGAAGATCCGCAGGTCCTCGTCCAGCCTGGCGGGCCGCACGACCCGCCCCGGATTCATCCGGTCGTCGGGATCCCAGATGCCCTTGAACTCGGCGAAGCCCTCGATGATCCGCGATGGATACATCCGCGGCAGCAGTTCGGCGCGAGCCTGGCCGTCGCCGTGCTCGCCCGACAGCGACCCCCCATGCGCGACGACGAGGTCGGCGGCGTCGATGAGGAAACGGCGGAAGGCGGCGATACCGCCGCGGGTGAGCAGGTCGAAGTCGATCCTGACGTGCACACAGCCGTCACCGAAATGCCCGTAGTAGACCCCGCGGCGCCCGTGCGCCGCGAGCAACTCGTCGAACGCGCGCAGGTAGGCGCCGAGCTTCTCCGGCGGCACCGCGGCGTCCTCCCAGCCCGGCCAGGCCTCCCCGCCGTCGGGCAGGCGGGTCACGATGCCCGCACCGTCCTCCCGGATGCGCCACAGCGCCTTCATCACGGCCGGCTCGCTCACCACGACGCTGGTGGCGCCATGCGGTTTCAGCGCCGCGGCGACGGCATGTGCGCCGGCCTCGGCTTCGGCCACCGTCGCGCCGCCGGTCTCGACGTAGAGCCAGCCGCCGCCGGGCGGCAGCGCCCGCGACGCCCGCTCGAGCGGATTGGCGGCGCGCAGCGCCGCGATGAGCCCCGCGTCCATCCCCTCGATCGTCAGCGGCCGGTGCTCACGCACGGTAAGGACATGATCCGCGGCGCAGTAGGCGTCGGGGAAACCCAGCACCGCCAACGCCCGCGCCGGGGGCGACTCGACCAAGCGCACCGTGGCCGCGAGCACCGTCGCGCAGGTGCCCTCGGTTCCGACCAGCGCCTTGGCCAGATCGACCCGTCCGGGCAGCAACTGGTCGAGGTTGTAGCCGGAAACCCGACGCGTCAGGTCGGGGAACCCGGCGCGGACGGCGGGTGCGTACCGTTCGCCCAGCGCCCGCAGCTGGTCCGGGATCGCACCGGTGGATGGGCCTGAGCCCACGGTGAGCCGCTCGCCGCGGTAGGTCAGCACGTCGAGCGCGACGACGTTGTCCACGGTCTTGCCCCAGGCCACCGAATGCGAGCCGCAGGCGTTGTTGCCGATCATCCCGCCGAGCGTGCAGCGATTGTGGGTCGAGGGGTCGGGGCCGAAGGTCAGGCCGTGCGGTCGGACCGCGTCGCGCAGGGCGTCGAGCACGAGACCGGGCTGGACCCGCGCGGTCCGGGCCACCGGGTCGATCTCGAGAATGCCGTGCATATGCCGGACGAAGTCGAGCACGACGGCGGTGTTGACGGCCTGGCCCGCGATCGACGTCCCGGCCCCCCTCGGCAGCACCGGAACGCCGTGTGCCCGGCAGACGGCGAGGGCCGCCTCGACATCGGCGTCGTCGCGGGGGGACACGACGCCGATCGGGACCCGGCGGTAGTTCGACGCGTCCGCCGACCACATCGCGCGGTGGGCGGCGTCGAAACGGACCTCGCCGGCGACGGTGGCGGTGAGGTCTGCGGCCAGGGCTCGGGGGTCGGTGTCAGGCACACTCACGAGATCAGTGTGGTCCGGTCCCCGGCTCGGGGGTGGCGGGCTCGGCGGCCGGCTGCGGGTGGCCGTGCCCATGACCGTGCCCCGCCGCTACCGCACCGGCGCCCGGCATCGGGTCGCCCGCGCGCAGCGGCGCGTCGTGATAGCGGCCCTCATGGGCGAGGATCGGGCGCTGGTCCCCTGCCAGCTCCGGGTACCTGGCCTCGAGCCGCTGTCTGCGTTCCCACTGCCGCTGCATCCCGGTGACGTACTCGCGGTCGCCGTCATAGACCCCGCGCCAGGTCTGCGGCATCTGTTCCTTCGCCAGCCCGGGGTCGGCCTGGCCACCGAGGCTGATCCCCCCGGGGATCTTGCGGGTCTCCCCGCCGCAGTCCGGGCACGGCGGCGCGGCGGCGTCGCGGGAGGTCAGTCGCTCGAAGCGGATCCCGCAGGCACATCGATAGACATAGATCGGCATCGTCGCAGGTCCTTCGACCCTGTGAGTGCGTAACAGTGTTCTAACACTGTTACGCACTCACAGGGGGGTGTCACCAGTTGGAGATGGACTTCGTGAGGATGTCGGCGATGTCGTCCTCGGTCGGGACCTTCGGACAGGTGGCCAGGAGCCGCTGCTGCTTCATCGTCCCGGGGACCAGATCGGGCACGTCGGCCTCGGTGTAGCCGACCGCACCGATCCCGCTGGGGATCCCGATGTCGCGCATCAGCGAGATGAGCACCGACGGCAGCTGCTCGCGCGGGTCGTTCACCTTGTCCGCGCGGGGGTCCATCAGCTCCGCGGCCCGCAGATGCCGCTGCGGGGCGCTGTCGAAGGAGAACCGGAACGCCTCGGGTGCCGTCAGCGAGACCGACTGTCCGTGCGGGACCATCGGCTCGTCCTGCGGATAGCCGGAGGGCCGGTAGTCGCGCACCATCCCGGCGATCGGATAGCCGTTCGCGTGCGGGATGTGCACCCCCGAGTTGCCGAAGCCCATCCCGGCGAACGTCGCGGCCATCATCATGTTCGACCGGGCCTCGACGTCCTCCGACCCGCGGTGCACCGCATCGCGGAAGGACTGCGCGAGCAGCCGCATCGCCTTCTCGCACCACAGGTCCGACACCGGGTTGGAGCCGCAGTAGGTCACCCGCTCCTCGGGCTTCTTGCGGTCGAAGTCCCGGTACCACCTCGCGGTGTAGGACTCCACGGCATGGCAGACGATGTCCATCCCGGCCGACGCGGTGACCTCCGGCGGCAACGACATCGTCAGCAGCGGATCGATCACGGCGAGTGTCGGGCGCAGCCGCCAGTGGCTGATCCCGGTCTTGACCTTCATCGACAGGATGTCGAGCACGCACATCGCGGTGGACTCCGAACCGGTGCCCGCCGTCGTCGGGATCGCGATCAACGGCCTGAGCTGCCCCGGCGGGGTCTTGGCCGCCCCGATCGGCTTGTTGACATAGTCCATCAGGTCGCCGGGGTAGGTCGTGAGCAGGTTGATCGCCTTGGCGGTGTCGATCGAGGACCCGCCGCCGACCGCGACGAACCCGTCCCACGGCCCCTGCGCGCGGGCGTACTCCGTCGCCTTGTTCATCGAGTCGTCGGTCGGCTCGACGTGCACCCCGTCGAAGATCTCCGACTCGATCTCGTAGCGTTTGAGGTTGTCCGCGATGCGCTGCGGCGCCCCGATCGCGTTGATCCCCGGGTCGGTGACGATCAGGACGCGCTTGACCCCGTAGAGGGACATCTCGAACCCGACCTCATCGGCCGCTCCGGCACCGAACTTCAGCGGCGGCGCGCCCCAGGTGAAGATCGTCTCCTCGGTCAGCTCGGCGATGCTCATGTGTAGGAACCCTCCGACAGCGTCCGGATCGTGTGGATCTGGACCGGGTCGTGCCCGAAGATCATCTGCGCGTCCGTCTTCTCCTGAATGCCGCGCAGCTTCTCCACGGAACGGAACCAGTCCTCGAGGTTGTTCACGATCGCGGCGGGGGCGGCGGGCGGGCCGTAGCTGTCCCCCATGTAGACGGCGTCGGAGGTGAAGATCAACGTTCCGGTGTCGGGCAGGTCGACCTGCATCGACAGACAGCCAGGAGTGTGCCCGGGGGTCTCGATCAGCGAGACGCCCGGGAGGAACTCGGCGTCGCCGGAGACCGTCTCGAACTTCAGGCCCTCGTAGTCGGTTTTGAGGTGGGCTCCGTTGAAGAGCCCGTCGAAGCTGGTGGCGAATGCGAGCTCTTTGTCGTTGACCACCAGTCTCGCGGTGGTGTTGTCGAACATCCGCACGTTGCCCGCATGGTCGAAGTGCAGATGCGACAGGACCACATAGTCGATCTCGTCGAGCCCGACGCCCATCGCCGTGAGCCGGGAGTCGAGGTACTCCTCGTCACTGACCGCGTCGTAGGGGAAGAAGTCCTGGAACCCGGTGGGAGCCCAGCGTTGCTCCCAGTCCCGAGGACAGCTGGTGTCCCAGAGGAGCTTTCCCTCGTCGGTCTCCACCAGGACGCAGTGCGTGGGCACCTCCGACCAGACGACCTTGGCGTCCTTCTCCTGCCGTGGCCGGATGGTTCTCCCCGCCTTGAGCAACAACCAGGTCAAGTCTGCGTGCATCGCCCCGCACGGGATGACGGTCACTTTGTTCGCAGTTGCCATCGTGGTCCCTTCAGCGCTGAGGGGTATCCGCGTGTCCGGCACGCGCACCTCGACGGTGGCATGTGGCATGCCACAGGTCAATCGGTAGCAATGCGTAGTTTCAGCAGGAACTCGTCCAGCCAAGATCGACGTCGACGCAGCCGCCCTCGATGCCGGCCTCCTGCGCGATGAGCAGTTCCGCGGTGTGCTGCAGATGCGCCCGCATCGCCTCGGCGGCACCGTCCGCGTCACCCGCCTCGATCGGTCCGAGGATCTTGCCGTGCTCGGCGACGATGTCCTCGAGGCTGCGCGAGGCGCGGGCCGTGGAGACGCCACGACGCAGCACCATGTCACGCAGCCCGTCGACGAAGTCGGCGAGCCGCTGGTTGCCCGACGCCTCCAGCACGACCCGGTGGAACCGCCGATCGTGCTCCATCAGGCGGAACTCGTCGTCGGCCTTCGCGGCACGCTCCATGGCCTGGTGGAGCCGACCCAACTCACGGCGCCCCGCCGCGTCGAGCTGCCCGACCGCCCGCCGGGTGGCCGGCACCTCCAGCAGCAGCCGCAATGCGAAGACCTCCTCGAGGTCGTGCAGCGAGGTCTGCAGGATCCGCACGCCACGGTTGCGCTCGAAGCGCACCATGCCCTGCTGGGCGAGCTTGATCAGCGCCTCGCGGACCGGCGTGCGGGAGACCCCGAGCTGGTTCGCAAGATTGGCGACGGAGTGCAGGCTGCCCGGCGGCAGCTCACCGGTGATCACCGCGGCCCGCAGCGCGTCGAGCACCTGGGCATTGACGGTCGACGACTGCCTGACCTGCTTCATGCTGAACGCCCCGACACGCGGGGAGATTGGCATGCCACATGTCACCGGTCAACCCGCGGTGTCCGGCCCGCTCGCGGGGGCACGCCGACGGCGGAAAGTAGGGTCGGCGCCGTGAGCAACGCTGTTTCCGAGCTGTTCGACCCCGAAGCCTGGAAGGCCGTGCCGGGGTTCGCGTTCACCGACATCACCTACCATCGCGCCGTGTCGACCGGGGCCGTGCGGATCGCCTTCGACCGTCCCGAGGTCCGCAACGCGTTCCGCCCGCACACCGTCGACGAGCTGTACACCGCGCTCGACCACGCCCGGCAGACCTCGGACGTCGGCTGCGTGCTGCTCACCGGCAACGGCCCGTCACCGCGCGACGGCGGCTGGGCGTTCTGCTCCGGCGGCGACCAACGCATCCGTGGCCGCACCGGTTACCAGTACGCGTCCGGGGAGACCGCCGAAACCGTCGATCCGGCGCGCGCCGGGCGACTGCACATCCTCGACTGCCAGCGTCTGATCCGGTTCATGCCCAAGGTCGTCATCGCCGTCGTACCGGGCTGGGCGGCGGGCGGGGGGCACTCCCTGCACGCGGTCGCCGACCTCACCCTGGCCAGCGCGGAGCACGCCCGGTTCAAGCAGACCGACGCCGACGTGGGTTCCTTCGACGGCGGCTACGGCTCGGCCTATCTCGCGCGGCAGGTCGGGCAGAAGTTCGCCCGCGAGATCTTCTTCCTCGGCCGGGCGTACACCGCCGAGCAGATGCACCGGATGGGCGCGGTCAACGCCGTCGTCGCGCACGAGGACCTGGAGAAGGTCGCGCTGGAATGGGCGACGGAGATCAACGGCAAGTCGCCGACCGCGCAGCGGATGCTCAAGTACGCGTTCAACCTGGCCGACGACGGCCTCGTCGGGCAGCAACTGTTCGCCGGCGAGGCGACCCGGCTGGCCTACATGACCGACGAGGCCGTGGAGGGCCGCGACGCGTTCCTGCAGAAGCGCGAGCCGGACTGGTCGCCCTACCCCTGGCACTACTGAGCCGGCGCCACCGTGATCGGCATTCCGGCTCACCAGCACCGGGTCACCGTGATCGACGGTTGGGCGGCCACCGCCGCGCGCGCCGCGGTCGCAGCCGCCGAACCGGTGATCATGGCCCACAGAGGCCGGTCGTGACGGCCCTGAGGCCGGTACCGGTCGATGGCTCACCGCGGGCCACGGCCCGGCTGGCCGACGCCCTGGCCGCCGCGCTGGACGGCACCGGTCCCGCGGTGGTGCCCGTGGCCCGGGGGACGGCTGCGCCGGCGGCGGGACCCGGGCCCGCCGGAGAACCCGCGCCCGGCACGGCGGTGGTGATCGCCACCTCGGGATCCACCGGCCGGCCCAAGCACGTCATGCTCCCCGCCTCGGCACTGGTCGCCTCGGCCCGGGCCACCGAGCACCGCCTCGGCGGCCCGGCACGCTGGCTGCTGGCCCTGCCCGCCGAACACGTCGCGGGCGTGCAGGTGATCGTGCGCGCGGTGCTGGCCGGAGCGCCACCGCTCACACAGGACCTGCGCGACGGCTTCCGGCCGGCCGATTTCGCCGCCGCCACCGCCCGGTTGCCCGGCCCCGCCGCTCGACGCTGCACCAGCCTGGTACCCACCCAGCTGCTCCGGCTGCTCGACGCGGACGGCGCGCCGCTGGAGGCGCTGCGCAGCTACGACGCCGTCCTGGTCGGCGGGGCGGCACTGGACGCCGAACTGCGCGCGCGGGCCGCGGACGCGGGTGTCTCCGTCGTCGCGACCTACGGAATGAGCGAGACCTCGGGCGGCTGCGTGTACGACGGGGTCCCGCTCGACGGCGTCCGGGTGCGGCTCGAAACGGACGGCCGGATCCTGCTCGGCGGCCCCACGCTCGCGAGCGGCTATCTCGGCGACGTGGACGAGACCGCAGCCGCGTTCGTCAACGGCTGGTTCCGCACCGGCGACCTGGGACGCTGGGACGACACGCGGCTCACCGTCCTCGGCCGGGCCGACGACATGATCGTCACCGGCGGGAGCAACATCGCCCCGGCCGCGGTGGAGCGGGTGCTCACCGCTCAACCCGGGGTCGTCGCGGCCTGCGTGGTCGGGCTGCCCGACCCGCAGTGGGGCGAGATCGTCGGTGCGGCGCTGGTGCTGACGGGGCCCGCCGAGCCGGAACGCCTCCGCGCGGCCGTCCGCGCGGACCTGGGACGGGCCGCGGTGCCCCGCAGGATCCGCGTGCTGCCCGAACTGCCGCTGCGCGGCATCGGCAAGCCCGACCGGGCGATCGTCCGGGCGCTGCTGGGCGCCGCGACCGGCGCAAGCGACACCGGCAGCGAGGACGCAACAGACCCGAATCGGTGACCACAAGCGCCACCTCATGGGTGCGCTCACTCTCTGTTGCTTGACCACGACACCGACATGCGGTGTTGTTCGCATCGAGAATCACAGCAATCACTGTGGTCACCTCGGCAACAGATCGCGGGTCATGGGGGGTCCCGAGCATGTGGACAAGACTGCGCACGGCGTTGCTGCTCGCCGTCACAGCCGTTCTGGTCGCCGGTGTCGCGCCGGCCCATGCGGCCGCTCCGGCGCTCACCACCTGGGTGTCGGACCTGCGATCCGGTGAGGCCGCCGGAGTGCGGACCCGCGCGGATGCCGTCGTGCTCGACCAGCGCACGGCCCGGCGCACACCGCCCGGCGCGCTACGCGGGATGGCCGGGCCGACGCGGCTCACCGAGGGCGCCGCGGATCCCGATCCCGCTGCGCTCGCCTCGACCGGTTTCCTCACCCTCGCCCCGCACGCCCTCGTCCGGCCCACCGACCGCGTCGATTCCCTGGTCGCCGCCGACCTGCCGCCGGGCAGCGCGGTGACCGTCGATGTGCGCGGCAGGACCGCGGGCGGGAACTGGACCGAATGGGTTCCCTCGACGGCGACGGCCACCACCTACCGCAACACCGCGGCCACCGCTCAACTCCCGGAACCGGCCAGCGAGGTGCAGAGCAGGCTCGTACTGACCGGAACACCGGATGCCCGGCCGCTGGTGCGCGACCTGCGGCAGACCGCACACCCGACCTCGGAGACCACCGCGCGCCGCGTCCCGCGCACGGCGCTGAGCTACCGGGTCTTCGCCACCCGGGAGGGGCTGGTCGGCGGCACCACGGCCAACGGACACGTGATCACCGAGCGAGACCACTTCGTCGCGCTGCCCTCGCGGCGGGCCCTGTCCCCACGCGGAACCAGCGACTACTCGGTCAAGGTCTGCGCAGCCAACGGCCGCTGCGCGTTCGCCCCGGTCTGGGACGTCGGACCGTGGAACACCCGCGACGACTACTGGAACCCCCCCGACGTCCGGCAGAACTGGGCCGACCTCCCACAGGGGCTCCCCGAGGCGCAGGCCGCCTACCGCAACGGCTACAACGGCGGCAAGGATCAGTTCGGCCGCACGGTTGTCAACCCCGCGGGCATCGACCTCGCGGACGGGCTGTTCTGGGACGCACTCGGCCTCCGCGACAACGCCTGGGTGACTGTGGACTATCTGTGGACCGGCCCGGCCCGGACCTCGGCGGTCACCGCCACGCAGAACGTCCCGGTCCGCGCCGCGCCCAGCCCGGACGCCGAGATCGTCGGGACCGCGGTGCCCAACGCCGGGGTGCCCGTCCACTGCATCCTGGGCACCGGGTCGAAGGCCTGGCTGCGGATCGGCATCGCCCAGTTCGTCCCCGCGAGCGCGGTACCGGGAGCCGGGGCCGCGAGGGCGTGCCCGGCCGCCCGATAGGTTGCGCGGGTGGCCACCCTGGCGCAGTGGGTCGAAGGTGCCCGCCCACGCACCCTTCCGACCGCGATCTCTCCGGTCCTCGTCGGCACCGGCGCCGCCATCGGTAGCGGCACCGTCGCACCGGGACGAGCGCTGCTCGCGCTGGTCGTGGCGGTGTCGCTGGTGATCGCGGTCAACTTCGCCAACGACTACTCCGACGGCATCCGCGGCACCGACGACACCCGAATCGGGCCGCAGCGGCTCGTCGGCTCCAAGGCGGCGGCCCCGGCGCAGGTTCGCTCGGCCGCCTTCGTCGGCTTCGCGGTCGCCGGGCTCGCCGGGCTCACCCTGGTCTCGCTGAGCCGACAGTGGTGGCTGTTGGGCGTCGGGGTCCTCTGCGTCGTCGGCGCCTGGTACTACACCGGCGGCAAACGGCCCTACGGCTACGCGGGACTCGGCGAGGTCGCGGTGTTCGTGTTCTTCGGGCCCGTCGCGGTGCTCGGCACGGTCATCACCCAAAGCGGCGCGCCCGGACCGCTCGCACTCGTCGGCGCCGTCGGCGTCGGGGTGCTGACCTGCGCGGTGCTGGTGGCCAACAACCTGCGCGACATCCCGACCGACGAGATGGCGGGCAAGCGCACTCTCGCCGTCCTGCTCGGTGACACCGATACCCGCAGACTCTATGCGGCGCTCGTCGTCCTTGCGTTCGTCCTGTCGCTGCTGTCGGCACTGCGCAGCCTGCCGATGGCGCTCGGCCTGCTCGCGCTGCCGCTCGCCCTCACCCAGGTGCGCCGTGTTCTCGGCGGGGCGGACGGGCGCACGCTGATCCGGGTGCTGCGCGACACCGGCATCCTGCTGCTGGTGTGGTCAGCCGCGACCGCCGTCGGGCTGGCTTTGGGCTCCGTCGTCGGCGGCCTCGTCTGAGGTCGGCGGCACCTCCCCGCGCAGCCGGGCCCGCAGCGCCGAACGCTCGGCCGAGCGCCGCGCACCGGCGGCGGCGATCGCGGCCTCGAGCCGGTCGCGCAGCCCGCGGAACAGGAACATCGATAGTGGCAGCGCGACGATCAGCGCGATCAGCAGGGCCAGCAGCAGCGGGACGCCCGCGAAGATCAGCAAACTGGCGATGGCGGCGACGAGCGCGAGCCGGGCCAACGTGTAGAGCGCGACGGTCGCGGCCAGCCCTGGCTGGCGCTCCGGCCGGGCACCCGGCGGCTCGGACGCGGGGGGAGACATACCCCGAGGGTACGACCGCGTCCGAATCGGCGCGGCAGGAACCGGTACCACACCCGTCCGATTCGTCCTTTAAAAGCCCTTTACCTTCAGACAACCGTTCGAGTACCTGGGGTCCGAGGTGTCACGATAGCCCGGAAATCAACATATGGAGGCCCGCATGTCGACTCCGACCCAGAACCAGAACGAGCGGCTGCTCACCCCCGGTGAGGTGGCGACGCTGTTCCGCGTCGACCCGAAGACCGTGACCCGTTGGGCCTCGGCCGGGCGGATCGGCTCGATCCGCACGCCCGGTGGACACCGCCGCTTCCGTGAGTCCGAGGTGCGCGGGATGCTCGCCGAACTCACCAGCGAAGCGACCATACCGACGCGGAGCTGATCATCGGTCGAACCGGGGGAAGGGCCCGGAACCGGCCGGGTTCTTGACTCTGCACGTGCCACGCCTGGGCTAACCTCAAGCCCGGAGGTGGTTGTGTTGCTGTTCGTCGTGACGCTTGCCGGTGCTCTGGTCATCGGGTTCTTGTTGTGGAAGGCGATGAACGTCGAACGGCAGAGCAGCCGTCCCGACCTGCGGCACGTGCTGCGGCGGCCGTCCGCGGGCACCGTCCGGTCACGGGCCAGCGGACCGGACGACGACCCCGAGTTCCTGCGTCACCTCGACGAGACCGTCCGGCGCCGGAAGGACCCGCCCACGAGCTGACGTCAGGACGGGAAGCCATCGGCGATCGACGCCGCCAGTTCGAGCAGCGCGATCCGGGTCGCCGGTTCGAGCCGGTCCAGATCGACCTCCGCGCCCTCCTCCAGATGAGCATCGAACGGAATGCGCACGACCGCGCGACAGCGCAACGCGAAGTGTTCGGCCACTCGGTCCAGATCGACCCCGCCCGCCCTCCGGTGCACGCAGTTGATCACCGCGACCGCGTTGGCCACCTGATCGGCGTGCCCGTGGGCGTCCAACCAGTCCATCGTGGCTGACGCGCTGCGGGCGCCGTCGATCGAGCCGGACGACACGATGATCAACTGATCGGCCACGCCGAGCACGCCGTACATGGCCGAATGCATCAGCCCGGTACCGCAGTCAGTGAGCACGATGTTGTAGAAGTGTTCGAGCAGGTTGACGGTGCGCCGGTAGTCGTCCTCGCTGAACGCCTCGGACACCGCGGGATCCTGGTCGCTCGCGAGCACCTCCAGCCGCGAGGGGCCCTGCGAGGTGTAGGCGCGCACGTCGGTGTAGCGGCGCACCCGCTGGGCATCGCGCAGCAGATGCCGCACGGTGGCGCTGGTCTCCAGCGGGATCTTCTGGCTGAGTGTGCCGCGGTCCGGGTTGGCATCGACCGCGACGACCCGGTCGCCGCGCATCGACGCGAAGGTCGCGCCGAGCGTCGCCGTCACCGTGGTCTTGCCGACGCCTCCCTTGAGGCTCAGCATCGCGATCTTGTAGCAGCCCAGCAGGGGTTGGTTGACCCGGGCGGTCAGCTCGCGCTTGCGGATGTCGGCGGGACTCTCGCCCGGATTGACCAGCCGTCCGGACAGCCGGTAGACAACCCGGCGCCACCCCGACTGCGGCGGGCGCTTCGACGGGCGCAGCAACCGCGCCGAGGACAGATCGGCCGCACCGGCGAGGTCGGTCACCCCCATCCGGGCCCGCTGAGCCTCCTGGGCGGCCACGGCGCCCGGATCGATCCATCCCGTGCCGCTGGGCCGCGCCGGCGGGGGCGGCTCGACCGGGGGCGGCGGGGACGCCGGCGAGGCCTGGGCGTCGGGACGCTCAGGCGTGGCGGGGGCGGCTTCCCGGGGCGCCGGTGGATCGGCCTCCCGCTGCGGAGCGAGCGACTCGAGTTCGGCCTCGAGATCCTCGGCGGGCCGCGCGGGGTCCACCGCACCCCAGACCTCACCGGCCGGGCGCACCGGCGCGTCCACGTAGCCGCGGGGGGCGGGCCGCGACTCGAGCTCCGGTTCCGGACGCGGAGCGGGCGGCGCGGGGACCTCACCCCGGGGAGGGTTCGCGGTCGACGGGTCGATCCCCCACCGCTCACGGACGTAACGGCCGACCGAACCGTCCGGAAAGTCCTGCGGCTCTCGCTCGCTCACGAACAGCGACGGTAGTCCGACAGGCGGTCATGGTCGAGATCAGGTCGGCGCGATCAACCGATCCCGGCGTAGGAGTGCAGACCCGCGACCACCATGTTGATGAAGAACAGGTTGAACACCACGACGGCCAGGCCCAGCGAGTTGATCCACGCCGCGCGGGTGGTGCGCCAGCCCGCGGTCGCCCGGGCGTGGAGATAGGCGGCGTAGATGACCCACGCGACGAAGGCGACCGTCTCCTTGGGGTCCCATCCCCAGAACCGGCCCCACGCCGCCTCGGCCCAGATCGCGCCGGCGATCACCGCGAAGGTATAGATCGGGAACGCGACGACGGTCACCCGGTAGGCCAGCCGGTCGAGCGCCGCGGTCGTCGGCAGCTTCGCCACCAGCTCCGCGGCCTTCCCCGAGTTCGCGAGCAGGTACAGCAGGCTCGCGACCCCGGCGACGACCAGCAGCCCGGACGCGATCGTCACCGTCGTGACGTGAATGGCCAGCCAGTAGGACTGCAGGGCGGGTACGACCGGTGCGGCCTGCGCGTACAGCACGGTGCCACCGAGGAACATCAGGATCCATATCGGCGGCAGGACGAACACCCCGGCGGGCCGCAGCGACGGCGACCGGCGGAGCACCACCAGCCAGGTCACCACCGCGGCCAGGCAGATCGCCGCGGTGAACTCGTACATGTTGCCCAGCGGCCAGCGCTCGGTCGCGAGCCCGCGCAGCACGATCGACGCGACGTGCAGCAGCACACCGAGCACGGTGACCGAGACGGCCATTCGCCCGAACCGCTCCGAGCCCGATCTCCCGGCGGGCTCGGTGGCCGCGGCCTCGTCCGCATCACCCGCCCCGACCAGGGCGGGAACCCGCGAGGATTCCCGCGCGGCCACGTACTCCGCGGCGTGCAGCAGGATCGCCAGCGTGTACACCGCGACCGCGGCGAAGAAGAAGCGGTCGCTGAACAGCGCGAGGACCGGATCGATCGGCATCAGGTGTCCCCCGGTTGAGTGTTCGGTGGAAGGTCCGTGGTCGGCGGGTCGAGCAGGTCTGCGCGCAGCCGGTCGAACTCCTCGCCGTAGCCGGCCCGGTCGGTGCGCGCCAGGCCGCCGAGCTCGACGGTGACCGGTCCGGAGCCGTCCGCCCCGGGCGTCACCCGGGCCCAGAACCGGCGCCGCTTGATCGACAGTGAGAGGCCGAGGCCGAGCATCACCGTGACCGCGAACACCAGTACGGCCGTCTGGCCCGGGTCATGGCTGATCTGCAGCGACACCCACTGTCGGACATCGTCGAAGCGCACCGTCGTGCCGTCGTCGAGCGTGACCTGCTCCCCCGGCACGAGATTGGCCCGCGCCACCCGGGTGAGCGCACCGGACTCGACCTTGCCCTGGTCCACCGAGAAGATCGACTGCCCGCGCCCGTCGTCGAGGCCGAGATCCCCGCGCAGCACGTCGACCGCGACCTCTGGGTCGCGCAGGCCGGGGAAGACCGAGGTGACCAGCGCGCCGCCGGAACTCGTCGGCGCGAACAGCCCGGTCACCGCGAGCTGGGAGGTGCGCCGCTGCTCGGGGTCGGTCACCCCGGGACGCTCGAACTTGGTGGCCCCCTCCGACAGCAGCGTGGCCTGGTCGACGGGTTTCCACTGGATCTCGCCGGTGCGCTGCTGACCATCGGGCCAGGTCACGGTGAACCGCGGCGCGTAGCCGTGGCCGAGCAGGTAGACCCGCGAACCGTCGATGCGCAGCGGGTGGTTGACCGCCAGCGGGTAGGGCGTCCACCGGTCGATGTGCCCGGCGGCGAGGTCCGCGGCGGTCTGGTAGCCGATGCCGGCGCGGAAGCTCTCCGGCTGGCCGTTGGGCAGGTAGTCGGCGTCGAAGTCGTCCACCTTGACGCAGAACGGTTCCAGCTGGGTGCCGTCGACGCGCAGCCCGGGGCGGAACGAGTCGTAGCCCAGAATCGAGGTGTTGCAGAACTGGCCGCCCCCGGCCAGCACGATGACCTGGCCCTCGTATCCGACGAGCTTGCCGACCGCGACCCCGATCAGCAGCCCGACCAGGCTCAGATGGAACAGCAGGTTGCCGGCCTCGCGCAGGTAGCCCTTCTCCGCCGAGACCGTGCGCACCCCGCCGGGTTCCTCGCGCACGGCGATCCGCCAGCCGAACCGGCGCCCGGCGCCGAGCCGGTCGCGGATCCGGCCGAGCACGGTCTCGACGTCCGCGTCCAGGACGGCCGACGCGTGGTGCGGCAGCCGCGACAGGTTGCGTGGGGTCGTGACGGGTGCGGCCCGCACCGCGCGCAGCTGCTCGACGGTCCGCGGCAGCACGCAGCCCACCAGCGAGACCATCAGCAGCAGATAGGTCGCGGCGAACCAGGGCGTGGCGAAGACGTCGAAGAACCCCAGGTCGTCGAGGATCGGCGCGAGCCACGGGTAGTCGGCGAAGTACTGGTCGACGAGAGACCGGTTGAGCGATCGCTGCGGCAGAAGCGCCCCCGGCAGCGCCGCGAGCGCCAGCAGGAACAGCAGCACCAGCGCGGTGCGCATGCTGGTGAGCCCGCGCCAGGTGTTGCGGCTCAGCGCCAGCAGCCGGGCAAGGGCGGTCGGAGCCCGGTCCGGCGGCGCGGCACCACCCGGTGCCGCCTCGGGCGGCGATGCGGACGCGGTCGGTGGCGAGCTCATCGGCGGCCCGCTACAGCGCCGGGGTGAAGCCGGCAATGGACACCTGCAACTGCGCGAGCAGACCGCCCCACAGGCCGGTGAACAGCAGCAGGCCGACCCCGACCAGCAGCACCCCACCGCCGATCTGGATCGTCCGGGTGTGCCTGCGCAGCCAGGCATGCGCGCGCACGGCGCTCGACGCGCCCAGGGCGATGATCACGAACGGCGCTCCCAGCCCGGCGCAGTAGGCGAGGGTGAGCAGGACCCCCCGCATCGATCCACCACCCGTCCCGGCGGCGACCGCGACCACCCCGGCCAGCGTCGGGCCGACGCACGGCACCCAGCCGAGGCCGAAGACCGCGCCGAGCAGCGGTGCGCCCCACAGCCCGGCCCGCGGCACCCACTGCACGCGGCGCTCGCGGCGCAGCGCGGGCAGCAGGCCGACGAACGCCAGCCCCATCACGATCATCACCAGCCCGCCCGCACGCTGCAGCACGGCCTCGTTGCGCACCAAGGTGTCGGCCAGCCAGACGACCCCGAGCAGGATCGTGCCGAACACGGCGGTGAACCCGGCGACGAACAGCGCGGCCGCCCCGGCGACCCGGAATCGGCCCGAGCGCCGGAGCTGTGCCTCGGCAACGGTGGCGGGCGGGGCGTCGGCTCCGACGAGACCGGCAAGGTAGGCGAGATATCCGGGGACCAACGGGACCACGCAGGGTGAGGCGAAGCTCACCGCGCCCGCAAGGGCCGCCACCGCGACCGCGGCCAGCAGCGGTCCCGATATCGCGAGGGTGGTCGAAGGGTCCATCGACCACCAGGTTAGGTGGGGCCTGATCCGGCGCGCCCACCGGGTTCTACACGATGTAGTTGAATCCCGTTCATCCGGACGGTTCGGCCGCGAGTCGCTTGACCAGCGGGATCAGCTCGGCCACCCGGATCGTCGTGAGATACACCGCCGCCACCCGGTGCTGGCGGTCGAGCACGATCGTCGACGGGACGGTATTGCGCGGGTAGCCGGACAGCGCGGCGAGCACCCGCCCGGGCGGGTCGTACATCGAGTCGAAGCTCAGACCGCGGTCTCGGACGAAGTCGGTGGCGGCGGCCCGGTCGTCGCGGACGTCGATGCCCATCAGGGCCACCCCGTCGGCCCGGGTCTGGTCGAGCACGAACTCGAGATCGGGCATCTCCTCCCGGCACGGCCCGCACCAGGAGCCCCAGATATTGATCACAAGCACCTTGCCGGTGTGGTCGCCGACGCCGATCGTCCGCCCGGGGTGCAGCAGGCTCTCCCCCGCCAGCTGCGGGAGCGTGCCGCGGGACTCGGGCGGGTCATAGCGGATCTCGGTCTGCCCGCCGGGTGCGACGAACTGGAACTCCCCGCCGACGGCGACGGCGTCCTTTCCCGCCGTCGCGCACCCCGCGAGCAGCAGCAGCGTTGTGACCAACGTCAGCAGCCGGATCATGCGCCGGTCACCGTCGGATCGCTCGCACCGGCCGGTTCGCTGTACCACAGCCCGGTCAGTTCCTGGTCGGTGAACTCGAGCGTGGTCAGCGAGGCCAGCGCGCACTGCCGTCGTCGCGGGTCGTGCCAGAGCCGCTGCCCGAGCAGGAAGCGGCGCAGCGTCCAGATCGGCAGCTGATGCGACACACACACCGCCTCGTGGCCGGCGGCCAGCTCCCGGGCCCGGAGTGCGGCGGCGAGCATCCGGTGGGCGATCCGCAGATAGGGCTCGCCCCAGGACGGGGTGAACGGGTCGGTCAGCAGCGGCCAGTTCCGCGGACGCCGCAGCGCCCCGTCGCCCACCCCGAACGTCTTGCCTTCGAACCGGTTGGCGGCCTCGATGAGCCGGTCCTCGGTGTGGATCTCGACGCCGTGGGTCGCGGCCAGGGGTGCGGCGGTCTCCTGCGCCCGCTGCAGCGGCGAGGCGAGCACGACGGTGATGTCGTTCTCGGCCAGGGCCTTGGCGACCTGCTCCGCCTGCGCGAGGCCGTTGTCGGAGAGCCGGAAACCGGGGAGCCGCCCGTACAACACCCCGTCGGGGTTGTGCACCTCGCCGTGACGCAGCAGATGCACCCGGGTCGTGGTGCTCATGCCGCGGGCCTCGCGGCGGCGGCGGCCTGCGCCGCGGCGGGCAGGGCGTTCGCGATGACCTCGAACGTCTCGTCGTCGAGGGCGGCGGAGACGAACCACGCCTCGAACGCGCTCGGCGGCGGGTACACCCCGCGTTCGAGCAGCGCGTGGAAGAACGCCGGGAACCGGAAGGTCTCGGCCGCCTGCGCACCGGCGTAGTCGTGCACCTGCTCGCCGGTGAAGAACACCGAGAGCAGGTTGCCCGCGTACTGCACGCGGTGCGCGACCCCCGCCGCCGTCAGCGCCTCGTCGATCAGCCCGCCGAGCCGGTGCGCGTTGGCGTCGAGCGCGGCGTACACGGCAGCGTCGGCGTGCCGCAGCGTGGCCAGGCCCGCGGCCACCGCGACAGGGTTCCCCGACAGCGTCCCGGCCTGGTAGACCGGCCCGGCGGGCGCCAGGTGGGCCATCTGTGCCGCGGGCCCGCCGAAGGCGGCCGCGGGCAGCCCGCCCGACATCACCTTCCCGAAGGTGTAGAGGTCTCCGGGCACGCCTTCGAGTCCGTACCAGCCGGCCGGGGAGACCCGAAAGCCCGTCATCACCTCGTCCATCACCAGCAGCGCGCCGTGCTCGCGGGTGATCTCGCGCAGACCCGCGTTGAAGCCCGGCCTGGGCGCGATCGCACCCATGTTGCCCGCGGCGGCCTCGGTGATCACGCAGGCGATCTCGGCGCCGCGTTCGGCGAACACCGCACGGACCGCGTCGAGGTCGTTGTAGGGCAGCACCACGGTGTCGGCGGCCTGGGCCCCGGTGACGCCGGGGCTGGTCGGCAGACCGAGAGTCGCGACCCCCGAGCCCGCCTGGGCCAGCAGGGCGTCGACGTGCCCGTGGTAGCAGCCGGCGAACTTGACGACCACCCGCCGGCCGGTGATACCCCGGGCCAGCCGGATCGCGCTCATCGTCGCCTCGGTTCCGGAGTTCACCAGCCGGACCTGCTCGACGGGCGCGACCCTGGCGATGATCTCCTCAGCGAGCTCGATCTCGGCCGGGGTCGGGGCGCCGAACGACAGCCCCTGGCCCGCCGCCGCGCGCACCGCCTCGACGACGGCCGGGTGCGCATGCCCGAGGATCATCGGGCCCCACGACGAGACCAGATCGACGTAGCGCTCGCCGTCGGCGTCGGTCAGCCACGGCCCGTGGGCCGAGACCATGAACCGCGGCGTGCCGCCGACGGCGTTGAACGCCCGGACCGGGGAGTTGACCCCGCCCGGGATGGCCGCGGTCGCCCGCTCGAACAGCCGGGACGAGGCCTGCGGAACGAGGAACGACGGTGGGGCGGGGGTCGACGGCGAGCTCACGGCCTCCAGTCTCGCAGCCGGTCGGCGGTGTGGGCGGCCGGGCCCCTACCGGCGGGAGGCGGCGAAGTACTGCCTCGACGGCGGCGCGTAGAGCAAGGCCGTACCGCCGGCGCACAGCAGCAACAGCACCAGCAGGATGCCCAGGCTCACCAGGTCGACCCCGCTGCTCATCCCCAGCAGCAGCAGTATCACGAACGGGACCGTCATGACCGTCACGACAACCCTCGCCCAGGCGTGGCCGAGGAAGGCGAACACCGCGAACACCACGTAGAGCAGCGCCACCGCCAGCACGAATCCGCTCAGCACGCGGAGGAACGCGATCACCTGATCGGGGGTGACGCCCGCGTCGGCCATCGCCTGGTCCAGGCCGATCTCCGGCGGCAGACCGGCGAGATTGAGCGGGGCCAGCAGAAGCAGCGCACCGCTCGCGAGGAACGGCAGCGCGCTGAGCGCCAGCAGCACCAGCGACAGCGCGACCGCCGGCGGGCGGGAGACCGGCTGCGCCTGTTCGTCGAGGCCCGCCGGCGCCGCGGCATAGGGGTTGTACGGATACTGCCCGTAGGGCGGCTGGCCGTACGGGGCTCCGTAGGGCTGCTGACCGTACTGAACGCCGTAGGGCTGCTGACCGTACGGGGCGCCGTACGGTTGTTGGCCGTACTGGGACTGGTCGGGAGGCTGGCCGTAGGGCTGCTGACCGTACGGATACTGGCCGTAGGGCGGCTGGTCCGGCGCCCCGTGCTGCGGGTCCTGATTCGCGCCCGGTGGCCAGCCACCCTCGGGCGGCCCCGTCTCGTGCTGCTCGCGGCCCTGACCGGCCGGCTGGTCCGGGTGCTGGCCGGGCTGGCCCTGTGGGTCCGGCGATGTACTCACTGCACCACCGTATGGCTGATCAACCGATGTGTCCAAATGCGCTCGGCGACCAGTATCGAACCGCGGCACCCGCTGCGGAAGCGGTGGTTTCCGGCGCCATCACCAGGGCCTCAACGCCGGTGATGGATGTCCTCCGACATGCGGACCACGGCGTAGTAGAACTCGAGCGTGATCCGGAACAGCGTCAGATAGAACAGGAACGCGATCGCCCCACCGACGACCGCGAGCAGACCGTACGGAAGGGACTCGCTGAAGCCCGCCACGATCACTGCGACATAGGCGAACCCGAGGACCACCGTGCCGAGGATGTAGACGACCTTGACGACCGTGGGCGTCGCGAAGCGGTTGAAGCCGAAATCGAACAGCGCCGAGAAGAACCCCTTGGCCTGGTCCTGGGGTCCCGGCCCGTAACCGGCGGGGGGACCGCCGTAGCCACCGGGCGGCGGGCCACCGGGCGGCGGCCCCGGCGGCTGCTGGGCGTACTGCCCGGGGTAGGGCTGCTGCCAGCCACCGCCGGGCGAGGACCGCGCAGGGTCGTCGGGGGAAGCGGGGTCGTAGCTCATCTCACTCTCCGTCTCCAGCGAGCAGAATGATCGTCCTGGCCGCGTCGCCCAAGAGGTCGGGCGACACCGATCAGCGGAAGTACGCGTGCACGTGCGGACGGAACATCAGGTACAGCGCGACGGCGATCAGAGCCAACTGGGCAACGCTGAGCAGCAGGCTCACGATCGTGTAGAGCCCGCCGTAGACCGCCGCGGCGAGCCCGAACGCGCCGAACAGCCCGATCACCCCGAACACCAGCCCGATACCTCCGAGCACCGCGATCGTGGTGCGCGCCCACTTGCGGCCCGCCCGCATCTGTACGGCGACGAACACCGCCAGCGCGTAGATGATCAAGGTGATGACCAGGGTGGCCACCGAGCTGCCGAGCCCGTAGCCGACGGCGTAGCTGGACAGCACCATCGCGGCGAACACCAGCGCGACGATCGAGGACAGCACCCCGATCGCCAGTGCTCCCATCAGCGCGAGGAACGCCTGGTGCACCTCCTTCGGCGGCCGGGCGTCCGCGTAGGCGGATTTGACCGCGGCGATGCTGAACCCGGCGCCAGGCGGCGGCTGGCTCCCCGGCGCAGGCCCGTACCCCGGCGGCGGCGCGTACCCCGGCGGCGGGCCGTACCCCTGCTCCGGCGCGTACCCCGGCGGCGGCCCGTACCCCGGCGGCGGGCCGTACCCCTGCTCCGGCGCGTACCCCGGCGGCGGCCCGTACCCCGGCGGCGGGCCATAACCGGGCTCGGCGGCTCCCGGCGGGGGAGCCCATGCAGGGGGCGAACCCTGCGGCGGGTAGCCACCGCCCTGCTGCGGGGTGGGCGCCCCGTGCTCCGGTGACGCGTTGTGCGGGGTCTGCCAGTCGGGCTGGCCCTGCCAGCGCGGGTCGGGAGGTGTGGTCACGACGCAGAACGTAGGACGCGGAACCGGTCATGTCCACGAAAGCAGGACAACCGGTCACTGCTGTGATTGGCCCGTTACCTCGGCCACGCCCCCGAAAGCGGGGTGCTGACACCGGCTGCGCACCGACCGGCCGGGGTCAACCCAGGCGTTCGGCGACCTCGGTGGCCCAGTACGTCAGCACGATGTCGGCGCCGGCCCGGCGGATGCCCGTCAACGTCTCGAGGATCGTCCGCTCCCGGTCCAGCCACCCGTTCGCCGCGGCCGCCTCGATCATCGAGTACTCCCCGGAGACCTGGTAGGCGGCCACCGGGACATCGGCGTGCTCGGCGACGACGCGCAGCACGTCGAGATAGGACATCGCCGGCTTCACCATGACCACATCGGCGCCCTCGTCGATGTCGAGCGCCAGCTCGCGCAGCGCCTCCCGGACGTTGGCGCCATCCTGCTGGTAGGTCTTGCGGTCGCCACGCAGCTGCGACTCGACGGCGTCCCGGAACGGCCCGTAGAACGCCGAGGCGTACTTGGCGGTGTAGGCGAGGATGCCGGTATCGGTGTACCCGGCGTCGTCGAGCGCGGCCCGGATCGCGCCCACCTGCCCGTCCATCATCCCGCTGGGGCCGACGAGATGCGCCCCGGCCGCGGCCTGGGCCACGGCCATCTCCGCATAGACGGCGAGCGTGGCGTCGTTGTCGACCCGGCCCCAGGAGTCGAGCAGGCCACAGTGGCCGTGGTCGGTGAACTCGTCGAGACAGGTGTCGGCCATCAACACGGTCGCGTCGCCCACCTCGGCGCGCAGGTCGCGCAGCGCGACGTTGAGCACGCCGCCGGGATCAGTGCCGCCACTGCCGGTGGCGTCCCGTTTCGCCGGGACACCGAAGAGCATCAGCCCACCGACCCCGGCGGCGACCGCCTCGGTCGCGGCCTTGCGCAGGGAGTCGCGGGTGTGCTGGACAACGCCGGGCATCGAGGCGATGGGCACCGGTTCGGCGGCGCCCTCCTTGACGAACATCGGCAGCACGAGTTGCCGCGGACGCAGGTCGGTCTCGGCGACGAGCCTGCGCATCGCGGGCGTGCTCCGCAACCGGCGCGGACGCTGGGTCGGGAACGGCATACGCCCAGCCTACGGCCCGTGAGTGGCGAGCCGCGTCACCGCGGTGCTCGCCACTCACGGGGCGGGTCAGCGCCGGCGGGCCTTGACCTTCCGCGGCGGGGGCAGGGCGCCCTCGGCGCGCAGCCGGGCGGCGTGCGCGGCCAGCGCGTCCACCAGCGTGTGGACCCGGGCCTCCTCCGGCTGCACGTCGACGCGCAGGCCGAACTCGCGTGCCGTCTCCGCGGTGGCCGGGCCGATGCAGGCGACGAGCGTGCGGGCGTGCGGCTTACCCGCGATCCCGACGAGGTTGCGCACCGTCGACGACGAGGTGAAGCAGACCGCGTCGAAACCACCGCTCTTGATCGCCTCACGGATCGGCGCGGGCGGCGGCGCGGCCCGCACCGTGCGGTAGGCGGTCACGTCGTCGATCTCCCAACCGCGCTCGCGCAGCCCGGCCGCGAGGGTTTCGGTGGCGATGTCGGCACGCGGCAGCAGCACCCGGTCGACCGGGTCGAGCACGTCGTCGTACGGCGGGAAGATCTGGAGCAGACCCTCCGACGTGGACTCCTGAGCCTCCTCGATGTTCGGCACCAGCTCAGGCGTGATCCCGAAGCTGCGCACCCGCTCCGCGGTCGCCGTGCCGACGCAGGCGATCTTCACCCCGGAGAAGGCGCGGGCGTCGAGACCGAACTCGGCGAACTTCTCCCACACCGCCCGCACCGCGTTGGTCGAGGTGAACACGACCCACTGGAAGCGGCCGTCGACCAGGCCCTTGACCGCGCGCTCCATCTGGGTGGGCGAGCGCGGCGGTTCGACCGCGATCGTCGGGACCTCCTCGGGGATCGCGCCGTGCACCCGCAGCCGGTCGCTCATCACCCCGGCCTGATCCTTGGTCCGCGGCACCAGGACCCGCCATCCGTACAGCGCCCGCGACTCCCACCATGACAGCTCGGCCCGCCTGCCGACCTCCGGGCCCAGCGTCAGGATCAGCGGGCCCTCGAGCTCGGCCGCGTCGGTGGCCATGGCGGCCAGCGTCGTCTCGACCGTCTTCTGGGTGGCCTCGGTGCCGCGCACGGTGACCGCGACCGGGGTCTGTTCGATGAGCCCGTGCTCGGTCAGCGCGCTCGCCACCTCCGGCAGGTGCGACGGGGCCGCCTGCAGCACGATGGGGCCCGTGGCGGAGGTGAGCCGCGCCCAGTCGACCCCGGCGCGCACATCGGCCTCGACGTGCGCCGACCCCAGGGGCACACCGGCGTAGGCGGGCACCGCGGTCCCGGCCGGGACCCCGGGAACCACGTCGAATGCCACACCGGCCTTGGCGACCGCCATGGCCTCCTGCACGACGGCATCGGCGGTGAGCGGGTCACCACTCACCAGGCGGGCCACCGGACGGCCCGCGGTGGCCTCGGCGACCAGGTCGCGGGCCACGTCGCCGGGCTGGCCGACGGCCGGCCGCACCTCGGCTCCCTCGGCGACGAGAGCGAGGATCGCCTCCGGTACGTCGGGGTCTGTGATCACAAGCGGCGCGCCGGCGAGCACGTCCCGCGCGCGCACGGTCAGCAGCCCGGGGTCACCGGGGCCGCTGCCGACGAAGGCGATCCGACCCGGGGTTGCGGTTGCTCGGTTCATTCGTCAACTCCAGATCCAGCGTTCTGCGGGCGCCCAGCTCTCCCCAGCAGGACCTCGGCGCCCATGTCGAGCAGCTCGGCGGCCAGCGCCGCGCCGAGCTTCTCGGCGTCGTCCATCTCTCCCATCGCGGAGGCGCGCAGCAGCCCGCCATCCGCCGTACCGACCACCGCGCGCAACGAGAGGCGGTCGACCACCCGTCCCTCGTCGCTTCCCCCGGCGGAACCGGGAGCGGTCTCCCAGTCGGACACCACGTCGGCGAGCGCCCCGACCGGGGCGCTGCAACCGGCCTCCAACGTCGCGAGCACCGCCCGCTCGGCGCCGGCCGTGGCCCGCGCCGCCGGATCGTCCAGCGTGCCGGCGAGGAACCGGGCGAGGTCGTGCTCGGCGCTGCCGGGCGCACCCACCCGGCATTCGACGGCCAGCGCACCCTGTGCGGGGGCCGGCACCATCTGCAGCGGGTCGAGCAGCTCGCAGGCCTCGTCCAACCGGCCCAGCCTGCGCAGTCCGGCCGCGGCCAGGACCACGGCGTCGAGCTCGCCCGTATGAACCTTCCGAATCCGGCTGTCGACGTTGCCCCGGATCGGGACGATCTCCAGCCCCAGCCCGAGCGCCCGCAGCTGCGCCGCCCGCCGCGGCGAGCCCGTGCCGACCCGCGACCCCGCCGCAAGCTCGCCGAGCACCCGGCCGTCGCGGGCCACCAGCGCGTCACGCGGATCTTCCCGGACCGGCACCGCGGCCAGCACGAGCCGCGGGTCGGGCGCGGTCGGCAGGTCCTTGTACGAGTGGATCGCGACGTCGACCTCGCCGGCCGCGAGGGCATCGCGCAACGCCGAGACGAACACCCCGACGCCCAGCTCGACGACCGGCGCCGACGACCGGTCGCCCGGGGTGCTGACCGGCACGAGCTCGGCGGGCCGGCCCGCGGCACGGATGCGGTCGGCGACCGTTCCCGCCTGAGCCATCGCGAGTGCGCTGCCGCGGGTGCCGACCCGCAGCGGCTGGTCGTGCGACATCCTGCTCACCGGATGGCCTCCTCGTCGCCGGGCGCGACCTCGGCCGAGATCGGGGCAAGCACGTCGAGCTCGCTCAGCGGAGTGGCGACGGCCGCGGGGGTCTGTGGATCGAGCTCGAACAGCATACGCAGGGCTTGGGCGTAGCTGCCGCCGTCCGGCCCCTCGGCCAGCCGCTTGACCTGCACCGTCGGGGTGTGCAGCAGCTTGTCGACGACGCGCCGGACGGTGCGGCTGAACTCCTCGCGCACGCTCTCGTCGAGGTCGGGCAGCCGGGCCGACAACCGCAGCAGCTCGGCGTCGACGACCTCGCAGGCCCGCCGGCGCAGGGCGGTGACGGTCGGGGTCACCTCGGCGGAGCGCTGTGCCGCGAGGTAGGCCTGTGTCTCCTCGGCGACCATCGCCTTGGCCGTGGCGACGGCGCCCCCGCCGGCACCGCGGCTGAGCCTGCGCTGCAACGTGATGAGATCGACGACGGTGACGCCGGCGACGGTCGCGACGCCGGGATCGACGGCGCGCGGTAGGGCGAGGTCGCAGACCACCAGCGGCCGATCCGGGCGTTCGGCGGTGGCCGCGGCGACCGCGGCGCGCTCGACGACCGCGCCGATCGCTCCGGTACAGGCCACCATCAGGTCGGCGTCCACCAGTTCGCGGGTGAGGTCGGCGAGCCGCCCGGCCCGGGTGGGCGTGCCCTGCTCGGTGCTCTTGTCGGCCAGCCGCTCCGCGCGGTCCAGCGTGCGGTTCAGCACGACGATCTCGGCGGCGCCGGAGCGCCGCAGGTGCGCGGTGGCGAGCGCGCCCATCGCGCCCGCCCCGACGACGACGGCCTTGGTACCGGTGAGGTCCCCGACGGCACGGCCGAGCACCCGGGCCGCGTCGGCGAGCACCTCGGTGACGACGGAGGCGCCGGCCTCGTCGATCCCGGTGCTGGTGTGCACCCGCTTGCCGACCCGCAGCGCGTGCTGGGCCAGCTCGTGCAGCACCCGGCCGACCGAGCCGGCCTCGTCGGCGAGGGCGTACGCGGTCCGCAGCTGGCCGAGGATCTGCGACTCCCCGACGACCATCGAGTCGAGCCCCGCGGCGACCGACAGCAGATGCTGCACCGCGGACGCCGCGTAGTGCACGTAGAGATGCTCGGTGAGCTCGGGTAGCGGCAGGCCGGCGTGCCTGCCGAGCACCGCGGAGACATCGGCGAGGCCGCCGTGGAACGCGTCAACGACCGCGTAGACCTCGATCCGGTTGCACGTCGAGAGCAGGACGACCTCGCTCACGTGCTCGCCGCGCAGCATCTCGTCCAGCAGCTTGGCGACGTCCTCGCTGCTGACAGCGGCCCGTTCCAGCACTTCGACGGGCGCGCTGCGATGCGACATCCCGACCACCAAGACGCTCATTGCACTCCCTCGCTGCGCTCGGGAAGCATCCCACGCAGGCGCTGGTTCATCGACTCGCTCACCGGCCCGCTCATCGCGGCAACACCACCGATCCGTTCGTCCCGGCCTGCACCGACTCGGCTCCGTCCGTGCTGGCGACTCGTCGGCGCGCCACGTGAAACGCGAGGATCTGCAGCTCGACCGCGAGGTCGACCTTGCGCACCTCGACCCGTTCCGGGACCTGGAGCACGACGGGGGCGAAGTTGAGAATGCACTCGACCCCGGCCTCCACCAGCTGGTCGCAGACCGCCTGCGCGGCCGGGCCCGGTGTGGCGATCATGCCGATCGTCACCCCCCGTGCGGCGCAGATCGAGGAGATGTCGCGTACATGATCGACGACGATGTCGTTGATCCGGATGCCGACGATGTGCGGGTCCACGTCGAACATCGCCGTCACGGGGAAGCCCCGGACACCGAAACCGCCGTAGCCTGCCAGCGCCTGACCGAGGTTGCCCACCCCGACCAGCGCGACGGCCTGCTTCTGATCCAGCCCCAGCGTCCGCTCGATCTGGCGGTGCAGCGACACGACCTCGTAGCCGACCCCACGGATGCCGTAGGAGCCGACGTAGGACAGGTCCTTGCGGAGCTTGGCCGAGTTGACGCCGGTGGCCGCGGCGAGCTCCTCGCTGGACACCGTGTCCGCGCCCTGCTCGGCGAGCTCGCCGAGGATACGCAGGTACACGGCCAGCCGCGCGACGGTGGCCTCGGGGATGGAGCGCGCCAGCTTCGCGGCAGTCCGGGCGGCGCCGCCGGCGCGGGCCGAGGAACCTGCGTGCGGTGGCAACGTCACGCTGGCGTCTCCTCGAGTTCGTCCGTCCTTCACGATCCGCGAGAGGGTGCGGGTCGGGCGCAGCAGGCGAGACCCGGGAGTGACCGGGGCCTGTGGCTGGCGTCGAATGAACACGGTAGCCGCTTGTGAAGGCACGCACAAAGTAGCGATCTTGGTCGCAGTCCGGGCCGGGCGGCAGCGCCCTCAAAGGCGACCGGTGGCCGCCCCACATCCGCCGTTCACCGCCTGGTGAGGGCCCTGGAAAAGGGGTCCACCGGGGCTGGGAGCCCCACTCGTGATTCAGGCCGCAGCCGCGGGCCGACCGGGTGTGGCGTTCGTCGCGTTCAGTCGCGAGCGAGCGGAGCCGAGCGCTTCGGCGGCTCCGCTCACCCGGCCGGGACGAGCACCGTGTCGATCACGAAGACCGTGGCGTTGGCAGCGGGGAGGTTGCCGCACACGACGGTCGCGACGTCGCCCTTACCGTCGGTGAAGGTCGGCGCGGCAGCGGTCCCGCCGATCCGCACGGTCCCCCCGGCGAGCTGAGTGGTGCGGCCGGCGGCGACGAGGCCCTCGGCGGTGTAGCGCTCGGGTACCACGTGGTAGGACAGCAGCGCACCCAGTTCGTTGGGGTTCGCCAGCAACGCGGTGAACCGCTCGTTCCCCAACTGCGCCCGCAGCGCCTCGAACGCCGCGTCGGTCGGTGCGACGACGGTGACACCCTGCTGCGCGTCGAGGGCGTCGGCCAGCCCCGGGACGGCGTTGACCGCGGCGGCCAGTCCGGTCAGCAGCGGGTTCGCGGCGATCGCGGCCGCCACCGGCTGTGTGCTCATCGCGGCCGGCGAGCCGGGTTCGTCCCCCTGCGGCAGCCGATCGCACCCGGGACCGAACACGTCGGCGCTCGTCGTCACCCCCTCGCTCGCCGTCGCGGTCCGCGAGGCGGGAACGGGCGCCACGGTCGGGACGGCGGAAGCCGGTGCCGCCCCCGAACCGGCGGGGATGGCGGAGTAGGCCACGAGTCCGCCGACCAGTGCCGCCAGCACGCCGGTCGCCGCCAGTCGATGGCGCATCCGCACAGGTGTTCCTCCTCGGTCCTCGGGTGCCGCCGCAGGCCGGCGCGACGCCAGCCGTGGCGGCCACGACCAGCGGTGCACCCGCTGCCCTGGCCCCGCAGGCGTGCGTGCTCGTCCGCGCGGCCAGCGGCCCGGCGAACTGCGGTCAGCCCGCCAGGGCGGCCCGCAACCGCGCCTCCTCGACCGCCCAGAAACCGTGCTCCCGACCGTCGACCATGATCACCGGAACCCGATCGCCGTACTCGGCGCGCAGCTCGGGCTGGGCATCGACGTCGACCACGGCCCAGCCGATGCCCAGCTCGCCGCAGATCCGTTCGATGTCGGCCGCTGCGGTCCCGCAGGCGGTGCAACCATGGCGGGTCAGCAGGGTGACCCGCGGTTCCTCGGACATGTCCGTCCCCTTCTCGAGCGCGTTCACAGCTGGCGGCGGGCGACCTTGCCGGTCGGCGTCCGCGGCAGCGCGTCGACGAACGTGATCACCGCGGGCACCTTGAACCGGGCCAGCCGGGCGGTGCAGTGAGCGCGGACGTCCTCCTCGGACAGCTCGCTGCCCTCGGCCCGCACGACCACGGCCTTCACGGCCTCACCGCTGCGCTCGTCCGGGATGCCGACGACCGCGGCCTCGACGACCGCGTCGAGCTCACCCAGCACCTGCTCGATCTCACGCGGGTAGACGTTGAAGCCGCTGACGATGACGAGGTCGGACGACCGATCGACCAGGTGCAGGTCGCCGTCGGCGTCGAGATACCCGACGTCGGGGGTGCGGAACCAGCCCTCGCCGTCGGGGCCGCCCCATCCGTCGGGCCAGTACCCGGAGAACAGGTTGGGACCGCGCACCGAGACGAGCCCGGTGTCCTCCGCGGGGTCGGAGAGGTCGTCCTGTTCATCGGGCTCGCGTTCGGACAGCGGAACACCGTCCGAATCGACCAGCCGCAGCTCGACGCCGGGCAACGGCCGGCCGACCGAGCCAGGTTTGGCCGCTCCGCCGACGAGCGTGCTGGTGAGCACCGGTCCGGTCTCGGTCAGTCCGTACCCCTCGAAGATGTCCAGCCCGGTCGCCGCCCGGAAGTCGGCGAGCCAGCCCGCGGGCAGCGGCGCTCCGCCCGAGGTGCACAGCCGGACCCCGGCGAAGGCCTCGCGCAACCGGTCGGCGGGCAGGTCCAGCAGCGCCCGGTACATCGAGGGCACCCCGGCGATCACGCTGGTCCGGTGCCGGACGAGGGTGTCGAGCACCTGCTCCGGCTCGAACCGCTCGGTGAGCACGACGGTCGCTCCCGCCCAGCACACCTGCAGCAGACCGGCGCCGAGGCCGAAGACGTGGAACAGCGGCAGCGTGAGCAACACCCGGTCGACGGGCGTGACCGGGGACGGGCGCACCGCGGCCGCCTGCTCGCGGTTGGCCAGCAGCGCGCGGTGCGACAGCTGGACGCCGCGCGGCACACCGGTCGTGCCCGAGGTATGGATCAGCAGGGCGATCGCCTCGCCACCCCGCGACCGGTCGGATGCGCCGCTCACCGACGAATCCGCACCGCTGCCCGAGGCCGGGTGGACCCTCACGTCCGGCGGCGGCAGCCATCGGCCGGCCAACCCTGGAGCCAGCGCGGTGGCCAACCGCCCGCCGGGCTCGGTGACGATCACGGTGGGGGTGCACTCCCGGGCGATGATCTCCAGCTCGCGCGGCGCGGCGGTCGGCCCGATGGGAACCCCCACGGCATCGGCCCGCAACGCGCCGAACAGGGCGACGCAGAAGGCCGCCCCGTTGCCGAGCAGCACCACGACGCGGTCACCGGGGCCGACGCCCGCCGCGCGCAGCCTGGCTGCCTCGGCCGTCACGGCCGCGTCGAACTCCGCCCAGCTCAGCGTGAGCCCGGCGGTGACGTCGATGATCGCGGGATCGTCGGGGGTCCGCTGGGCGGCCAGCATGACGAGGTCCGCGAGATGCGTGGGGCTGCCGGTCGCCGCGCCGCCGCCCCGGGGCACGGATGCGCTGTCTACGCCATTCACGGCGGGTCTCCTCGGCTCGACAAGGTCGACGGGTGGCGCCGCGAGTGTGTCACGGACCGGGGCGAACGGGTCGCCGTGTGCACCGACCCGACCCCCCGTGCGTGACGACGGGCACGCTGAGGCACCATGACGTTGACCGCGCGTAGTCGGCCGCTCACCGGATCCGACGGCTGACTACCGTAGGAGGTGGCCGGGGCCTTCTCGGCCGTTTGTATGCTCCGCCGCTACACAGGATCTAACGCTCGAACCCCGGGTTCGACGCGAGGACTCACCCAAGGGAGTGGCATGCAGCCCGTTGCCAGCGCACCGCAGGCCTTCACGCCGCCCCTCGCCCCGCACCGGGCCCGTCGGGAGTCATGACCTGACCGATGCGACCGCAACGGCTGCTTCGCACCGGCCCCGCCCGTCCGCGGGCGAATGCGGAGGCACCGGTACCCCCGAGGCCCGCCCCCGGCGGGCCGATGCCATCGCCCCGCCTTCCCCGCGGCGACCACGGCGTCGACGGCCTCGCCGGACCCCCACCGGCCGCGCCGCAGCGGCAGCTCCCGCCGTCGGTCCCCGGCCCGGGACCGCAGGGGACCGGAGGCGCCGCCGCGGCGACTCCCGAGCCCGCCGAGCCCGACACCGGCGGTTCCTGGGCCCTGGTCAAGGCCTGCCAGGCGGGTGACATCTCGGCCTTCAGCGAGCTGTTCGACCGCTACCACGAGGTGGTCTACCGCTACGTGCTGTTCCGGATGGGGGACCGCACGCTCGCCGAGGACATCACCCAGGAGACCTTCGTGCGGGCGCTGCGCCGCATCGGTTCGGTGAGCTACCAGGGCCGCGACATCGGGGCCTGGTTCGTCACCATCGCCCGCAACCTGATCTTCGACCATGTCAAGTCCAGCCGGTTCCGGCTGGAGTCGAGCACCGCCGAGATCGTCGCCTACTCCCCGAGCACCAGCGGTCCCGAGCAGCAGGTGCTCGACAACGCCACCAACGACGAACTGCTGCGCTGCATCGCCAAGCTCAACCCCGACCAGCAGGAATGCATCCAACTGCGGTTCCTCCAGGGCCTGTCCGTCGCGGAGACCGCGCAGCTCATGAACCGCAACGAGGGGGCTGTCAAGGCCCTTCAGCACCGCGCGGTCCGACGACTCGCCCAGCTGCTTCCGGACGGCATCCGATGACGACCAGGAGCATCGCACAGTCGACCCCCGGCGTTACACGAGCGACGAATGAACAACTCGATGCGGTGAACGGTCCGTTTCCCGTAACCGGCGCCCCGTCGCGTCGTTGTCCGGATATACGTCAGCAACGCGCAGTGCTGGACGACGGCGCAGGGATGCAGTGAGGACGGCCAACATGCCCGCGGGACAGGGCGAGGACGAACAGCGGTTCGCCGGGCAGGAGCCGGGGAGACCCCCCGGAGATTCCGCCATGGACGAGTTGGCGCACGAGGTGGCGCTGGCGGCCGCGCTGGACCGCGGCCGACCGTCGCTCTCCCCGGATCCGGATGCGACGGCCCGGATGCGCGCACGGCTCTTCGCCGCGCTCGCCGAGCAGGCCGCCGACCAGCCCCCAGGGCCGCCGGCCCCGGCCGCGTCCCGAGGCGACGCCGCGGCCCCCGCCCGACCGCTGGGCGCCGCGGCGCCTGCGGATGGCGACGAGACCGCCGCCGAGCAGACGACGCAGCTGGCCCCGCTGCGTGCCGTCGACAGGCCCGAGGAGGAGCCCGGACCCGCCACCACGAGCCTTGGCCACGGCATCGCCCGCAGGCGCCGCGGCCGGCACACGATGCCGCGGCGGGCCGACGAGCGGACCCGCCCCGCTGTCCGCGGCCCACGCAGGCGCGTCGGCGTGCTGTCCGCGGCCGCGCTGCTCGTCATGGTCGCCATGGCCGGGAGCGGGGTGTTCGCCAGCCGCGACGCGCTGCCCGGCGATGCGCTGTACGGGATCAAGCGGATCACCGAGTCGACCAGTCTGGCTCTGACCTGGGACGACGAGGCGAAGGCCCGACGTCACCTCGATCTCGCCGCCACTCGGCTCGGCGAGATCGAGCAGCTCGTGGCCCGGCAACGGGCCGCGGCGCCGGACCCGGCGCTGCTGGAGTCCACCATCAGCGAGTTCGAGGCCGCCGCCAGCGAGGGGTCGCGGATGCTGCTCACCGCTCCGCAGGCCACCGGAGCTTGGCTCGTGGACCTGCGGACGTGGGCGGCCACCCAGGCCGCCCGGCTCACCGCGCTGCGCACCGTACTGCCCGCCCCGGCGGTGGCCGAGGCGGACCACTCCCTTGTCCTGCTCGAACGGATGCTGAACCGTGCCGACGCCCTGCGGACCCGGTTGTCCTGCAGCGACGTCATCTCGGGGGCCGTCGACGACCTCGGCCCACTCCCGGCCGAGGGCGCCTGCGTCCCGCGATCCGAAGGCGCCGACTCGGCGGGGTTGGGGGGTACCGTGCACTCGTCGGCGAGCTCGTCGGCCACGACGCCGAGCAGCGATGGGGCCGCGACGCCGAGTCCCGGGCCCACCGAGCGCGACCCCGAGGGCGGTCTGCTGTCCGGCCTCACGCCGGACCAGAACCCGCTCGGTACCGCCCCGGGTATCGCCTCCTCGACCGTGAACTCCACCACCGGGGTCCCGACCACCGGTCCGGCGAGTTCGGGGCCGCTGCTGCCGCCGATCAAGCTGCCACCGCTGCTGCCGGGAATGCCGGGCATCACGATCGGTTGACCTGGGCGGGCACGAGGTTGCCGATCGATCCCACGACCTCGCGTCCGCCCGTGTCGAGGCCGTCGCGGTCGGTCGCATCACGCTCGCGGAGCGTGAGACATCGGTTCCGCCGGTGGGTGGCGACAGTAGGCTGAGGAGGTTCGTCATTCGGCTTATCGGAGGCCTGCAGGTGGTTGGACCCCAGGTGGTTGGACTCCAGGCAGTCGGCGAGGGCACGGACGGCCGCGGGAAACCGGACCATCGCGAGAACGAACGATCCGCGGCGGCCGATGTCGCAGGCTCCCCCATCGTCCGCGACCAGTTCCTCGCGCTCGATCCCGCCCAGCGCGCGGGTGCCGCCGCAGCCGCGGCGGCGCTGGCCGCGGGAGAGTCGGCCGCCCCGGCCGAGACCGCGCCGACCGATCTCACCGCGGCGGCCTTCTTCGACGTCGACAACACGATGATGGTCGGCGCGTCCATCTTCCACTTCGCCCGGGGACTGGCGGCGCGCAAGTTCTTCACCACCGCGGACCTGGCCGGGTTCGCCTGGCAGCAGCTGAAGTTCCGGGTCGGCGGCCGCGAGGACCGCAGCGGCATCGCGGGGCACCGCGACACCGCGCTGTCGTTCGTCGCGGGCCGTCCGGTGGCCGAGGTCGTCGCGCTCGGCGAGGAGATCTACGACGAGCTGATGGCCGATCGGATCTGGGCAGGTACCCGCGCGCTCGCCCAGATGCACCTCGACGCGGGTCAACGGGTCTGGCTGGTCACCGCCACCCCGGTCGAGCTGGCCCTCATCATCGCCCGGCGACTCCAGCTGACCGGTGCACTGGGTACCGTCGCCGAGAGCGTGGACGGCCACTACACCGGTCGGCTCGTCGGCGAGATCCTGCACGGGCCCGCGAAGGCGCACGCGGTCCGGGCGCTGGCTGCCGCGGAGGGCCTCGACCTGCGGCGGTGCACCGCGTACTCGGACTCCGTCAACGACGTCCCGATGTTGTCGGCGGTCGGCACCGCGGTCGCCGTCAACCCCGACTCCGAACTGCGTGACATCGCCAAGGAACGCAGCTGGCAGATTCGCGACTTCCGGACCGGACGCAAGGCCGCCCGGATCGGGGTGCCGACCGTCCTCGGGGCGGGAGCGGTGGTCGGCGCGGTCGCCGCCGGTCTCGCCTACCGTCGACGCTGACGCGCCCGTGAGTGGTGAGTACCGCGGTGGCGTTACTCGCCACTCGCGAGGGCATCAACCCAGGAACGTGTTGCGACGCTGGCTCAGCAGCCGGTACAGCGTGTGCTGGATGTTCTCCCGGACCTGATCGGACAGGTTGAACACCAACATCGGGTCCTCGGCGTCGGTGGGCTGGTAGCCGTCGGTCCGGATCGGCTCACCGAACTCGATGTACCACTTCGACGGCAACGGGATCATCCCCAGCAGACCGAACAGCGGAAACAGCGGCGTCACCGGGAAGTACGGCGCCCCCAGCAACCGGGCCAACGGCTTGATGTCACCGATCTTCGGATAGATCTCCTCCGCGCCGACGATCGAACACGGGATGATCGGAACCCCGGTCCGCAACGCGGCCGAGACGAATCCGCCGCGCCCGAAGCGCTGCAGCTTGTAGCGGTCGTGGAAGGGCTTGCCGATACCTTTGAAACCCTCCGGCCACACCCCGACGAGCTCGCCCGCGGCCAGCAGCCGCTCGGCATCCGGGTTGCAGGCCAGGGTGGCGCCCTGCTTGCGGGTGAGCGCGCCCAGCACCGGGAGCTGGAAGACCAGATCGGCACCGAGCATCCGCAGGTGCCGCCGCGCCGGGTGGTCGTCATGCAAGGCGACCGCGGTCATCAGCGAGTCCAGCGGAACCGTCCCCGAATGGTTCGCCACGACCAGCGCACCGCCCTCCGCGGGCACGTGCTGCGTCCCGATCGTCTCGACCCGGAACCACTTCTGGTACAGCGGACGCAGCACGGGAAGCAGCAGGTGCTCGGTGAGGTCCTGGTCGAAGCCGAACTCGTCGACGTGGTAGTCGCCGGACAGTCTCCGGCGAAGGAAGGCCAGCACGTCCTCCAGCGCGTCCTCCCACTCCGGCACCGGCTCGACCTGCTCCGGCTCGTCAGCGGGCGACGGTTGCTCCAACCGACGCGAGTCGGTGCGGTGCTTGCCGTTGCCGCCGGGAGATCCCGATCGCCACCGGCCTCCGCCCTCCGCGTGCAATGGAATGACGCGTGCTTCTGGCACGGTTGCTCCCTTCGTCCCCCACCTGCTGGTCAACCGTTGCGAGCCGGCCCGAGAGCCCGGGCCGCGGCGCGGACGCCTCGCTCGAGCGACAGGATGTGTTCCGGCCCGACCACGGGTCGCAGTGCCCGGCCACGCACGTAATCGTCGAACGCCTGCGTCGTGGTCCACCGCGGGGTGAACCCGAACTCCTCGCGCAGTCGCCGGGTGTCGACGACGCGGCCGAAGTTGAGAAAACGCATCTGCTCGGGTGAGAAGTCCACGACCCGCGCGGAGCGGAAGAGCTGGCCGATGGGCCCGACCAGCGGGCTCGCGATCGGTAGCGGCACTCGCCCGGCGCGCCGGATCGCCTGGGAGAGCAGCAGCACGCCGTCGGCGGCCACATTGAACACACCCGGCAGCTTCGTGCAGGTGGCCCGCTCGAGGACGGCCAGCCCGTCCTCCTCGTGGAGCAGCTGCACCCGGGCGTCATAGCCGAACACGGTGGGGATGACGGGGAGCGCGAAATAGCGGGTGAGCACCGTGTCGATCCGCGGCCCGATGAAGTTCGCGAAGCGCAGCACGGTGATGCCGACGTCGGGACGACGGCGGGCGAACCCTCGCAGGTAGCCCTCGATCTCGGCGGCGTCCTTGGCGTAGCCGCCCGACGGCATGTCCCGCGCCGTCATCGACTCGTCGAACACCGCCGGGTCGCGTGAGCTGGAACCGTAGACCGCCGTCGTCGACTTGAGCACCACGCGACGCACCCCGGGCGCCTTCTGGCAGGCCGCGAGCAGCTGCATGGTGCCGATGACGTTCATCTCCTTCATCGTCGTCCGCCCACCCGACGATGCGGGGTTCGCCGACAGCGACGCGTGGACCACAGTGTCGACCGCGGCGGTGGAGATGACCTTGGCGATCAGCGGGTTGCGGATGTCAGCCCGGACGAACTCGGCACGTCCCATGCGCCGCAACAGGTCTTTGGGCGGAGGGACGGTGTCGACGCCGAGTACGCGGTCGATATCCGGATTGGCGGCAAGCCTGGCGGCCAGGTGCCCGCCGAGAAACTTGCTGACCCCGGTCACCAGGACGACAGAAGGTGCCAACGAGATGACCTCGCAGGGAGAGCCGGTGCACGGATCCCGAATGCTAGCCCCAGGGGCCGAGCAATGGGACGACCCAAGAAGAACTCACGGCGCCGACCACGCGACGCCGACGCCGGACCGGCCGCTCCCCCCGGAGCGGCCGGTTCGCGTCACTTGCCGAGCTTGCGACGCTGGACCCGAGTCTTGCGGAGCAGCTTGCGGTGCTTCTTCTTCGACATCCGCTTGCGACGCTTCTTGATGACTGAGCCCATGCGTCAGTCCTTCCTGTCATGATGAGCCGGTGGTGCGCACGACCACGGCCGGACCACTCGGGCGGCACAGCGGGCGCGCAGACATCGTGACGATGACTGGCCACGAATCCTACCCGCGGCCCCCGAGCCGGCTGCGTCAGCCGGGCCGGGCGAATCAGCCGGCGTCGAAGTAGGCGTTGCGCAGGTAGTCCTCGACGGCGCGCTTCGGCACCCGGAATGAGCGTCCGACTCTCGCCGCGGGCAGTTCTCCGCCATGAACCAGCCGGTACACGGTCATCTTGGACACCCGCATCATCGCCGCCACCTCTGCCACGGTCAGAAACTGCACCTGGGCCAGGTTGAGCTGCTCGGGCTGCTCGGACGGCATCCAAACACCGCCTTCCCCTGTCTCACCGGCCCATGGGGGTCGGTGTTCCCTCTGAGTTTAGCGGGGCTTCTGTGACTACTCGATACCGCAGTACATCCGGACGTGGGGTATCGGACACGCGTCGGGGTGACAGTCGAGCCGACAATCGGGTTAATTCGGCTGCGTCGAGCGACCCAGCTCCGCCGATCGATCCCTCGCCGCCTCGATCGCGGCGATCAGTGCGGCGCGCACGCCGTGCCGCTCCAGCTCACGGATGGCGGCGATCGTGGTACCGGCCGGAGACGTGACCGCCTCGCGCAGGATGACGGGGTGGTCGCCGGAGTCGCGCAGCATCCGGGCCGCGCCGAACGCGGACTGCACGATGAGATCGGCGGCCACCGAGCGGGGCAGACCGAGCAGGATCCCCGCGTCGATCATCGCCTCGACGAGGAAGAAGAAGTACGCCGGTCCGGAGCCCGAGAGCGCCGTCACGGCGTCCTGCTGGCTCTCCGGGACGCGAACGACCCGCCCGACCGCACCGAGGATCTCCTCGACGACGGCAAGGTGATCGTCCGTGGCGTGGGTGCCCGCCGACAGCGCGCTCATCGCCTCCCCGACCAGCATCGGCGTGTTCGGCATGACCCGCACGACCGGCGTCCCCGCAGGCAACCCGCCCTCGAACAGCGCCGTCGGCAGGCCCGCGCACAGCGACACCACCAGCGTTCCCGGGCGCAGCGCCGCCGACAGCTCAGCCAGCACCGGGGCGATGTCCTGCGGTTTCACCGCGACGACGACCACATCGGCCTTCCCGACGGCAGTCGTGAGGTCGGCGGCCTCGACACCGAGCCGGGCCGTGAGGTCGGCGGCACGATCGGGGTGCCGCTCCGTGAAAGTCAGGTCGGAGGCCGAGCGACCGGCGCTGAGCAGTCCCGCCAACAACGCCTCGCCGATCTTCCCCGCTCCGAGCACCGCGATCCGTCTCATGGTGCGACGGTAGTCCGGCCGGGCCGGCCTCAGCGCGACGAGCCCCGGGGTAAGGGGGCGAGCGCGATCTGCCGGGCCTGGCAGATCAGCCGCCCCGTCGAGTCGAGCACCGTGACGTCCTCGTCGAACCACGAGCCGGCGACCATGACCGACCGCGACTCGCACCGCAACCAGCCCGGCGCCGGATGGCCGCGCAGCAGCGCGGTCAGCTGCACGGTCGGGGCCCAGCCGAGCGAACCACCGACGTTGAACACCGATGGCGGCAGGATGTCGCCCGCGAGCAGCGCGAACAGCACATCGGGGTCCTCGCCGAGCGGACGTGTCCAGCCCCGGATCACCGGCGGGCCCTGCTCGCCACGGACGAAGCCGATCGTCTCCGGGTCGAAACGCACGTCGCAGGCCAAGGCGAGCCCGTTCGAGGCGATCTCGCGCCGACCTGCCGGGTCGACGGCGTCGGCCGGGGGTTCGGCGGGCAGCTCGGGCAGGTCGGCCCAGCGCGGCGCCTCGTCGGGCAGCCGCCCGGCGGTGACGGACGCCGTCAGCATCAGCTGGTCGTTCTGCAGCAGCCGGACCGCCGCCACCGAGGCGGTCCGGCCCCACTTGAGTACCTCGGTGCGCAGCTCCACCGGCCCGCGGTCCGGGGCGCGGAGGAACTCCGCACCGATCACCAGCGGCTCGTGCGGCATCGCCCGGTTGTCGGTGACCTCGCTGTCCAGCCGGGCCAGCGCGGCACGAGCCAGCAGGACCAGCAGCAACCCGCCGTGCGCCTTGTCACCGACCGCCCACAGCGATCCCAGCTCTGCACCGTAGCGGCCGTCCCCGAGCGGAACGAGACCGATGGCCTCGCGGAACGGCCGCGTGCTGTCCTGCCGCAGGACCTCGGACGTCGCGCTGATGACGTCACCTCCCCTTCGCACGGTGCGGCGAGCGCGCCGCCCCGACCATTCGAACCGAGCTTAGATCGCCCGGCGACCACGGCCCGATGAGCCGGGACACAGTGCCCCGAGATGCCGCGACTCATTCGCGGCGGCACCTCGGCCGATGGGGCTACCGGCGGGTAGGGTGGTTCCGCGGTCGGCTGAGGCGAGGGGGTCGGATGACGGAGGCGGCAACGACGCCGGCGCCTCGCGGAGCCCGGCTCTCGCGCAGCGCCAGACGTGCCCAGCTGCTTGTCGCCGCGCGCGACGTGTTCGCCGACCAGGGCTACCACGCGGCCGCCATGGACGACATCGCCGAGAGGGCCGGGGTCAGCAAACCAGTGCTCTACCAGCACTTCCCCGGCAAACTCGAGCTCTACCGCGCGCTGCTGACCACCTACGCCGACGAGCTCGTCGAGCGGGTGCAGGCCGCGATCAACACGAACACCGAGAACCGCGATCGGGTGCACGCCGCCGTCGCGGCGTACTTCGACTTCGTCGCCGGCGAAGGGCAGGCCTATCGGCTGGTGTTCGGATCCGATCTCCGTAGTGAGCCCGAGGCGGCGGCCGTCATCGACGGGGCGCTGACCCGGTGCATCGACGCCGTCGCCGACGTCGTCACCAAGGACGCCGGGCTCGACGTCGACCGCGCCCGGCTGCTGGCCGTCGGCCTGGTGGGGTTGAGCCAGGTCGCGGCGCAGTTCTGGCTGGACACCGAACGGTCCGTGCCCCGCGACGAGGCGGTGACGCTGATGTCCGCACTGGCGTGGAAGGGTCTCGCGGGCTTCCCGCTCGTCCACGACTGACCCGCGCCACTCAGCAGGCCGTCGACCGTTGCGAGACGGCGCGCACCAGCGTCGACCGGTGCGCCCGCCCCCACGACGTGCAGCCGGGTCCCGTCGGAGGTGGTGATCTCCGCGATCTCATACCCGGTGCACCTGCGTCGGAGATCGTCGCTCGTCCGCCGAGACCCCGCCGGGCCTACCCGGTCGCGGGGCCCGCGCAACGCCTCCGCCGCAGCTCACGACCTGTGCTGAGCCGGGGAGAACCGGTGCACCCGGAGCGGGCGTCAGTGACCGACGGCGAAGCCGACCCGGCGGACGTCGGCGGGCGCGATCTCGATGTAGGAGATGCGCGCCGCGGGCACGACGAACCGGCGACCCTTGTCGTCGGTCAGGCTCAGCAACCCGTCATCGGACTTCAGCGCATCGCTGACGAGCTTCTCGACCTCGTCCGGAGTCTGGTCGCTGGACACCAGGAGCTCCCGCGGACTCTCCGCGATGCCGATCTTGACCTCCACCGGGACCTCCTGGTCACAAGTTGGTGCGCGGGTCGAGACGCGTCGTCTCGACGAAATCGCGGCCAAGGCTAACCGAGAGCGGACGACCCGGTGGCCGCGACCGCCCCGCCCGCGGTACGCGTTCGGCGAACGAGATCACGTCAGGCCGAGCCGGGCCATCCGCTTGCCGTGATTGGACTGCAACCGCTTGATCAGCGCGGCGAGGCCCTCGATGTCTCCGGATCCTCGTACGAGCAGATCCGCCAGCTCGTCGCGCTCGGCCACGACGTGCTGGGCCTGGGTGACCGCCTCGCCGAGCAGCCTGCGTCCCCACAGCGCAAGCCGGTCGTGCACCCGCTGGTTCGCCTCACACGCGGCCCGCACCTCACGTTCGGCGAAGGCGCTGTGCCCGGTGTCGGCAAGCACCTGCCGCACCAGCTCACCGGTGGCGTCGTCGACCCAGCCCGCGACCTCCCGGTAGAAGTCGGCGGCCAGCCCGTCGCCGACGTAGGCCTTCACCAGCGACTCCAGCCAGCTGCGCGGGGCCGTGGTGGCGTGGTAGGCGTCGACCGGCGCAACGAACGGGGCCATCGCCTCCTCGACCGGCACGCCGAGTTCCCTCAGATGCTCCTCCAGCAGCCGGAAGTGCCCGATCTCCGCCGCTGCCATCACCGAGAGCTGCGCCCGCCCGGTCAAGGTCGGCGCGGTACGGGCATCGGCCGCGAGCCGGTCGAACGCCGACAACTCGCCGTAGGCCAGCACCCCGAGCAGATCCACTGTGGCCTGAGCCGGTACCGCCCGCTTCGCCGCGCCGAGCCCTGTGTCGCCCACCATGGGGCGAGCGTAGTCTCGGCGGCCCGGCTCCGGTCCCCGAACAGGCCTGAATTGCGCTGATATCGGGCGAATCGGAAAAAAGTCGGTATTCCCGCCCCGGGTAGCGGCGCATATCACCCGACGCGCCACGGCGTCCAGACTGCCGAGTGGCCGCCCCGGGCGGGTATCATGTCGAGCAACGCAGCGCCCTAATCGGGTGCGCGTCTTACCGACGGAGCCGGCTTGCGAAGACGTTGACACCTCCGAGCCGATCCGCAACGCACTGGTGCGTACAGCGCCTCGCCGGTTCTCCCGCCCGAGCGTCCAGACGCCGCGGTCGACGGGCCGGCCTTGGGCTCCTGTGCGCGGAGAGAGGCGATCATTCTGTCCGTTCCGAGCGACAACTCAACCACTGCGACGGCCACCGCACATGCGGTCACCGCGGAGGCCGACTCCGAACCGCACGCCGATGATCTCGGCGCCGAAACCGACATCGACGAGGCCCACCCGCTTCAGGCAAGCGCCCCCGTCCGCGCCGACTCACCCACCTTCGCCGAGCTGGGCGTGCGCCCCGAGATCGTCAGGGCGCTGGCCGAGGCAGGCATCGAACGCACCTTCGCCATCCAGGAGCTGACCCTGCCGCTGGCGCTCGCCGGCGAGGATGTGATCGGCCAGGCCCGAACCGGCACCGGCAAGACCCTCGGCTTCGGCGTCCCACTGCTGCAGCGGATCGTCCCGCCCGCCGAGCGCCCCGCCGCCACCGCCGAGGGCGAGGCCGCCGACCGGACCAGGGACGTCCCGCAGGCACTCGTCGTCGTCCCCACCCGTGAGCTGTGCGTGCAGGTGGCCAAGGATCTCGCCGACGCGGGCCGTCACCTCGGCGTGCGGGTCACCGCGATCTACGGCGGCCGGGCCTACGAGCCACAGCTCGCCGCGCTGCGAAAGGGCGTGGACATCGTCGTCGGTACCCCGGGCCGCCTGCTCGATCTCGCCGAACAACGCCACCTGGCGCTCGGCCGGGTGGACATGCTCGTCCTCGACGAGGCCGACGAGATGCTCGACCTCGGCTTCCTGCCCGACGTCGAGCGAATCCTGCGCATGCTGCCCGACAAGCGGCAGACCATGCTGTTCTCGGCGACCATGCCCGGCCCGATCATCCAGCTGTCCCGGACGTTCCTGAACCGGCCGACGCATATCCGCGCCGAGGACGCCGGCCAGGGCTCCATTCACGAACGCACCCGTCAGCTCGTCTACCGGGCGCACGCGATGGACAAGCTCGAGCTGATCTCCCGAGCCCTCCAGGCGCAGGACCGCGGTCTGACGATGATCTTCGCGCGGACCAAGCGCACCGTGCAGCGCGTCGCCGACGACCTTGCCGGCCGCGGCTTCGCGGCCGCTGCCGTGCACGGCGACCTCGGCCAGGGTGCCCGCGAACAGGCCCTTCGGGCGTTCCGCTCCGGCAAGATCGACGTTCTGGTGGCCACCGACGTCGCCGCTCGCGGCATCGACGTCTCGGGCGTGACCCATGTCATCAACTACCAGTGTCCCGAGGACGCCAAGACCTACGTGCACCGCATCGGCCGCACCGGCCGGGCCGGCCGCGAAGGGGTCGCGGTCACTCTCGTCGACTGGGACGAGTTCCCGCGCTGGAAACTCGTGTCCGACGAGCTGGGACTCGGCATCGACGAGCCGACCGAGACCTACTCCACGTCGCCCCACCTGTTCACCGATCTCGGGGTCCCGTCCGGCGCCACCGGCAGACTTCCGCTGTCGAAGCGGACCCGCGCCGGCCTCGACGCCGAATACGTCGACGTCGAGGGCGACCACCCCGAGTCGGGCAGGCGCCGTCGCGGCCGGGGCCACCGTGTCTCCGCGGGAGATGGCGAACGCCGGCAGCGCCGGCGCACCCGCAGCCGGGGCGGGGTCGTTCTCACCACCGGCCCTGCGGCGTCCGAGACCGGGACGGCGCCGGCGAGCGGACCCGAGACCGTGACCGAGGAACAGGCCAAACCGGCTCGCAGGCGCCGGCGCGGCAGGTCCGGACGGGGGCCCGGCGCCCAGTCCGAGGGCAGCGGACCCGCGCAGGCAGCTCCGGACGTCGCCGCAAGCTGATGGCATGTTCCGGCTGCGCCTGACCGAGCCCGAACGGCGCCGCCGCGGTGACGTGCTGGCCGCCGCTGTGCTGGTCGTCGTCCTGGTCACGACCGCGGTGCTGTACTGGCGGCAGAGTCCAGCGGCCAACACGATCTCGGAGCTGGCCAGCCGGGCCGCGGCCGCGGCACCGGCTCCACCCGCCGCGGTGCCGCAGCAGCTGACCGAGGCGTGGCGGGCGGCCAGCGGGGCGACCGCCGTCCCGCTCGTCGCCGGACCGGTGGTCGTCACCGCCGACGGTTCGGCCGTGGTGGGCCGGGACGCCGCGACCGGGGCGACCCAGTGGAGCTACACCCGCAACGTGCCGCTCTGCGCCGCGGCCGAAGGCTTCGGCCGAGTGCTCGCGCTGTTTCACAACGGCTCGGGCCGGGACAGCGACTGCAGCGAGCTCACCGAGCTCGACGCCGTCACCGGAGCCAGGGCCGCGCAGCGTAACCCCGACCTCCGGCCGGGCGCCCAGATGATCACCGACGGCAGCCACGTCGCGGCCACCGGCACGAACTACCTCGAGGTGTGGCGCTCGGACCTGGTCAAAACCCTCGAGTACGGCGACATCCGCACCCCTGCGCAGCCGGGACGGCAGCCTCGTCCCGACTGCCGGTACGGCTCGTTCGCGATGGCCCCCGGCAGGCTCGCGGTGCTGGAGCGGTGCGCGAGCGACTCCGGCGACCGGCTCACCGTGCTCAAACCCGATGGTCGGGACGCCACCCGCCCGGAGGTCGAATCCTCCACGCCGGTGCCCGGATCCGGGGCGCAGGTCCTGGCTGTGTCGGCCGAGCGGGTAGCCGTGGCGCTGCCCGACCCGGCTCGGCTGCTGATCCTCGACAACGCCGGAAGGCAGGTCGGGCTCGTCCCGATCGACGTGCCCGCGGCCGACCTGAGCTCCGATCCGCCCGGCGGCGTCGCGTCCGTGACGGGCGACGAGCGCCGGTACTACTGGTGGACCGGCTCGCGGACGGTCGCGCTCGACCGCACCGATCTGGTTCCCTTGTGGACCCTCCGGGACACTCTCGGCCCCGGCGTCGACTACGCCGGCTCGCTGTTGGTCCCGGTACCCGGCGGGACGTGGGTCGTCAACCCCCTCGACGGGGTCGCGGAGCGGACGATTTCGGTCGACCGCGGCGGCTGGACCGGCCCGGTCGCCCTCGCGACCCAGGGTGCGATCGTCCTGGAACAGCGCGGTCCCGAACTCGCAGCTCTGCGCGCCCCGTGAGTGCGTAACAGTGTTAGAACACTGTTACGCACTCACGGGTGGCCATAACCAGTAGATTCCCAGCACCGCGGCGGTGACCGCCAGCACCCCGAGGGCGGCGATGGTGCCCGTCCGGTCCGTCCGACGGTCGGCGACGACCTGAGCCACGCCGGCCACGACCGCGGCCAGCCAATGCCCCATGAGCATCCCCGTGCCCGGTCCCGCCGATCCCGTCCGTGTCGTGAAGAACCACCCGGCCAGCAGCACCATCGCGAAGGTCACGAGGCCGCCTGCGAGAACCCCGGAGCAGCCGCGCAGCACCCGTCCGACGCGACCGGGACGAGCCGGGGTCGCGCGCTCTGCGGATCGGCTCACGACGCCAGCAGCGCCCACGGCTCGAGGACCGGACCGGCCGCTTTCCCCTCCGGGCAGAACCTGCGCATCTCACAGGTCGCGCAGCGGGACGAGGGATGCGGTGGGAACAGCACGTCCGGGTCGCCACCGGACTCCAGGCCCGCGGTGGCGGCCTCGATGGCGGCGGCGCTGTGTTCGGCAGCCTCGACGTGCTGGTCCAGCGATGCGGCGTCGTGCTCCCAGGCCAGCACCCGCCCGCTCGGCAGGTGGTGCAGCTCCACCCGGCTGCAGGGACGGTGCAGCATCGTCCGCACGGCCACGGCGTAGAGCGCGAGCGCCTGCGAGTCGCGCGCATCGGCGGTCTCGAGCCGACGTCGTCCGGTCTTGTAGTCGACGATCACCAGCTCGTCGCCGCGGGCGTCGATCCGGTCCACCCTGCCCTCCGCGACGAGGCCGCCCACCGGAGCGGACACCCACCGCTCCACGCCGACCGGCTCGATATCGGGGTCGAGATCGGCGGCGTAGTCGGCCACCCAGCCGCGGGCGCGGTGGCGGTACTCCACGGCCTGCGTCCGGTCCCGGAATCCCTCAGAGGTCCAGTGCCGGTCGACGAGGGCCGCGGCGGCCTGCGGGGTGCGCCGCGCGGCGGGAATCGCGAACAGGGACCGCAGTGCCAGATGCACGACCGCGCCCAGCGTGGTGTGGGCCCATGCCCCGCCGCGGGCCGACGTCGGGCGATCGAGGTAGGTCATCCGGAACCGGCGCGGGCACTGCGCCCATGTCGCCAACCGCGCGGGTGTCACCCGGACGAGGGGCTTCGCGGCGAAACCGACCCCGAAATCGAGCCCGAGTTGCCCGCCGTTCGCGCCCATGTCGCTCAACGTAGCGGCCTCCCGCGATCGGCCCGTCGACTACCCCAGAAGGACCTCAGCGCCGTCGGCCTTGGCGACGAGCTCCTCGAACGCCTCCGGGTCGGTGGTCTCGGCGGCGATCGGGATCGGCTTGTTGGTGCCGTGGTAGTCGCTGGAACCGGTGCCGACCAGGCCCAGCTCGGCGGCCAGCGCGCGCAGCAGCGCCCGGTCGGACGGGGCGTGATCGGGATGGTCGATCTCGATCCCGGTCAGCCCGGCCGCGGCCAGGTCCCGGAGCACCGAGAGCTCGACGACGCGACCGCGTCTGCGCGCCAGCGGATGGGCGAACACGCTCACGCCCCCCGCCGCACGCACCATCTCGATCGCTCGCCGCACCGGGGTGTCGGCTCTGGGCACGTAGAACGGGCTACCGGTGTACAGCAGCGTCGCGAACGCCTCGTCGACCGACCCGACCACCCCGGCGGCGACGAGCGCGCGGGCCAGGTGCGGCCGCCCCGCGCTGGCCCCGTCGGCCAGCAGCCCGAGCACCGTGTCGACGTCCACCGGATAACCGGCGTCGGCCATCCGCTGGGTCATCAGCCGCAGCCGCCGCATGCGCTCGGCACGCAGCCGCCGCTGCTCGGCCACGATCGACTCGTGCGCGGGGTCGAACAGGTAGCCCAGTAGATGGACCGAGATGTCGCGACCATGGCCGTCGTCGCTGACGCACGAGAACTCGGCGCCACGGACCAGCCGCATTCCGGACGGCAGCGCCGCGGCGGCCCGGTCCCAGCCTCCGGTGGTGTCGTGGTCCGTGATCGCGAGGACATCGAGCCCCGCCGCGGACGCCGCGGCGACCAACTCCTCGGGCGTGTCGGTGCCGTCGGAGGCGGTCGAGTGCGTGTGCAGGTCGATCCGGGCCACGACCGCCACGCTATCGGGAACGCCAGCGCGACTTGGCGAGCATGCCGGTCGCGCGTGTCTTGCCCTTCTCACCGAAGACGAGCTCGGACAGGGCCTCGTAGATCTCCTCGGGACGGGGCATGTAGTCGATGCGGTTGAGCGCCTGGATCTGGCCCGCCGACTCCACGACCATGGTGCCGTAGCCGAGCATCCGGCCGAACAGGGTGCGCTGGAACGTCAGGTCGGTCACCTTGCCCAGCGGCATCATGCCGACGCTGTGCGTGATGATCCCCTGGGCGAGCATCACGCGCTTGTCGGTGATCACGATGCGTTCGATCCACCACAGCATGGTCAGGACCGTGAATCGGATCACAGCGGCCAGCGCGAGGTAGAAGGCCAGGTTGTCCAGGAGCACGCTGTCCGGCAGGAGGCCTTCGCCGACCACCACGAGCAGCAGGAACGCCAGGGTCTGCACGACGTGCTTGCCCATGACGGCCCAGTGCTGACGTACCCGGATGACCCTGCGTTCGGTGGGGAGCAGGTACTCGTCGATCTCGCGGGGAGCGAGCACCGTACTAGCTCACAACTTGGGTGAAGAAGCTGGTGATGGAGTTCGCAGCATCGCGCAGGATCGTGCCGATGTTGCCCAGGGCGTTCGCTGCGCCCGTCGGCTGGGTGACGATGAAGAACACTACGAGAGCGACTCCGAGCAGCGTCAGAATCTTCTTGAGGTTCAACGCAACCACCGTTCGTTCCGGCACGAGGGACTCTGGCGTGATCATTCCTACCGCACCGCGTCGCCTCGGGGTACCGGCGCACGGGGAGCGTACCGTACTGGCTGATGACTGAGGGTAGCGGACATATCCCCTGCGTGGGAGCGATCGTGCGTGACCGATCGGGGCGGCTCCTGCTCGTGCAGCGGGCCAACGAGCCCGGCGCCGGGTTGTGGGCCGTGCCCGGTGGCCGGGTGGAGCCGGGCGAGACCGACCATGCGGCCGTCGTGCGCGAGACCGCCGAGGAGACGGGCCTGACCGTGCGGGTGGGCCCGCTCGCGGGCGAGGTTGTCCGCGGGCCGTTCCGCATCGCGGACTATCACTGCGAGCCCGCGGGCGGGCGGCTGCAGGCCGGCGACGACGCGACCGACGCGCGTTGGGTCGACGCCGCCGGCCTGGCCCAGCTCCCGCTCGTCGACGGGCTGCTGGAGGCCCTCACCGAATGGGACGCCCTCCCCCGCTGACCCCGCGAGTCGGGGGATTTCCGCGACCGAGTCGGGGGATTTCCGCGATCCTCATCCCCGCGGTTCCGGCCGCCCCGGCTGCTCCCCACCACGGGTGTCGCCGTAGCTGCGCTTGGGCACCATCACCTTGCGCCGGAACGTGCACACCACCGTTCCGTCCTGCTTGTAGCCGCGGGTCTCGACGTAGACGACGCCGCGATCGTCCTTGGACTTCGACTCGGTCTTGTCCAGGACCTCGGTCTCGCCGTAGATCGTGTCACCGTGGAAGGTCGGCTTGGTGTGCTTGAGCGACTCCACCTCGAGGTTCGCGATGGCCTTGCCCGACACGTCCGGCACCGACATACCCAGCAGCAGCGAGTAGATGTAGTTGCCGACGACGACGTTGCGCTTGAACTCCGTCGTCTCCTCGGCGTAGTGCGCATCCATGTGCAGGGGGTGGTGGTTCATGGTCAGCAGGCAGAACAGGTGGTCGTCGTACTCGGTGACCGTCTTTCCCGGCCAGTGCTTGTAGACCGCCCCGACCTCGAACTCCTCGAAGTACCGCCCGAACTGCAACGTCAACGCCTCCAACACCGATACATCCTGTGGATGGGTAATCTAACCCGTGGACCAGCCGTAGGCCCGATGCCGGAGATCACAGGTCAGGAGGTGAGCGCGGTGCCGTCAGCACCCGGCTGCAGTACCTGCCGCGTCCCCACGCCCGTGTTCAGCAGCACCGGCTGAGCGGCCCGGCGAGCCGACCGGGGACGCGACGCACCGTTCTTCGCAACAGCCCTTTGCGGGCCTTGCGTCCGTCTCCCCTCAGGAGGTCCGCCGTGCCGTCCCTGTCCTCGACCCGGTCCGCCGTGTCCCGCACCCGCCTGATCGCTCGTGCTCCCCTCCCGCTGCCGAAACTGCGGGTGCCCATGTCGGCATATGTCGTCGACTGCGCCGTCTATGTGGACGGCAGGCGGCTGCCGGGCCGCTGGACGCACGAGAAGGCGGTCGCCGAGGTGCGCAGGCGCGGTGAGGGGTTCGTCTGGATCGGCCTGCACGAGCCGACCGACGAGCAGATCACCGGAATCGCCGACACCTTCGGTCTGCACGAGCTCGCCGTCGAGGACGCGGTGCACGCGCACCAGCGGCCGAAGCTGGAGCGCTACGACGACACGCTGTTCATGGTCCTCAAGACGGTGCGTTACATCGGCCACGCCGAGCCGCGGACGGCCACCGAGATCGTCGAGACCGGCGAGGTGATGGCCTTCCTCGGCCGCGACTTCGTGGTGACCGTCCGGCACGGCCAGCACTGTGCACTGCGGGACGTGCGCCACAAGCTGGAGGCCGACGCCGAGCAGCTGGCGCTCGGTCCGGCCGCGGTGCTGCACGCGATCGCCGACCACGTCGTCGACAGCTACCTGGAGGTGACCGAGGCGATCGAGGACGACATCGACGAGATGGAGGGGGAGGTCTTCACCCCCCGCTCGGCGATGGACGCCGAGCAGATCTACGTCATGAAGCGCGAGGTGCTCGAGCTGCGTCGGGCGGTGACGCCGCTGGTCGCGCCGGTGCGCAAGCTGGCCGAGGGCTACTCGGCGCTGGTCCCGCACGAGGTGCGGTCCTACTTTCGCAACGTCGACGACCACCTGGGCACCGTCGCCGAGCGGGTCGCGGGCTTCGACGAGCTGCTCACCACGCTGGTCGACGCGATCCTGGCCAAGCACACGATGCAGTCGAACAAGGACATGCGCAAGATCACCGCCTACGCCGCGCTGATCTCCGTGCCGACCATGATCGCCGGCATCTACGGGATGAACTTCGACGTCATGCCCGAGCTGCACTGGAGGTTCGGCTACCCCGCCGTGCTCATCCTCATCGGAGTGCTCTGCATGGTGCTCTACCGCAACTTCCGCAAGAACCAGTGGCTCTAGCCCATCGGTGGCCGAGCCGCCGGTCGGACCTCGGGCCACAGCTGACCCGGCCGTCCGCCGACGACCCGGCCGGGGACGGCCGGTTCCGGTATCCGAGCGAGGCGACCTAGCCTCGAGGATGTGAGGGAGCGTCTGCCGGGCAACCCGCTTCGCCGGCTGCGCACGGTCGCCTGGGTGCAGCAGCGGCCGACCTTCGGCGAGGCGGTGCCCGGGGTCATCTCCGCGGCCCTGCGTCGCGCGCTGGCCCGACCGTCCGGTGGCTGGTACGTGCTGGCTGGCAGCCGCGAGGTGCGGCCGGGTCGTGCGTTCGGCCGGGTCGTGGCCGGTCGCGAGGTCGTGGCCTGGCGCGACGGCTCCGGCGCGCTGCACGTGGGCCCCGGCTCCTGTCCGCATCTCGGGGCCCCGCTTGCCGACGCGGCGGTGCACGAGGGACGGCTCGTCTGCCGCTGGCACGGGCTCTCCCTGGGCCCGTGCGGGCGGCCGGACTGGCGGCCGTTGCCGGCCCACGACGACGGCGTGCTCGCGTGGGTACGGCTGGCCGACGCGAACCCGCCCACCCCCGTCCCGATCCTGGGCCCGCGACCCGATCCGGCGGCCAGTTTCGCCTCCGTCGCGACGGTCGTCGGTGTCTGCGAACCGCAGGACGTCCTCGCCAACCGGCTCGATCCCTGGCACGGCGCATGGCTCCACCCGTACTCCTTCGCCGCGCTGCGGGTCACGAGCGCCCCGCCGATCACCTGCCCGCCCGAGGCGGACCGATTTCTCGTCGAGGTGACATTTCGGGTGTCGAGGCGACTCGGCGTCCCGGTGGTCGCCGCGTTCAGCTGTCCGGACCCGCGCACGGTGACCATGGAGATCGTCGACGGCGAGGGCACCGGCAGCGTCGTCGAGACACACGCGACCCCGCTGCGCCCCGGACCTGACGGGCGACCACGCACCGCGGTGATCGAGGCCGTCGTCGCGCATTCGCGACGACCCGGGTTCCGGAACGCGCTGCGGATCGCCGCAGCGCTGCGCCCGCTGGTGGTCGGCGCCGCGACGCGACTGTGGCGCGACGACATCGCGTACGCCGAGCGGCGCTACGCGCTGCGCAGCGGCTGATCGCGCTGCGCCGGCTCCACTCAGCCCACGCTCGGGGAGCCCGCCGGTGGAGTCTCGACATCGGCGAGATCAGCGGGCCGCCCGGCGTCGGCATCGAGCGCCGGATCGTCCTCGACGGGACGCCTGCCGAGGAAGGTGTGCACGATATGGGTCTGCCACCCCGTCATGGTCTGGGTGCGGATGTCGGTGAAGCCTGCGCGCGCCATCCGGTCGGTGAAGGCCCCGACACCGTCGAACTCGCGGACGCTGCGCCACAGGTAGCGGTAGAGCTCGGTGGAACCACTGCGTAGCCGTCCCATCGGGATGATCACGCCCCAGCACACGGCGTCCCAGACCATCCGGCTGCGCAGCGAGTCGCGCGCGGAGTACTCGTGCACCGCGATCGGCGCACCGGGCCGCAGCAGATCGTGCAGAACGCGCAGGCCGGCGTCGGGATCAGGGAGGTTACGCACCAGATAGGCGGCGAGAATGGCGTCGAAGGGCCCGGTGATCCCGGCGCGGTCGAGGTTCTCGAGTCGCGCATGCACGAACCGCACGCCCGGGGGCCAGTTCTTGCGCCGGGCCTGGGCGAGCATCTCGGCCGAGGCGTCGACCGCGACAACCTGCGCGCCCGGCACCGCGTCGAGCAGCGCGGCCGTCGAGGCGCCGGTACCGCAGCCCACGTCCAGCAGCCGCAGGCCTGAGCTTCTGGCCAGGCCCATCCGGCGCGCGGAGAGTCGGAGGTGATCGTGGTAGCGCCGGTTCGAGGCCACCATCCGGTCGTAGCTGCGGGCGTGGGCGTCGAACGCGCGGGGCAGGCTCGCAGGCCCCAGCGGCCGTCGTGGGTCGGGTCCGGGCACGTCCGCATCCTGGCGCACGTGCCCGGCGCACCCAAGCGGACGCGCCCGCAGGTTCCGGATGGCCGAGGCCCGCCCTATGGTGATCGCGTGCCCGCCCGCGTCCCTGGTCACTCCCGTGCGCGCCCGGTCGCGGGGCACCGGACGCCGGAGTGCCACTGACATGGACACCGGATTCAGCCACGCCGACGCCGAGAACGACTTCCTGCGGGTCCGGCGCCGTCAGGTACTGTCCCGGCTGGCGTCGTGGCTGCGCCGCGAGCCCGACGACATCTCCGAGATCCTGCCCTTCGACGAGGTCGTGACCGCGCTCGGGCGCACCGGCGAGCGGCCGTTGGGGCTGCAGGTCATCCCGCTGGACTCCATCGTCGGCAGCGTCGATCGGACCGCCGACTTCGACCGCTGGTTCCGGCCGCGCTCCCAGCGCACCCGGGAGCGCTGGGAGCGTCTCGCGCGGGCCCAACGCCGCGGCGAGCCGATCCCGCCGATCGACGTCTACCGGGTCGGCGGCCTGCATTTCGTCCGCGACGGGCACCATCGCGTCTCGGTCGCGCACGCCGTGGGCCTGCGCGTGATCGAGGCCAGGGTCACCGAGGTGACGACGCGGCTCGACACAGCCGGGATCGAGCACCGCAGCGACCTGATCACGAAGGATCTGCGCCGGGTGTTCCTCGACCGGGTCCCGCTGACCGGCCGGGCGCTGGAATCGATCCGGATCACCGACGCCTGGAGTTATGCCGAGCTCAGCGAGACGGTCGAGGCCTGGGGGTTCCGGCTCATGCAGCACGAGCGCCGCTATCTCGATCGGGAGACGGTGGCCCGTCGATGGTGGTCCGAGGAGTTCCAGCCGGTGGTGCGCATGCTGCGGGACGCCGACCTGATCGATGGCCGCACCGACGCCGAGGCCTATCTTCAGCTGGCCGGCCAGCGCTACCGGCTGCTACGCACCCATCGCTGGGACGATGAGGTGGTCGCCCGCCTCCGCCGCAACCCTGGCCGCCACCACTGACCCCCTGCCCCGCTAGCGCGACTCGCGGGCGAGCGGCACGGGTTGAGGGATGGTCAGGTTCGCCCCGGTGGTGGGGTTGAAGATCTGGATCTTGTCCGTGTCGACCCAGACCTCGCAACGGGCGCCCTCGGTCGCCGCCGAGGTCGCGGAGAACCGGGTGACCAGCTGTCCCGCGCTCTCCGGGACGTCCGCGGTGCCGGCGTCGGCGGCCAGGTCGGCCAGATCGGCGGACATCGCCTGCTCGCCCTCGACCTTGAAGTAGGCGAACTTGTCCGACCCCATCGACTCCAGCACATCCACCTGGGCGGCGAACACCGAACCACGGGCCCGGACATGGTCCTCGACGAGCGCGGCGTCCTCGAAGTGCTCGGGGCGGATGCCCGCGATCACCTCGCGCGGCGCCTCGGCATCCTCCAGCGTGCGGCGCAGCTCGTCGTTGAGGGCCAGGTCGCCCAGGGCGGTGCGCAGCGCCCCGTTCTCCAGCCGGGCCGGCAGGAAGTTCATCGCGGGCGAACCGATGAACCCGGCGACGAACAGGTTGGCGGGGTGGTCGTAGAGGTGCTGCGGCGAACCGATCTGCTGCACCACCCCGCCGCGCATCACGACGATGCGGTCCCCCAACGTCATCGCTTCGGTCTGGTCGTGGGTGACGTACACGGTCGTGGTGGACAGCCGCTGCTGCAACTTCGCGACCATCGTGCGCATCTGCACACGCAACTTCGCGTCCAGATTGGACAGCGGCTCGTCCATCAGGAACGCCTTGGGGTTGCGCACGATCGCCCGCCCCATCGCCACGCGCTGGCGCTGGCCACCGGACATGTTCGCCGGCTTGCGATCCAGGTGCTGGGTGAGGTCGAGGATCCCGGCCGTCTCCTCGACCTTGCGGTTGATCTCCGCCTTGTCCATCTTCGCGATCTTGAGAGGGAACGCCATGTTCTCCCGCACGGTCATGTGCGGATAGAGCGCGTACGACTGGAACACCATCGCGATGTCGCGATCCTTGGGGGCGCGTTCGTTCATCCGCTGGCCGCCGATGCGCAGCTCGCCCTCGGAGATGTCCTCCAGACCGGCGATCATGTTCAGGACCGTCGACTTCCCGCAGCCGGACGGTCCGACGAGAATGATGAACTCACCGTCGGTGATCTCGACGTTGACGTCGTTGGCGGCGACGGTGCCGTCGGGGTACCGCTTGGTCACGTGGTCCAGGACGATGTCAGCCATTGTCGGTACCTTTCAACCCTTCACTGCGCCGGAGGTCAAGCCGGCGACGATCCGGCGCTGGAAGAACAGCACGAAGACGATGATCGGGATGGTGAGCAGGACCGCGGCCGCCGCGATCGAACCGGTCGGCTCGGCGAACTGCGACGCCCCGGTGAAGTTCGCGATCGCCACCGGCGCAGTCTGCGAGGCACTGGTCGAGGTGAGCGAGATCGCGAACAGGAAGTCGTTCCAGCAGAAGATGAACACCAGGATGGCCGTGGTGAACACCCCGGGTGCGGCCAGCGGCACGATCACCGATCGGAACGCCTGCAGCGGGGTGGCTCCGTCCATCTTCGCGGCCTTCTCCAACTCCCACGGGATCTCCCGGAAGAACGCGGAGAGGGTGTAGATCGCCAACGGCAGCGCGAACGTGATGTACGGGATGATCAGCCCGGTCCAGGTGTCGAAGATCCCGAGTCCGCGCTCGATGTCGAACAGCGGAGACACCAGCGAGATCTGCGGGAACATCGCGATCAGCAGCGAGACCCCGACCAGGAGCTTCTTGCCGGGGAACTGCAGCCGAGCGATGGCGTAGGCCGCCATCGTCCCGATCACCACGGCGAACACGGTGGAGATCAACGCGATCCCGATGGAGTTGCGCAGCGCCGCGGTGAACAGACCGATCTGGAAGATCTCGGCGTAGTTCTGCACCGTCCAGCTGCGCGGGATGAAGTTGCCGTCAGTGATCGTGTCCGCGGTCTTGAACGACAGCGACAGGATCCACAGCACCGGGATCAGCGCGTAGAGCAGGACCAGCAGGTCCGCGACGGCCCACCAGCCCTTGCGGCCGGTGCCCGCGCTCGTCGCGACGGCCATTCTCAGCGCCTCCCCTCGACCTCGGCACCGGGCGCGGAGGCCCCGAACGCCTTGATGAACAGCACTGCGATCAGGGCGACCGCGATGAAGATCAGCACGCTGATCGCCGATCCGATGCCGAGGTTGAACGCCTTGAACAGGTTGTCGTAACCGAGCATCGACACCGAACCCGTGCCGTTGGAGCCCTGGGTGAGGATGTAGATGTTGTCGAACACCCGGAAGGCGTCCAGGGTGCGGAACAGCAGCGCGACGAGGATCGCCGGCTTCATCATCGGCAGGATGATCTTCGTCAGCCGCTGCCACGGCCCGGCGCCATCCACCTGCGCGGCCTTGAGCAGGTCGTCGGGCACGAGTGCGAGGCCGGCCATGAGCAGCAGCGCCATGAACGGCGTGGTCTTCCAGACCTCGGCCAGGATGATGATCGCGATGGCCGAGACCTGATCGGTCAACGGGGCGGTCCCGCCGGGCAGCAGCGCCGCCAGGTAGCCCTTGTCGGGGGTCCAGGCGAACTGCCAGCTGAACGCGGCGACGACGGTGACGATGCCGTACGGGATCAGCACGACCGTCCGGGTCAGTCCGCGGCCGACCAGGGTGCGGTGCATGACCAGGGCGAGCGCGAGGCCGAGCACGAACTCGATCGCCACCGAGATCACCGTGATGATCATGGTGACGAGAAACGCCTGCCACCAGTAGCTCGAGGTCAGCACGGCCACGTAGTTGGACACCCCGGCGAACGTCCGGTCGGCCGGGAAGCGCAGGTCGTAGCGCTGCAATGACAGCCAGACCGCGTAGATGATCGGATATGCGGTGACCGCGAGCATGATCAGTGCCGCGGGGGCGCAGAGCAGCCAGCCGAGCCTGCGTTCGGCCTTCACGCCCTCCGACACCGCCGCCCGGCGCGGCGGACGCCCGAGGGTCGGCGGCGCGGTCGTCGTGGGAGTCGCCGTGCTCATGGGACCAGCCCCTCCGATCTCGTGGCCTGGCCGATCTGGTCGGCCAGGATGGGGACCGCGGTGTCCGGGTTGATCTGCGCGGGTGGGTTGAGCAGGTCGGAGATGACGATCGAGATGCTCTGGTACGCCGGGGTCTTCGGCCGGACGCTGGCGTTGTCGAGCGACGACTTGATCGCCTCCCACGCCGGGTACTCCGCCTGGAAGGCCGGGTCGGAGTAGAGCGCCTCCAGGGTCGGCGGAACGCCGCCCTCGACGGCGTTGCGCAACTGGTTGTCGCGGTTGCGCAGGCACTGGATGGCCTCGAACGCCAGATCCGGGTGCAGCGATGTCGTGCTGACCCCCAGGTTCAGCCCGCCGATCGTGACGCTGGCCGGTTTGCCCGGCTCCACCGACGGGTACGGCGCCCAGGCGAACTCGTCGATCACCCGCCGTCCGGTGTCGGTGCCGGTTGGGCGGCCCTGCTCGTCGATGAAGGTGCCACCACCCCCGCCGTCCGGCGGCGGGGTGTGGATCGAGGCGTAGACGAACGGGTAGTTGACCTGGAACGCGGCGGTGCCCGCCTCCATGGCCAGCCGTCCGTCGTTCTCCTTGGCCACCGAGATCGACGGGTCCGCCCCCGGCGCGGCCGCCACCCGCTGCATGATCGACAAGGCCTGCTCCGCGGCGTCGCCCTTGTCGACGAGCACGTCGCCGTTCTCCGCCACGATCTGGCCGCCCGCGCTGGTCAGCAGGGTGTTGAACCACACGGTCAGGCCCTCGTACTGAGCACCCTGAACCTCGATGTAGGAGGGCAGCCCGCGCGCGGCCAGATCGGTCGACGCCTTGATCATCTCGTCCCAGGTCGCGGGTGGGGTGGGCGAGAGGTCCTTGCGGTACCAGAGGATCTGGGTGTTGGTGTTGAGCGGGGCGGCCCACAGGGCGCCCTGGTAGGTGCCGGTCTCGTAGGCCGCCTTCAGCGTGCCGTCCCGGACCTTGGCGGCCTGATCCGCGGGAAACTCCTTGATCCACCCAGCCTCGGCGAACTCGGCGGTCCAGGTGACGTCGATGGCCACGATGTCCACCGCCGAGTCGCCTGCGACCAGCCGACGTGCCAGCTGCAGGCGCTGGTCGTCCGCGCTCTTGGGCAGGGTCTGCTGCACGATCGAGTAGCGGCCGCCGGCGGCGGCGGAACAGTCCTCGGCCGCGGCGGCGTACTGCGTGGCGCCGTCGGCCGGGGTGTAGAAGTTCAGTACCGGCGGACCGCTCGCCTCCGCGGCGCAGCCGGCAAGCATCGCCGCGGCCAGCAGGGCGCTGCTCACGACCGCGGCCGACCTGCGACCCCGGCGGCGTCCCCCTTGATCCGGCGGCCTACTCATCCCGTCCCCCTCCGCCCCGCCCACTGGCCCGAGTGGGCGTCCCCCAGTCGTGTGGTCGACCGGTGATGGAAATCACGACATGTGCAGTCAGGCCGAACCTAGGACGGGTTGCCTGGACTCGCAATCGGGCGCCACGGGGCTGAGATCGATCCGAGACCTTCGCCGGTCACGGCGAGGGGCCGAGCCCTGGGATCAGGTTCCGGGATTGGGTCCCATCGCCAGCTTGGCGAGCAGCTCGCGGGCCTTCTCGGCGTTGCGCGGCTGGCAGAGCACGTCGTAGCGGCCGGCGACCATCTGGCTGGCCGAGGTGAAATCGCGGCGACCGCGGCTCGCGCCGTAACCGACGGCGGCGAAGACCAGACCGAAAACCAGACCGCTGGCCAGCCCGACCAGAATCGGGCCCAGCGGACCGGAGGAGGTGGCGAACAGGCCGAGCAGCAGGCCGACGAACAGGCCGAACCAGGCGCCGGACGCGGCGCCGGACAGCAGGACCCGCCCCCAGCTCAGCCGGCCGATGACGCGCTCGACGAGCATCAGGTCGACGCCGACGATCGTGACGTCGCGCACCGGGAAGTCACTGTCGGCCAAATGGTCGACCGCCCGCTGCGCCTCCGCATAGGTGGCGTAGGAGCCGACCGGCCACCCGGTCGGCGGAGTGGGAAGGTTGGGCAGCCCGGGCGCGGTTCGCGCGGGGCCCCCGAACGGGGTGGTCACGGCCGTCTCCTTGGTATCGGAACACCTGGACATCAGGCGCCCACATCATGCCAACGGATGCAGATCCGTCGCAGTGCCCATCGCAACCATCGCGAGAGGGACGAACGACACTCGACCGAAATCACCAGGTCACCAGTGGCTGTGAGTGGATAACAGTGTTAGAACACTGTTATCCACTCACAGGGTCAGGTGCGCTGCTTGTACTCCCGCAGCAGGCCTCGGCTGATGATCGTCTTCTGGATCTCCGAGGTTCCCTCCCCGATCAGCAGGAACGGCGCCTCGCGCATCAACCGCTCGATCTCGTACTCCTTGGAGTAGCCGTAGCCGCCGTGGATGCGGAAGGCCTCCTGGGTGACCTCCGCGCAGTACTCGCTGGCGAGCAGCTTGGCCATCCCGGCCTCGACGTCGTTGCGGTTGCCCGAGTCCTTCAGCCGCGCGGCGTTGACCATCATCAGGTGCGCGGCCTCGACCTTGGTGGCCATCTCGGCGAGCTTGAACGCGATGGCCTGGTGCTCGGCGATCGGCTTGCCGAACGTGCTGCGCTGCTGGGCGTACTCGACGGCCAGCTCGAACGCCCGGATCGAGATGCCGCAGGCGCGAGCGGCGACGTTCACGCGGCCGACCTCGACACCGTCCATCATCTGGGCGAAGCCGGCACCACGCTTGCCGCCCAGGATCTGCGCGGCCGGCACCCGGTGACCCTTGAACACCATCTCGGTGGTGTCCACGCCCTTGTAGCCCATCTTGTCGATCTTGCCGGGCACGATCAGCCCCGGCGCGACCTCGCCGTAGCCGGTGGGCTTGTCCACCAGGAACGTGGTGAGGTTCTGATACGGCTTGGGCGCCCCCTCCTCGGTGCGGACCAGCACCGCGGTGAGGTTGGAGGTGCCGCCGTTGGTCAGCCACATCTTGGCGCCATCGATCACGTAGTCCGCGTCGGCCCCGGCGCCGTCCTGCACGGCCTTCGTCTTGATCGCGGCGACGTCGGAGCCGAGATCGGGCTCGGACATGGAGAACGAGCCGCGGACCTCACCCGTGGCCATCTTCGGCAGGTAGCGCTGCTTCTGTTCGGGCGTACCGTGCTGGTTGATCATGTACGCCACGATGAAGTGGGTGTTGATCACGCCGGAGACGCTCATCCAGCCGCGCGCGATCTGCTCCACCACCAGTGCGTAGGTGAGCAGCGACTCACCGAGCCCGCCGTACTCCTCCGGGATGGTGAGGCCGAACAGCCCCATCTCCTTCATCCCGTCGACGATGTCCTGGGGATAGGTGTCGGCATGCTCCAGCGCGGTGGCGTGCGGGAGGATCTCCTTGTCCACGAACGTGCGGACGGTGGACAGGATCTCCTGCTGGATCTCGGTCAGACCGGCGGTCTGGGCGAGCCGGGCCATGGGGGGTTCCTCTCGGTGACGGTTGCCTGCGGAACGGATCGCTGCGCCCCGATCGCTACGGTACGGCGGTTTCGGTCCTGCTCGAACGACCGTTCCGTAGCGTTCGCAGCGAATCGGGCTCACTCCGCGGGCGGGGTCCAGCGGTCGGTGCGCTGCATGCCGGCGGCCCGGCCCTTGCCCGCGATGACCAGGGCCATCTTGCGGCTGGCTTCGTCGATCATCTCGTCGCCCAGCATCGCCGCGCCCCGCGCGCCACCCGCCGCCGAGGTGAAGTACTCGTAGGCGTCGAGGATGTTCTCGGCGTGGTCGTAGTCGGCCTGGGCCGGGGAGAACGTCTCGTTGGCGGCATCGATCTGGCCGGGGTGCAGCACCCACTTGCCGTCGAACCCGAGCGCGGCGGAGCGGCCTGCCACCCTGCGGAACCCGTCGACGTCCTTGATCTGCAGGTACGGGCCGTCAATGGCCTGCTTGTCGTGGGCCCGCGCGGCCATCAGGATGCTCATCAGGATGTGGTGGTAGGCGTCGCCCACGTCGTAGCCGGGCGGCTGCTCACCCACGACCAGCGACTTCATGTTGATGCTCGCCATGAAGTCGGCCGGACCGAAGATGATCGTCTCGACCCGCGGGGAGGCCGTGGCGATCGCGTTGACGTTGATCAGGCCCAGCGCGTTCTCGATCTGCGCCTCGATGCCGATGCGGCCGACCTCGTAGCCCATCGTCTTCTCGATCTGGGTCAGCAGCATGTCCAGCGCGACGATCTGCTCCGCCGTCTGGACCTTCGGCAGCATGATCGCGTCGAGGTTGGCTCCGGCGCCCTCGACGACCTCGGTGACGTCGCGGTAGGTCCACTCGGTGGTCCAGTCGTTCACTCGGACGACCCGGATCTTCTCGCCCCAGCCGCCCTCGTTGAGGGCGGCCACGATCGTCTTGCGCGCATCGGGCTTGGCCAGCGGGGCGCAGGCGTCCTCCAGGTCGAGGAAGACCTGGTCGGCGGGCAGGGTGCGGGCCTTGTCGATGAACTTCTGGCTCGATCCCGGCACTGCGAGGCAGGAACGGCGGGCGCGGTTGGGCGTGCTCACGGGCATACTCCTCGTCGAGGTCGGCACAGGGTTCCCAGCATGCTGGCACGTTTGGGCCGACGTGACCTCACAGGGTGATTGGTTTCTCACCCAGCCGAGGTGAGACCGGGTTACCGAGCAGTACTACCCCTGCGGCACCGCCACCAGCTCACCCCGGGACACCGCGGCCACACCGCCACCGACCCAGGTTTCGGTCGCACGGCCCCCACCGGCGCGCACCCGCACGTGCAACGTCGAGGGCCGGCCGATCTCGGCCCCCTGGGCGATGGTGAAGCCCGCCTCGCCGTCGGGCCCGAGCAACCCGCGGTCGACGAGGAACACCGCGAGCGCGACCGCCGCCGAGCCCGTCGCGGGATCCTCCGGCACCCCCGAGCCGGGCGCGAACATCCGCAGGTGGATGCGCTCGCACGCCGCGTCGGCGTGGAAGACGACCAGCCCCGTCACCCCCTCGGTCTGCGCGCGCACCGCGGCGTCGTCGCAGACCGCCCTGGCCACCGCGTCCTGACGCACCGGGAGGAAGACGAACGGCACCCCGGCCGCGGCGATGCCCGCGGCCGCCGCGCCGTCGACATCGTCGGGCCCCAGCCCGACCGCGGCCGCGAGCAGCCCGGCATCGGCGTCGTCGCCGACCTCCGGCAGGCCGCCGCGGACATGCGCCCCGACGGCGTCGACACGGGCAGGAAGCAGGCCCGCGCCGCACTCCTGCACGACCTCACCGGACTCGATCACCCCGTCCCGGGCCAGTACCCACGCCGCACCCACGCTCGGATGCCCGGCGAAGGGCAGCTCGACCGTCGGAGTGAAGATCCGCACCCGATAGTCGGCCCCGGCCTGGGTCGGGCGCAGCAGAAAGACGGTCTCGGACAGTCCGAACTCGGCGGCGATCGCCTGCATGGCCGCGGCGTCCAGCTCGTCGGCCCCGTGGACGACGGCCAGCGGGTTGCCGGCGTACGGCCGGTCGGTGAACACGTCGACGACATCGAATCGAAGGTTCCGCACAGAGTGGACCCTAGAGTGACGTGCACGGACGCGTGCCCCCGGCGGTTCTAGTCTGTGCCCATGAGCGCGGCGCAGGTCTACGTGGCACGCATGGTGGGCCTCGCCGTCATCAGTCCTGGCGGCGAGCGGATCGGCAAGGTCCGCGACGTCGTGATCTCGCTACGGGTCGATCCGAGCCCGCCGCGGGCGCTCGGGCTGGTCGTCGAGCTCGTCACCCGGCGGCGGATCTTCGTGCCGATGCTGCGGGTCACCACCATCGACGCCGAGGCGGTCAGGCTGGCCACCGGATCGGTCAGCCTCCGAGGGTTTCGCCAGCGTCCGAACGAGGCGCTCCTCGTCGGTCAGGTCATCGACGCCCGCGTGCACCTGGCCGACTCCGGCGAGGAGGTCGTCGTCGTCGACGCGGCGATCGAGCCGACCCGCTCCCGCGACTGGGTCGTCGGACGGCTCGCGGTGCGCCCCCGGCGGACCCGCCTGGCCCGGCGCGGCGCGGTCAGCATCGTGCCGTGGCGGGCCGTGCAGGGGCTGACCCTGTCCGACCGGCAAGGCACCGAGGGACTGCTCGCGGTGTTCGAGACGATGCGGGCGGCCGACGTCGCCGCCGCGCTGTCCGAGCTGCCGATCAAGCGCCAGCACGAGGTCGTCGACGCCCTCGACGACGAACGGCTGGCCGATGTGTTCGAGGAGCTGTCGGAGTCCGACCAGCGGCTGATGCTGGGGCACCTCGACGCCGAGCGCGCCGCTGACGTGCTCGGCGCGATGGCCCCCGACGACGCGGCGGACCTCCTCGGCGAGCTGCCCGACGACGAGTCCGACCGGCTGCTGGCCCTGATGGAACCCGAGGAGTCCGCACCGGTCCGCAGGCTGATGCGGTACTCGGCCGATACCGCGGGCGGCCTGATGACCCCCGAGCCGGTCATCCTGCGCCCCGACGCCACGGTCGCCGAGGCGCTCGCGCATATCCGCAACCCGGACATCCCGCCGGCGCTGGCGAGCATGGTGTTCGTCTGCCGACCTCCGACCGAGACGCCGACCGGACCCTACCTCGGCTGCGTGCACTCTCAGCGGCTGCTGCGGGAGGCGCCGTTCGAGCTGGTCGCGGGGCTGGTGGACAACGAGCTCGCGCTCTCGCCGGATGCGACGCTGCCCCAGGTCACCCGCTACTTCGCGGCGTACAACCTCGTCGCGGGCCCGGTCGTCGACGCCGGGGAACATCTGCTCGGCGCGGTCACCGTCGACGACGTGCTCGATCATCTCCTGCCCTGGGGCTGGCGGGACGAGCTGGCCGAGCCGATCGGCGGCGTCGTCGGGAACCCCGGCACGGGACGCCCCGACGGCCACCGCAACGGTGTCGTGAACGAACCCACGGGAGGTCGCGACCATGCCTGAGCTGCGCGCTCGCCGCAGGCTCGACCAGCCGCGCCCGGCCAGGCGGCGACTCGACATGGATCCCGAGGAGTTCGCGCGGTTCTCCGAACGGCTGGCCCGCTTCCTCGGCACCGGCCGCTACCTGGCGATCCAGACCGTGATCGTCGTGGTCTGGATCGCGCTGAACCTGTTCGCCCTGTCCCTGCAGTGGGATCCCTACCCGTTCATCCTGCTCAACCTGGCGTTCTCCACCCAGGCCGCGTACGCGGCGCCGCTGATCCTGCTGGCGCAGAACCGGCAGGACGACCGGGACCGGGTCTCGCTGGACGAGGATCGCAGGCGCGCCGAACGCACCAAGGCGGATACCGAGTATCTGGCCCGCGAGTTGGCCGCGCTGCGGCTCGCGATCGGCGAGGTGGCAACGCGCGACTACCTGCGCGGAGAGCTGGACCGGCTCGTCGAGCGGATCGATGCCGCACGGAACGACGGGTCCGAGCGGGCCATGGCCCGCGCCGAGCGGGGCCTTGGCGACGCTCCGATCGATGTCAGTCGACCAGCCTGCGACTGATCCGTTCCAGCGCGGCCATCTCGTCAGCGCCCAGCCGGTCGACGAAATGCGTCACCACACCGGCGAGATGGGTCCGAGCGGCGATGCGCAGCCGGCTCAGGCCGGACTCGGTGAGGGTGGCCGCGACGCCGCGGCCGTCCCCTTCCACCGCGCTGCGCCGGACCATCCCGGCCCGCTCGAGCCGGTCCACGATCCGGGTCACCCCGGACCGCGACAGCAGCACGGCCGCAGCCAGCTCGGTCATCCGCAGCGTGCGCTGCGGCGCCTCGGCGAGCTGCACCAGCACGTCATAGGAGGCCAGGGACAACCGCTGTTCCGCCACCAATTCCGTCTCCAAGGCCCGGGTGATCGTGGCGTGAGCCCGCAAGAAAGCGCGCCATGAGGCGAGGTGCTCTCGGCTCGGCACGCGCCGCCGTCCCCCCGGAACCGCCGCCGGGCGTTGCCCCGCGGCGGCGTCGGCGATGTCTGTCACGACGAGAAATGCTACGGCGGACGGATCCGGCGGACACGCACGTAGCATGGACGACGAGTCGCGGCCGGTGGCCGCTCGTAGCGACGTCATAGGAAGGTCCAGCGGAGAACCTGATGTCCGTCATCGGAAATGCACATTCCGACTCCGTCGCGCAGGCTGTTCGGGCCGCCCTGGCGAAGGTCGATGACCCCGAGATCCACAAGCCGATCACCGAGCTCGGCATGGTCAAGGACGTCACGGTCTCCCCGGACGGTATCGCGCACGTCGGGGTGTATCTCACGGTCGCGGGCTGCCCCATGCGCGACACCATCACGTCCCGGGTCACCGCGGCGGTCTCCACCGTCCCCGGCGTCCGGGCCGTGGAGGTCGACCTCGACGTGATGAGCGACGAGCAGCGCACCGCGTTGCGGCGCAGCCTGCGCGGGGATGTCGAGGAGCCGGTCATCCCGTTCGCCCAGCCTGGCTCACTGACCCGGGTCTACTGCGTGGCCTCCGGCAAGGGTGGAGTGGGCAAGTCCTCGGTCACGGTCAACCTCGCCGCGGCGATGGCCGCCCGCGGGCTGCACGTCGGCGTGGTCGACGCCGACATCTACGGTCATTCGGTGCCTCGGATGCTGGGGACCGCGGCACGCCCGACCAAGGTCGAGAACATGATCATGCCGCCGCAGGCGCACGGTGTGAAGGTCATCTCGATCGGCATGTTCGTCGAGGGCAACACGCCGGTGGTGTGGCGGGGCCCGATGCTGCACCGGGCGCTGCAGCAGTTCCTGGCCGATGTCTACTGGGGCGACCTGGACGTGCTGCTGCTGGATCTGCCCCCGGGCACCGGGGACATCGCGATCTCCACCGCCCAGCTGATCCCGAACGCCGAGCTGCTGGTGGTCACCACCCCGCAGCAGGCTGCGGCCGAGGTGGCCGAGCGGGCGGGCGCGATCGCCCTGCAGACCCGCCAGCGACTGGCCGGGGTGGTGGAGAACATGTCCTGGATGGAACTGCCCGACGGCACCCGGATGGAGGTCTTCGGCGTGGGCGGCGGCCAGACCGTGGCCGACTCGTTGAGCCGAGCGCTGGGTGCCCCGGTGCCGCTGCTGGGGCAGATCCCGCTGGAGCCGCGGCTGCGCGAATGCGGCGATGCCGGCACCCCGATCGTGCTGGCCGAGCCGGAGTCGGCCTCCGGCGCGGCGCTGCGTGCGGTGGCCCAGACACTCAGCACCCGCTCACGCGGGCTGGTCGGCCGGTCGCTGAACATCGCACCCGTTCGCCACTGACGCCCGGGCGGGCGAGGCGTGGTCCGCGGAGCCTCAGGTGGCGTCGGGGTCGATCGGCGGGCGTTCGCCGGGGGAGAGCTGGGGTGCGGCCGGTCCCGTCACCCGTGGACCTGGCACCGTGCCGTTGCCGGACGAGCCGTTGCCGGACGAGCCGTTGCCGGACGAGCCGCCCACATCTGAGCCGTTCGGCCTCGGCGCCGGCCCCTCCTCGAACAGGGTGCGACGCACGGCGGTGCGCGGGTTGAAGTCGCGCAGCCCGCGCAGGTCCTCCAAGGGCTTGCGCAGCTCGTCGAACTCCGGGCCGAACTCATGGCGCAGCTGGTCGCGCGCCCCGGTGGCGTACTCGCGCACCTGACGGATCGCCTTGCCCAGCCAGGCGGCGGCGGCCGGGAGCCGTTCCGGGCCGAGGACGAACAACCCGACCACGATCAGGACCAGGATCTCCGCCCAACCGACGCTGTCGAACACGGCGTCAGCTTACCTGCGCCCCAGCTCAGCACGGACGTGCGCACCGCGCCGGGGCTCGGTCGACCGAGGCTCAGTCGGAGGTGAGCACGGCCGTGACCGTGAGCGGCCTGCCACCCCGGATCAGCTCGATCGGCACGCTCTGCCCGGGTTGGTGCTCCCGGACGGCGACCACGAGGTCATCCGCCCCGGCGATCGCACGTTCGCCCACCTTGACGATCACATCACCCTCGTTGATCCCCGCCGCCGCGGCGGCACCGCCCTGCACCACGTTCTGCACCTGCGCGCCGTCCGTGGCGCCGTCGGTGACGGACTTTGCGTTCACCCCCAACTCGGCGTGCGTGACCGTGCCGACGCGGATGAGCTGCTCGGCGATCCGCCGGGCTTCGTCGATCGGGATCGCGAAACCGAGCCCGATCGAACCGCCCTCGCCCTGGCCGAGGCTGCGGATCGCGGTGTTGATCCCGACGACCGCGCCGGTCGAGTCGACGAGTGGGCCGCCCGAGTTGCCCGGGTTGATCGCGGCATCGGTCTGGATGGCGTCAATGACGGCGTCGCCGGCGTTACCCTCGCCGTCGAGCCGGACCGGGCGCTCGATCGCGCTGACGATACCGCTGGTCACCGTGCCGGCCAGGCCGAGCGGAGAGCCCACAGCCAGGACCGCGTCGCCGACCGCGAGTCCGGCCGAGGAGCCGATCTGCGCGACCGTCGGGTTCGCGACCCCGACCTTGACCACGGCCAGGTCCGTCTTCGGGTCACGCCCGACGATCGGGGCGGGCGCCCGGCTGCCGTCGCTGAAGACGGCCTCGACGGTGGCGCCCTGGACCTGCGCGGCCGGCGCGACGACGTGGTTGTTGGTGAGCACATAGCCGGCCGGGTCGATGACGACACCGGACCCCGTGCCGCCCTGGTCACCGACCCGGATCTCCAGCGAGACCACGGCCGGGACCACCTTGGCCGCGATATCGGCGACCGAGCCGGGAGGTCGTTCCTTGGCCGGGGCGGCCGCGGCGATCGTCGCGTCGGGCGCGGTGAGCCTCGCCGCCCCGCCCGCGGTCAGCCTGCCCACCAGACCGCCCGCGACACCGATGAGCAGCGCCACGAACGCCAGCAGGGCCAGCGCGCGCGGATGCACCCGCCGGCCGAAGAGCACCTCCCGGACGCTCAGTCGCGCGCCCGGACCGGACGGGGCCGGCGCCGGCTCGGGCCCATCCACGGGTGGCGGGCCGAGCACCGCCCCGCTGTCCGGGTCACGCCACGGGTCCTTCTCGACCGGGGCCGCGGGATCCGCCCAGAACGCCGGGGGCGGCTGGGCCGGGTCCTGGCCGGGATGCGGCGGCCGTTGCAACGCCGCGGCGTCCCCGTCGGGGCGGCCGAACGCGCTGGCCAGCGCGGCGGGCGGGGGCCCAGGTCGCAGCGGGCCGGGCGCCGCCGAGCCGTTGCCGCGCGGCCACTGCGCGAACCCGCCGTCGACCCCCGCGGGCCTGCCGAAGACCGACGCCTCCCCCGCGTCGACGGGTGGGCGCACCAGTGGGCGCGGACCCAGCCGCGGGGGCGCGGGCCGCTCCGGCGTGGGCTCGCCGTTCGTCGTGCCTTCGTGCTGGTCGCTCATCGCTCCTGGCTGCGGGTCGGGTCCGAGAGTCCCAGCTTGCCGCACCGGGGGTGAAGTCTGCGTAGCCGCCGACGTCAGCGCAGGTACGCGACGGAGAAGGCGGGGGCCATCAGATCGACGCGCCGGGCCAGGTTCGTCAGCTGAGGTGACTCACCCGAGGCCGGAGCCGCCGGGTTCGTATTCGGTCCGAACCGGGTGTCCAGGACCGCCGGGACGGTGCCGCCGAGGACGGGTCCACCGAGCACACCGCGGTCGACCGGTGGGGTGCCGGCCACGGAGTCGACCGACGCCGATGGTGCGCTGAAGACCAGCGCACCGAGGGCGAGGCCGGTGACGGCGACCCCGGCACCCGCCCGCATCCGGCGCCGCCCGGACGCCGGCCGAGGCACCGTCTCGCCGAGCGGGAACACCTCGGCCGGAGGGTGGCGAAGCGCGGTGACGAGCTGGCCGTCGGGGGACACCGCGAGACCGGCGGGTGGCTCGGGCAGGTCGACGTCCTGCGGAATCGCCCGCAGGCTCGACAGCAGGGAGGACGGCATGCTCGGCGTCGCGGCCGACCGCAGCGCCGACCGCACCTGAACCTGGGCCACGACCTCCTCGGCGCATTCGGTGCAGTGGTCGAGGTGCTGGGTCGCGCGGGCGTGCGCGCCGGCGGCGAGCTCGTCATCGACGAACGCGACGATCGCATCGAGGGTGAGATGCCCTTCCCCCCAGCTGGGGGTACTCACCGAGAAGCGCCGGCGCGCATGCGTCATCCTGCGACCTCCCCAGCCAGAGCCATGTCGCCACGACGGGTATCGGAGGGTGCCACCTCGGCCCGGAGCCGCTCGAGCGCGTTGCGCAGCGCCGCCCGGCCGCGGTGGATCCTGCTTCGCACAGTACCGAGCTTCACGCCGAGAGTCGCACCGATCTCCTCGTACGAGAGGCCTTCGACGTCACACAGCACCACGGCCGCGCGAAACTCCGGCGCCAGCTCGTCGAGCGCTGCCTGGAGCGCAGGGTCGAGATGGGTCTCGGAGAAGACGACCTCGGGCTCCGGTCCCTGGCCGGGGATGCGGTCCGAGTCGTCCGGGAGGGCCTCCATCCGGACCCGGGATCGCCGCCGCACCATGTCCAGGAACAGGTTCGTGGTGATGCGGTGCAGCCAGCCCTCGAAGGTGCCGGGCTGGTAGGAGGACAGCGAGCGGAAGACCCTGATGAAGGTCTCCTGGGTGAGGTCCTCGGCGTCGTGCGGGTTGCCGGTCAACCGGTAGGCGAGACGGTAGACCCGGTCACCGTGCTCACGGACGATCTCGTCCCAGCTCGGCGGCCTCCAGTCCGCCGCCTCCCCGGGAACCGCGACGGATGCCGCAGCTTCCGCCGGCCCGGCGGTCGCCGGCCCGGCACCGAACGTCGCGGTGGCTGGGCGAGCGGTCATGTGCGGTGCGCACCTCCTGGGGCGGGTCGTACCTGTCGGAAACGCCCGGCGTGAGCACCGTGTTCCCCGCTCCCCCCGGCGGCAACGGCCGACGACCCCGGCCGCGCACGTACAAGGTTCCCCCGCGGCCGTGAACGATACGTGAAAAAAGTCTGAGAAATACCTGTGAACGTGGGGGTTGGGGTTCGTGAGGGCACCGGGCCGCACGCGGACCTTACAGCGCGATGGCACCTTTGCCCAGCACCACGACGCCGCCCGGGCTGACCGTGTAGCGGGCACGGTCCAGCGCCAGGTCGACGCCCACGAGCGTCCCCGCCGGGACGACCACGTTCTTGTCCAGGATCGCTCCCCGTACGACCGCGCCGCTGCCGATCCGGGTGCCCGGCAGGACCACCGAGTCGGATACCTCAGCGCCCGCGTCGATCCGGACGTTCGGGCTGATCACCGACCGGCGCACGATCGCCCCGGAGATGATCGTGCCCGCGCCCACGATCGAGTCCTGCGCGATACCGCCCTCGACGAACTTGGCGGGCGGCAGCGGCGCCATCGACGTGCGGATGGGCCAGCGATCGTTGTACAGGTTGAAGATCGGGTGGATCGAGACCAGATCGGTGTGCGCGTCGTAGTAGGCGTCGATGGTCCCGACGTCGCGCCAGTATCCCGCGTCCCGTTCGGTGGCTCCCGGGACGACGTTGTCGGCGAAGTCGTAGACCGCCGCCTCCTGCTGCCGCACCAGCCGCGGAATGATGTCGCCGCCCATGTCGTGGTCGGAGTCGCCGTCCTCGGCGTCGGCGCGCAGGCCGTCGAGCAGCACCTCGGTGGTGAAGACGTAGTTGCCCATGGAGGCGAACGTCACGTCCGGATCGTCGGGCACCGCGGGTGGGTCGGACGGCTTCTCGAGGAAGTCGACGATGCGTCCGTCGGGGTCGGAGTTGATGCAGCCGAACGCCTTCGCCTCCACCCGCGGCACCCGGATCCCCGCGACGGTGACCCCGGCCCCGCTCGCGACGTGGTGGGCGATCATCTGCGCCGGGTCCATCCGGTACACGTGGTCGGCGCCGAACACCGCGATGTAGTCGGGTTGTTCGTCGTAGACGAGGTTGAGGCTCTGGAAGATCGCGTCGGCGCTGCCGGTGTACCAGCGGCGACCGAGCCGCTGCTGGGCGGGCACCGTGGTGATGTACTGCCCGAGCACGCTCGACAGCCGCCACGTCGTGGAGATGTGCCGGTCCAGCGAGTGCGACTTGTACTGGGTGAGCACGCAGATCCGGTGCAACCCGCCGTTCACCAGGTTCGACAGCACGAAGTCGATCAGCCGGTAGTTGCCGCCGAAGGGGACCGCGGGCTTGGCCCGGTCGGCGGTCAGCGGCCACAGCCGCTTGCCCTCGCCACCGGCGAGGACGATGCCCAGCACGCTCGCCTGCGGCCTGCCCGGCGTCGCGAAGGGCCGGCCCGCGATCATCGGCGCCATCCGAACATCGTTGCTCCCCCGGACCGATGGTCCGGCAGGCCTCGCGCGGTCACGGACACGACCCTAGTGTTCCCCGGTGCGGCCGGGCCATACCGAGCAAGCCAGGGTCGCTGCGCGTGCCCGGGGAGGAATAGCGTCAGCGCGTGCACATCGGCCTGCTCACCCGTGAATACCCGCCCCAGGTCTACGGCGGCGCCGGGGTACACGTCGGGCATCTGGTGCCGGCGCTGCGCGCCCTGGGTCCGCACATCCGGGTCGAGGTGCACTGCTTCGGCGATCCGCCGGCGGGGGCCGCGCACACCCGCGGGCATCGGCCGCCCGATTTCCTGGCCGGCGCCAACCCCGCGCTGCAGACCCTCGGCGTGGACCTGTCGATCGTCGCCGCGCTGGACGCGAACAGCGCCGGCACCCTCGACGTCGTCCACTCGCACACCTGGTACGCGAACCTGGCCGGGCATCTGGCCAAGATGCTGCACGACGTCCCACATGTGGTCACCGCCCATTCGCTCGAGCCGCGGCGGCCGTGGAAGGCCGAGCAGCTCGGCGGCGGCTATCGGCTGTCCTCGTGGGCCGAGCGGACCGCCTACGAACACGCCGACGCGGTGATCGCGGTCAGCGAGGGCATGCGGGCCGACGTCCTCGAGTGCTACCCGGCGATCGATCCGGCTCGGGTGCACGTCGTGCACAACGGCATCGACGTCGAACACTTCCGTCCCGTTCCGGGCCGGGGCGCCGTCGTCGCCGCGGGCATCGACCCGGACCGACCGATCGTCGTCTTCCTCGGGCGGATCACCCGGCAGAAGGGTCTCGGCCATCTGATCGAGGCGGCGCACGCGATCGACCGGGGCGCGCAGATCGTGTTGTGCGCGGGCGCACCGGACACGCCGGAGATCGCGGAGGAGACCGAGAAGGCCGTCGCCGAGCTGTCCGCGGCGCGTCCGGGGGTGGTCTGGTTGCGCCGGATGCTGCAGACCGGTGAGGTCCGCGAGCTGCTCTCGGCCGCCAGCGTCTTCGTCTGCCCTTCGGTCTACGAGCCGCTGGGCATCGTCAACCTCGAGGCGATGGCGTGCGGCACCGCTGTGGTCGCCTCCGACGTCGGTGGGATTCCCGAGGTCGTCGCCGACGGGGAGACCGGGACCCTGGTGCGGTTCGACGAACATGCCGTCGAGGAGTTCCGCGCCGGGCTCGCCGACGCGGTCAATGCGCTGCTCGGCGACCCGGCGCGGGCCGCGGCGATGGGCGCGGCCGGCCGGGAGCGCGCGCAGCGCGAGTTCTCCTGGACGCGTGCTGCGCAGCGGACGGCGGAGATCTACTACTCGCTCTGAGCGAGCCTGCGCAGCCTTTCCCGTGCCCGGTGGGCCGCGACGGCCGAGCGGTTGGCGCAGGCCGGTGAGCAATAGCGGCGGGCGGCGTTGCGCGAGGTGTCGGCGTAGACCCTGCTGCACCCCTCGGCCGCGCACACACCGTGCCGGTCCGCCCCGTACTCCGAGACGAGCATCGCGAGCGCGAACGCCGTGGTGGAGCGCACCCGGTCGACGAGCGAGGCCTTCGGCGGGGTGTAGTGCAGGTGCCAGTCCTGTCCGTCGTGTCTGGACAGATGTGGTCCGATCACGACATCGGCGAGCAACGCGTTGACGGCCTGCGCGGTGGCGTCGAGATCTCCGGCCTCGAACACGGTGCGCAGCCGCAACGCCCAGCCCCGCAGCGCCGGCTCGACCGAGGCGGACGCGTGTCCGGCCAGGTAGCGATGCTCGACGAGGACATCCCGCAGCCTCGGCTGCGGTTCCACGGGACCGGCCGGGCCGCTCGCCATCGCGTTCACCAGAGCCACGGCGGCGCCGAGTGCATCACTTCGGTAACCGATGAAATCCATTCGTCTATATCACCTGCTAGCCTTGATGTAAGAGGCCAAACACAGTCATATATTACCGGAGGACATCGTGACGCTGCGGGGGATGCGCTGCGCGCAATGCGGCTGGCCCAGCGAGGAGACCGAGGTGCTGTCGACGCACCACACGTCCGAGGGGTGGGTGCGCTATCGGCGCTGCGCCTGCGGCGAGGTCTCGATCGAGGTGGTCACGCTGGCGGACCGCCGCGGGACGCACTCTCAGCTCGTGCACGACCCGGCCGCGGCCGCACTGCCCGTCTGACCGCTGATCGGCCGGACATCGATGGCCCGGTCGCCGGCGCGGCGACCGGGCCATCGGATGAGCGGTCAGCCCGTTGCGGCCTTGAGTGCGTCGCCGAGGTCGCTGGCCTCTTCCGGGGTCATCTCCACGACCAGGCGGCCGCCGCCCTCGAGCGGGACGCGCATCACGATGCCCCGACCCTCCTTGGTCACTTCCAGTGGACCGTCACCGGTCCGGGGCTTCATCGCCGCCATCTCGTGCTCCCTCCGTATCTACTCGTCCAGGGCGCCGGTGCGCTGGGGAGCGCGCACGGGCGGGGATGCCGTACCATTCTCCCCCATCGCTCCGCGGTGCGTACAACCGGAGCGATCAATGCGACGGGGCACCGCCGCTGTTCACGCTGTGCATTCGCGCCATCGCGCTGCGTCGGCGGAGCCGCTCTCGCAGGGGTCACCGGCCGTCCTCGCCGCGGTGGGTATCTCCCGCCGCGGCACAGGTGGACTCCAGCTGCGCGAGCCGGGCGCGCAACTCGTCGCGTTCGGCGCACCGCCGGTCGAGCTCCTCGGCCAGCCGGTCGAGCACCCAGTCCACCTCTGCCATCCGGTAGCCCCGTACCGCCTGCGGAAACTGCAGCTGGCCGACGTCCCGGCCGCTGATCTCACCGATGGGCAACCGGGTGGGCGTCACGCCGGGAGCGAGCGGGGCGAGTTCCTCCCCGCGTCCGAAAACCGCGGCAGCCAGCCCGAAGACCACCACCGCCACCACGAGTACGACCAGCAGGTAGATCAGCGCGGTCCCCATGGATCAAATCTCACCACGGGGGCGGGAGCGGGGCGACCACCCGGGAACACCACCTCCCGCAGCGGTGGGCGCTCCAACACCTCGACACGGTGCGGCGAGGGCAGCCACTCGCCGTCGATCTGCCGGAACTGGGTGAGGGCGTCGCCGGAGTCGGACACCCCGCAGCGGCGCAGCACGGCGGCCAGGATCTGCCGGGCCATCACCCCGAGCTGGAGCAAGGACCGGTTGCGGTGCTTGCGGACCCCGAGGTTGACCTGGGCCAGACCGTCGAGGCCGAGCCGGTCGCAGGTGTCGATGAGCAACCCGATCTCCACGCCGTAGCCCGCCGCGAACGGCACGGACTCCAGCAGCTCACGGGTCGCGGCATACTCCCCGCCCAGCGGCTGCACCACCGCCGAGAGCTGTGGGCGCAGCGCCGCCAACAGCGGCCTGGCCAGAAGCTCCGTGACCCGGCCGCCGCCGGTGTCGTTCTGCACGGTCTCCAGCCGCAGGGGGCGCCGGTAGAACCCCTTGACCATCGCCACGCCCGGCACCGTGAGCAACGGGCCCAGCAGCGCCGGGACGAAACCCGCGTCGAAGTCGACGAGATCGGAGTCCAGGAACACCACCAGATCGCCCTCGGTCGCCGCCAGCGAGCGCCACAGCACCTCGCCCTTGCCCGGCACCGGTGCCAGATCGGGCAGCACGTCCTCGCGGTGCACCACCCGCGCCCCGGCCGCGGCGGCCCGCTCGACCGTGCGGTCGGTCGAACCGGAGTCGACGACGACCAGCTCGTCGACCAGCGGGTCCGGCCCTCGGGTCAGGGGGACGATCGCGGCCACGATCGCACCGACCGTTGCCTCCTCGTCGAGCGCGGGCAGCACGACCGACACCCGCCTGCCCCGTTTGGCCGCGGCCAGCTCGTCGACGGTCCAGCCGGGTGCCTGCCAGGTCCGCTGCGCGAACCACCGCTCGGTGACGGCGTCCATGCCCCTCCTCAGGCCAACGCGCGCACGGTGCGCGCCGGCGGCCGGGTGCCCAGGATCGAGGCGACCATGTCGACGGTGCGGCGGGTGGCGGCCACCTCATGCGCCCGGAACGCCATGGCCCCGGCCGCCGCGGCCAGCGCCGTCGCCGCGAGCGTGCCCTCCAGCCGCTCGGTCACCTCCGTCACCCCCAACGTCTCCCCGACGAAATCCTTGTTCGACAACGCCATCAGCACCGGCCATCCGGTCGCGACCAGCTCGTCGGCGCGGCGCAGCAGGGCCAGGCCGTGCCAGGTGTTCTTCCCGAAGTCGTGGGTGGGGTCGATGAGGATTCCGGCCCGCGGCACACCGAGCGCGACCAGCTTCTCGGCCTGCCCGGTCAGCTCCTCGATCACCTCGGCGACGACGTCCGCGTACCGCACCCGGTGCGGGCGGCGGCGCGGGATCGCCCCGCCGGTGTGCGAGCAGACGATGCCGACACCCGCTTCGGCGGCGACCTCGCCGAGCGTCGGATCGGCCCCGGCCCACGTGTCGTTGAGCAGGTCGGCGCCCTCGGCGACCGCGCGCCTGCCGACCTCGCCCCGCCAGGTGTCGACGCTGATCACGATGTCCGGGTGCCGGTCGCGGACCGCGGCCACGAACGGCACCACCCGGCGGATCTCCTCCGCGGCGTCAACCTCCGGGCCGGGGCCCGCCTTGACCCCGCCGATGTCGATGATGTCGGCGCCCTCGGCGACCGCGCGGTCCACCGCCGCCATCGCCGCATGATCGGAGAACGTCGCACCGCGGTCGTAGAACGAGTCCGGCGTGCGGTTGACGATGGCCATCACCAGCGCGCGGCCGGCCGCCGGGACGCGGCTGCCGAACCGCAGCCCGGGAGTGACCCCATCGATGGTCATGACACCGATGCTGGCATGTCATCGACCGAGGCGCAGGCGTCCAGCGCCGTCGCCACATCGGTGGCAACGACGAGCCGGGCCAGCGCCTGCGGGCTCACGAAGCCGCGTTCGACGAGCTCGTGCAGCCAGGCGAGCAGCCCGGCCCAGTGGCCGTCCGGGTCGAGCAGCACCACCGGCTTGGTGTGCATGCCCAGCGTCCCTGCCGTCCAGGTCTCGAAAAGCTCCTCGCAGGTGCCGATACCGCCGGGCAGCGCGAGGAAGGCGTCGGTATGCGCCTCCATGACCGCCTTTCGCTCCCGCATGGTGTCGGTGACCAGGAGCTCGTCGGCGAACACGTCGGCGACCTCGCGGTCGACCAGTGCGCGCGGGATCACCCCGATGGTTCGCGCGCCGCCGTTCCGCGCAGCCGCCGCGACCGCGCCCATCATCGAGACGCGGCCGCCGCCGGAGACGAGGTTCCAGCCGCGTTCGGCGATACCGGCCCCCACCGCGGTGGCCAGCTCCAGGTAGCGCTCGGGTACCGAGTCCGACGAGGCACAGTAGACGCAGACGGTGTAGCGCATCAGTGCGTCTCCTCCCAGGCCCGGTAGGCCTCGTGCACCACCTTCACGGCGTCGTCGATCTCATCGGTGAGGTGGATCAACCCGAGATCCTTCTCGCTGATCTTGCCGCTGGCGACGACGGTGCGGACGATCCAGTCGTAGAGCCCACCCCAGTACTCCTCGCCGAGCAGGACGACCGGGAACTTGGTGACCTTCTTGGTCTGCACCAGGGTGAGCGCCTCGAACAGCTCGTCGAGCGTGCCGAACCCGCCTGGCAGGCAGACGAACGCCTGCGAGTACTTCACGAACATCGTCTTGCGGGCGAAGAAGTACCGGAAGTTGATCCCGACGTCGACCCAGTCGTTGAGGCCCTGTTCGAACGGCAGCTCGATGCCGAGCCCGACGCTCAGCCCGCCGGCCTCGGAGCAGCCGCGGTTGGCGGCCTCCATCGTCCCCGGCCCGCCACCGGTGATCACCGCGAAGCCCGCATCGGCCAGCGCGGCGCCCAGGGCGCGCCCCAGGGCGTACTCGGCGTGATCACGGGGGGTGCGGGCCGAACCGAACACGGTCACGGCACGCGGGAGCTCGGCGAGCGCACCGAAGCCCTCGACGAACTCGGCCTGGATGCGCAGCACCCGCCAGGGGTCGGTGTGCACCCAGTCCGAGGGGCCGCGCGAGTCGAGCAGCCGCTGGTCCGTGGTGGTCGGCTCGATGCGATGCTCCCGGCGCAGCACAACGGGCCCCCGTTGCTTCTCCTCCGGGCGCGGACGGTCACCGTCTCGGGTCATCCGTCAAGACTAATGACGGTTGGTGTCAGCTCAGGAAACGCGTGAGCACGCTCGCGCATCGCGTGATCATCGAGATGTCGACGCTCTCCTCACGGGTATGCGCCTGGTTCGGGTCGCCGGGACCGTAGTTGAGGGCCGGGATGCCGAGAGCGGCGAAGCGGGCGACATCGGTCCAGCCGTACTTGGCCCGTGCGGTGGCTCCGGTCGCGGCGAGGAACTCCTGCGCCGCGGGTGTCGACAGTCCCGGCAGCGCACCCGGTGACAGGTCGGTGATCGTGAGGTCGAAACCGTCGAACACCTCGCGGACGTGCGCGACGGCGGCCGCTGCGCTGCGGTCGGGGGCGAACCGGAAGTTGACGGTGACGACGCACTCGTCCGGGACGACGTTGCCCGCCACGCCGCCCGCGATCCGCACGGCCTGCAATCCCTCGCGGTAGCGGCAGCCGTCGATCTCGACCTGGCGTGCGGCATAGGTCGTGAGCCGCTCCAGAACGGCGCCCGCGTGGTGCACGGCGTTGTCGCCCAGCCAGGAACGGGCCGAATGAGCCCGGCGCCCCTGGGTCCGCACCTGTGCCCGCAACGTGCCCTGACAGCCCGCCTCGACCGTGCCGTTGGTCGGCTCGCCGAGGATGGCCAGGTCCGCGCTCAGCCATTCGGGCAGCTCACGCTCAATGCGGCCCAGGCCGTTGCGGGCGGCCTCGACCTCCTCGCAGTCGTAGAGGATCAGTGTCAGGTCGTGCCGCGGCCGGGTCAGGGTGGCCGCCAGATGGACGATGACGGCGTCCCCGGCCTTCATGTCCGACGTGCCGCAGCCGAACAGGAGGTCCCCCTCGCGTCGGCCGGGCAGGTTCCCGGCGACCGGAACCGTGTCGAGATGCCCGGCGAGCAGCACCCGCCGTTCCCGGCCGAGCCGGGTCCGCGCGAGCACCGCGTCGCCCGAGCGCACGACCTCCAGGTGCGGGGCCTGGGCGCACAAGGCCTGCTGCAGCGCCGTGGCCAGCACCGCCTCGTCGCCCGACACGCTCGGGATGTCGACGAGCGCGGCGGTGAGGTCGATCGGATCGGCGGTCAGGTCGAGGGTCGGCACGGCGGGCACGACCTGACGCTACCGTCCGGCCGCAACGCCGGGCGCCGACCCGGCGTCCGTGGCCGCCGTCCGCGCTCGAGCCGGCATCCGGAGGGCGCCGGACCACCTCCGCCGGTTACCGTTGCCACCCGTGAGCACCGCACTGCACGCCGAGGGCGCATCCGGCACCGGACTGGCCACCGTGACCGCCGACGGGACCGTCCTGGACACCTGGTACCCGGCACCGGCCCTGGGCTCGGGCGCCGCCCGCGACGCGGCCGCCGAGCTGGAACCCCTGGTCGGCGCGGACCCGGCACGGGGGGTACGGACGAGCATCGTCCGCACCGAGATCGCCTCGCTGGCCGATCCGGCCACCGACGCGCACGACGTCTACCTGCGGCTGCACCTGCTCTCGGCGCGGCTGGTCCGCCCGCGGGAGATCAACCTCGACGGCGTGTTCGGACTGCTCGCGAACGTCGTCTGGACCAACCACGGTCCGTGCGCGGTCGCCGGGTTCGAGCTCGTCCGGGCCCGGCTCAAGGCGCGCGGCCCCGTCGTCGTGTACGGCGTGGACAAGTTCCCGCGGATGGTCGACTACGTGCTCCCCACCGGGGTGCGCATCGCCGACGCCGACCGGGTCCGGCTGGGCGCGCATCTGGCCGAGGGGACCACGGTCATGCACGAGGGGTTCGTCAACTTCAACGCGGGCACCCTCGGCGCCTCGATGGTGGAGGGGCGGATCTCGGCGGGCGTCGTCCTCGGCGACGGCTCCGACCTCGGCGGCGGTGCCTCGATCATGGGGACGTTGTCGGGTGGCGGGAAGGACGTCATCTCGGTCGGCAAGCGCTGCCTGATCGGGGCCAACGCCGGGATCGGGATCTCCTTGGGCAATGACTGTGTGGTCGAGGCCGGGCTGTACGTCACCGCGGGTACCAAGGTCACGCTGCCCGACGGCAGCACCCTGGCGGCCCGGATGCTGTCCGGGAAGGACGGGCTGCTGCTGCGCCGCAACTCGGTGACCGGAGCGGTCGAGGCACTGCCGCGCACCGGCGACGGCATCGCGCTCAACGAGGCGCTGCACGCCAACTGAACGTTACGGGCGAACGGAATCATTCGGGTGGCCTAGAATGCGGCCGTGTCCGCTGCTGCGCCCCGTCGTGCCCGACGTGCCCCGACCGGCACACATCTGGTCGAGCTGCCGAGGCCGGTGACCGCGAAGCCCGGCGACCCACCCGTGCACCAGGTTCGGGCGGCGCTGGATCTGCGGCTTCGGGCGCTGCTCAGCCACGACCCGGGCACCCGAAGCGGAGTCGACATCGAGGACCTGCACCAGATGCGGGTCTCGGTGCGCCGCATGCGGGCCACGCTCAAGGCCGCCCGGCCGCTCCTGGACGCCGAGTGGGCCGACGAGCTGCGCACCGAGCTCGGCTGGCTGGGCGGAGCCCTCGGCCCGGTGCGCGACCTCGACGTCATGCTGCTGCGGCTGCGCGGTGAGCTCGCCACGCTCCCGAAGAACGAGCGGAAGGCCGGCGACGTCCTCGTCGGCGCGCTGGTCCGCGAGCGGGTGGCGGCGCGGGAAGTGATGATGGCCGCTCTCGAGGCGCCGCGCTACACCTCGCTGCTCGAGAGCCTCACGGCGGCGATCCGGGGGCCGCTGCCCACGGCTCCGGCCGGCGGGGATCAACCCGAGCTCATCGATCTGGTCCGGACCGAGGCCCGCAAGCTCGAGAAGGCCGTCGCCCGCGCGGGTACGGACCCGTCGGACGAGACCCTGCACGCGCTGCGCATCCACGGCAAACGCCTTCGCTACACCGCAGAGCTGACCCAGCCCGCCCTCGGCAAGCCGGTCACCCGGCTGCTCAGGGCCACCGAGCACCTGCAGGAGGTGCTCGGCGACCACCAGGACGCCTGCGTGGCCGAGCAGCGCATCCGCGGCCTGCTCGACGATCTCGGCGAGTACCCCGACGCGCACGTCGTGTTCGTCGCCGGCCGCCTCGTCGAGCGCGAACGCACCCGGGCCGAAGCCAAGCGCGGCGAATGGCGGGACGCGTGGCTGGCGGTCAGCCGGCGGGCGGCGGAGCTGTAGCGGCCCGTTCGGGTTCGACCGGGGCGTCCCCGGGACGGGGCCGGTCCCCGATCCGCCAGATCGCCGTGGCCTGCAGCAGCCCCGCGGCCAGCAGCACCGCGATCGCGGCCGCGAACCCGCCGGTGAGGTCGATCAGCACGCCCATCAGCAGCGGACCGGCGCCGGCGGCGGCGTAGCCGACGCCCAGCGCCAGGCCGCTGACCGCCGCACTGGAGTCGCCATCGGGGGTGCGCCAGGCGATCACCGCCAGGCCCAGCGGGAACCCGGCACCCAGCCCGACCCCCACCAGCACCACCCACAGCCACGGTCCGAGGAGCCCGAGCTCGGGCACCAGCAACGCCCCGAGGGTCCCGGCGATCCCGCAGGCCAGTGTCGTCCCGGACCAGAACCGCCAGCGCCTGCGACGCTCGGCCAGCATCGGCACCAGCAGGGCCACCGGGATCTGGGTGATGCTCCAGACCCCCAGCAGCAGCCCCGCCCGCTGCGCGCTCCAGCCCTGCGCCTGGTAGTAGGGCGACAACCAGGTCAGCCAGCCGTAGAACATCATCGACGTGCCCACCATGTAGCAGGCGGCGCGGCGGGCGAACGGGTCGCGCACCGGCAGCGGCAGCCGCGGCGCCGCCCGGTCCGGGCCGCCCATCCGCCAGGCCACCGGCGTCCAGGCGGCCACCGCGAGCACCGCGGGCACCGCCCACACGGCGAGCGAGACCGACCAGCCGCCCAGCGCCACGGCCAGCGGGACGGCGGCGGCGCTCGCCGCCGTCGCCCCGACCATCATCGACACGACGTAACCGCCGGTCGCAGCGCCCGCCCGGTCGGCGAGGTGTTCCTTGACCACCCCGGTCAGCAGCACCCCGGCCAACCCGATGCCCAGGCCGATGAGCACGCTGCCACCGATGAGCGGGCCCAGCGCCGGAAGGCCGCGCACCAGGCTGCCGAGGGCGACGAGTCCCACCGAGATGCCGAGGGCGCGCTCACGCCCGAACCGGCCACCGAAGGCCGAGCCGGCGAACGAGCCCACCGCCATCATCAGCACCGCCGAGGCCTGGACGAGCCCGGCGGCGCCCGCGGAGATGTGCAGCTCGTCGCGGGCGGTCTCGATCAGCGGCGGATAGCCGGCCAGCGCCGCCCGAAGGTTGGCCGCCAGAGCGAGCAGGCCCAGCAGCACCACGATCGGGCGGACCGACCGGGACCCCCCGGATCCGGTCACGAGGTCAACCGGCGCACCGCCGCGTCGATCCGCTCGTCGCTCGCGGTGACGGCCACCCGGACATGCTCCGCCCCCGCCGCCCCATAGAACTCCCCCGGTGCCACCAGAACACCATGCGCGGCCAGGTCGCGAACGGTCAACCGGCAGGGCTGACCCGCGGTCGCCCACAGGTACAACCCGGCCTGCGAATGGTCGACCCGCAGCCCGGCCTTCTCCAGCGCATCGCGCAGCCGGGCCCGTCGCGCGTCGTACACCGCGGCCTGCGCGGCGATGTGCTCGTCGTCGGCCACCGCCGCGGCCATCGCGGCCTGCACCGGCCGCGGCAGCATCATCCCGGCGTGCTTACGCACCTCGAGCAGACTCGCCACCAGCGCCGGGTCGCCCGCCACGAACGCGGCCCGATAGCCCGCGAGATTCGACGACTTCGACATCGAGTGCACGGCGAGCAGGCCGGTATGGTCGCCGCCGCAGACCTGCGGGTGCAGCACTGAGACCGGCGCCGGGTCGGCGTGCCCCGGCAGCGCCAGATAACACTCGTCGGAGGCCACGACGGCGCCCCGGTCCCGAGCCCACGCCACGACCGCGCGCAGCCGCTCCACCGGCAGGACTCGGCCCGTCGGGTTCGACGGCGAGTTCAGCCAGACCAGCCGGACCCGGCGCGGCCCGGCCGCATCGGGCTGGTCGGAACGCAGCCAGTCGGCGCCGGCCAGCCGGGCGCCCACCTCGTAGGTGGGATACGCCAGCTCCGGGATGACGACGACGTCACCGGGCCCGAGCCCGAGCAGCGTGGGCAGCCACGCGACGAGTTCCTTGGAGCCGATCGTGGGCAGTACCGCGGCCGGGTCGACCTCGGACACGCCGAACCGCCGCACGAGTGAGGCGGCGATCGCCGCACGCAGCGCGGTCGGTCCGTGCGTGGTCGGATAACCGGGCTCACCAGCGGCGGGACCGGTCAGCGCCGCCCGGACGACGGCCGGAACCGGGTCGACCGGCGTGCCGACCGAGAGGTCGACGATGCCGTCCGGATGGGCCTCGGCCAGAGCCTTCTCCCCGGCCAGCGAGTCCCAGGGAAAATCGGGCAGCGCGGTCGGTCTCACTCGTCGTGCGACTGCGGGGGCAGGCTCGCGGCCGGCTCCATGTCACGAGCGATCTTACCCACCTTGGACGCGCCACCCGGCGAGCCCAGCTCCTCGAAGAAGTCGGCGTTCGCCTTGGTGTAGGCCGACCACTGCTCGGGGACGTCGTCCTCGTAGTAGATCGCCTCCACGGGGCACACCGGCTCACAGGCACCGCAGTCGACGCACTCGTCGGGGTGGATGTACATCATCCGACCGCCCTCGTAGATGCAGTCCACCGGACACTCTTCGATGCACGCCTTGTCGAGCAGATCGACACAGGGCTCAGCGATCACGTAGGTCACTTCGGTGGTCCTCCACTCGGGCAACAGAACGCTCCCAGTATCACCCTCTGGTCCGATCACTTCGGGACCGGGGGACGGTACGCGTCGCCAGGCAGACTAACCCGCCCTGAACGCCCATTGCGCGGCAGGTGCGGAAGGATGGCCCCATCATGGGCACGGCCGAGCAGTTGGACACGCTGGTGGGCTCCCGGGTCGCGCTGCGGCACCGGATCGGCGAGCGCGATGGGCGCCCACTGTTCACCGATGTCGTCGGCGAGCTGTCCGACGGGGGCGTGCGCGAGGGCGTTGCGACGGTCGTCGTGGCCACCCGGCGCGGACCCGTCGCGGTGGCCCGCTCCGCCGTCGCCGCCGTGCGAGCGGTGCCGCCGGCCCGGCCGAAACGGCCGTCGTGGCAGGCGGTGGCCCGGCTGGAGTCGTTGTGCGCGGACGCCTGGCCCGCGCTGGTCGATCGCCCGCTGGGGGACTGGCGGCTGCGGGCCGCACACGGTTTCACCGGACGGGCCAACGCGGCGCTGGCGATCGGCCACCCGGACGCACCGCTGCCCGCCGCGCTCGCGGCCGTCCAGGCGTTCGCGGCCGAGCATGCGATCCCGCCCCGCGTCCAGGTGCCGATCGGCTCTCCCTGGTCCAGCGCCGTCGCCGCCGAGGGCTGGGTGGTCGACGAGGAGCATGATCCGGGACCGCGGATCGGCGTCCTGGTGGCCGACCTGGACCGGCTGGCGACGGCGCCCGACCGGCCCGGGCTGCGGGTCGAGATCGGCCCCCGGCCCGGCGCCGAGTGGTGGGCGCTCGCGCTGGGCGGGCCACCGACCCCGGCGCAACGGCGGGTGGTGGCACCCGAGAGCGGCCTGCGCACAGGTTTCGGGAGCGCCCGCGGCCCGGACGGCGAGACCGTCGGCGTTCTCCGGGCCGCCGTGGTGGCCGACCACCTCTATCTCGCCCTGGTGGCGGTTCGGCCCGAGGTCCGGCGCACCGGGGTGGCCACCGCGCTCACCGCGGCCGCGGCGCGGTGGGGGCGGGAGCGAGGCGCGCGCTGGGCGGTGCTGCAGGTGGAGCTGCGCAACACCGGCGCGCTGGCGTGCTACGAGGCGCTGGGTGCCACCGAACACCACCGCTACCACTTCCTCGTCCCCCGGTGACGGGCGGCTCAGCGGGCGGCCATCCAGTCATGTGCCTTCCGTGCGGCCCGTTTGAGCCCCGACCACTCCCCGAGGTACCGCCCCATGACGCCGACGAGGGGCACCATCTGGATCGCATCGTGGTAGAAGCGTCCGTGCGGTCGCTTGTCCAGTTCGTCGGAGTACGCGAACAGGGCCCGCCCCAGGCGCCACACCGCACCCGCGATCTGGCGCAGGGTCGGGGCCGACCGGCGGTCGGCGAGATCACCGGTCAGCTCGGCCGCCCGCGCGGCGACGACGGCGTCGTCGGCCGGACTCAGCGCCCGCGGGGTGAGGTCACGCCGGAACAGCACCGCCCCCAGCAACGCGACCAGCGTTTCCTCGTCGGTGATTCCGTGCTCGCCGGCGAGCGCACACAGCAGCAACCCCTGACCGGCCGCGGCCACCGTGTCCGACACCGGAAAGCTGCGGGCCAGCGCCCCACCCAGCCCGGGAACCGCCGCGATCACGGTCGTGAACCGGCCGACCCGGTGGATCCACCACTGGCACCGCTGCTCGACGTCCATCGCGGCCCAGGCCGCCGTCCCCGGCACCTTGACGGAGGCCAACGCGTCCAGCGCCCTCTCACGCAGGCGGCGCTGCTCCATCGACCCGGGCGCCGCGCCCTGCGCCCGCGTTTGCAGCCCGAACGGGTCGGCCTCGCGCAGCCCGGTCAGAACCGGACGCGCGGCCCGCACGAACGGTCGTAGGACGGCGACGACCGCCGCGTCGCTGATCGCTTCACCCACGTGCGCTCCCGGCCGGGCGAGAACGCTCCCCCGCCGCGCGGGTGTCGTGCAGGTCGAGGGCGCGGCGCCAGGCCAGCAGCCCGGTCGCGAGCCCGGCGATCACCAGAAGCAGCGACTGCCACGTCCCGGGCAGCAGCGCGTCCCCGCCCGGTCCGGCGAGCCCGAGGACGCCGGTGACGAGCACCCACACCAGAATCGGCGATCCGGCGACCGCCGGCGCGGTGTCCACCTCGGCCGCCCGCCGGACCAGCCACGGCAGGGTCACCGCCACCACGACGGTCCCGATCGGTGCGGGCACGGCACCGATGTACGACGGCTGGAACATCAGCTCCACGGCGGCCAGCAGCGCCGAGTCGACGAGCAGCACGGCCAACACCGCGACTCTCACGGTATGACGCCGTCGAACAGGTCGGTCTCGGTTCGCGCCGCCCCACCGGCCAGCACGAACTCCTCCACGTCCAGCAGCGGCTGGGCGACCCCGTTGCTCATCGCGAACGCGACGGTGTCCCCGCGCTCCCAGACGCTGATCTGGGTGGCGTGCGCGCGCATCGCGGCGATCCGGGCCGCCCGCTGCGCGGCGACGTCGATCCGGGTGGTGATCCGCTCATCGGCGACGCTGGGCAGCTCGTCGGCGGCGGGGAGCCGGAACGGCATGCCGTTGCGCCCGGACAACGCGGCGAGCCCGGCCGCGAGGCCGGACCGGCCCACCGCGGTGAAGTAGACCTTCTGCACGTCCGGCGTGGCCTCGGCGGCGGCGACGGTGATCTGGTGCGCACGGACGTGATCGGGATGTCCGTAGCCACCGTCGTCGGAGTAGCTGACCACGACCTGTGGGCGCAGCTGCGCGAGCAGCGCGCGCAGCTGCGCGACCTGCTCGTCGAACATCGCCGGGTCGGCGAACGCGCGCGGGTGCAGCTCGGCCGGGGTGGCCGCCCGGACACCGTGCCCGGCGAGCACCATCCCGGAGTCGCGCCAGCGGCCGACCCCACCCAGGAAGCGCTGGTCGCGCAGGCCCAGCGCGGCCGCTGCGCGAGCCAGCTCACCGATGCGGTAACCCCCGAGCTGGTCGGCGCGGTCCGGGGCCAGCTCGGCGAGCTCGGGCGGGATGACCTCGCCCTCCTCGCCGAGCGTGCACGTCACGAGGGTGACCGCGGTATCCGGTTCGGCGGCGTAGCGGGCGATCGTGCCGCCGGTGGTCAGCGTCTCGTCGTCCGGATGCGCATGCACCAGCACGAGCCGACGCGAAGGAAGCGTCACCGCCTCAGCATCGCAACTCGCGGCGTCGGCGCTGCTGCCGGGGTGGTTCGGCGGCGACCGCCGAGGCTTCAGAGCAGGCGTCGCTGCCGGGCGTAGTGGCAGGCCACCGGATGGCCCTGCCCGCGGTCGGCGAGCTCGGGCTCGGCGTCGATGCACTGGCTGCGCTCCGCCTCGCTCAGCTCGCCCGCGAAGGTGGGACAGCGGGTGCGGAACCGGCAGCCGCTGGGCGGCGAGACCGGGTTGGGCACGTCCCCCACGACGGTGATCCGCTCCCTGGCCCGCTCCTTGCGTGGGTCGGGCAGCGGGATCGCCGAGATCAGCGCCTGGGTGTAGGGATGCGCGGGACCGGAGAACAACTGGTCGGCCGGGCCGGTCTCGACGATCTTACCGAGGTACATCACGGCGATCCGGTCGGCGATATGCCGCACGACCGACAGGTCGTGCGAGACGAACAGGTACGCGAGCCCCAGCTCCGACTGCAGTTCGGCGAGCAGGTTGAGCACCCCGGCCTGGATCGACACGTCGAGCGCGGAGACCGGCTCGTCGAGCACCAACACCTTGGGGCGCAGGGCCAGCGCTCGGGCCACCCCGATGCGCTGGCGCTGCCCGCCGGAGAACTCGTGCGGGAACCGGTTTCCGTGCTCGGGTTTGAGCCCGACGGTCCGCATCAGGTCGCGCACCTGCTCGCGGCCGCCACCGGCGTAGCGACCGTGGATGCGCAGCGGCTCGGCGATGATCTCGTTGACCGGCAGCCGCGGATCGAGCGAGGCGTACGGGTCCTGGAAGACGATCTGCAGATCGCGGCGCAGCGCCCGCATCTCCGTGGTACTCAACGCCGTCAGGTCCTGGCCCCGGTAGCGGACGCTGCCCGAGGTGACGGGCAGCAGCTGCAACACCAGGCGCGCCGTCGTGGACTTGCCGCAGCCGGACTCCCCGACCAGCCCCAGCGTCTCGCCCTCGGCGAGCTCCAGCGACACCCCGCACACGGCGTGCACCATGCCGACATCGCGGCGGATCAGGCCCTTGGAGCGCACCGGGAAGTGTTTGACCAGGTCCCGGACCTCCAGCAGGGGGGCGGCGCTCATGACGTCGCGTCCGTTCCCTCGGCGAACGTGGACAGCGCCGCGGCGTCGGTCTCCGCGCCGCGGAACAGCTGGTCCGCGCTCACGTCGACGAGCTCGTCCGAGAAATGGCAGGCCGCCAGGTGGCCCGCACCCGTGGTCGCCAGGAGCTCGGGCTCGCTCTGCTCGCAGCGCTCCCGGGCCAGCGGGCAGCGCGGCGTGAACGGGCAGCCGGGCGGCATGTTGATCAGTGACGGCGGGGAGCCGCTGATCGGGGTGAGCCGCTTGCTGGGCCGGTCGAGCCGGGGCAGGCTGCCGAGCAGGCCGAGGGTGTAGGGCATCCGCGGGGCGTAGAAGACGTCGTCGGCGCTGCCGACCTCGACGAGTTTGCCCGCGTACATCACCATCACCCGGTCGGCCTGGCCCGCGATCACCCCCAGGTCGTGTGTGATCAACACCATCGCCGCGCCGGTGCGGTGCTGCGCGGTCTCCAGCGCCTCCATGACCTGCGCCTGCACGGTCACGTCCAGCGCGGTCGTCGGCTCGTCCGCGATGATCACATCCGGGTCGTTCGCCATCGCGATCGCGATGACGACCCGCTGGCGCATGCCGCCGGACATCTCGTGCGGGTAGGCGTTCGCCCGCTGCCTCGGGTTCGGGATCCGCACGACCTCGAGCAGCTCGACGGCCCGATCGAGCGCCGCGGCCTTGCTGACGTCGTGATGCGCCCGGACCGCCTCGGCGATCTGGTATCCCACCGTGTAGACCGGGTTCAGCGAGGTCATCGGGTCCTGGAAGATCATCGCAATGCGTTTGCCCCGGAACCGGCTGAGTTCGGCGTCCGACGCGCCCAGCAGTTCGGTTCCGTCGAACCGGGCCGATCCGCTGACCTTGGCCGAGCGCGGGAGCAGACCCATCACCGCCAGCGAGGTCACCGACTTCCCGGAGCCCGACTCCCCCACGATGCCCAGCACCTCGCCACGACGAAGTTCGTAGTCCACCCCGCGCACGGCCCGTACCAGCCCGTCGTCGCTGGGGAAGGAGACGGTGAGGCCGGAGACCTCCAGGAGGGTGTCGGTCATGATTCCGCCTTCGCGGGAGACAGCACGTCGGCGGGGGTCACTGGCGCACCTTGGTCTGCTGCGGATCGAACGCGTCGCGCAGGCCGTCACCGATGAAGTTGATGGTCAACGCGATGACGATGATGAAGATGCCGGGGAAGTAGAACAGCCACGGCCGGGTCGTCAGCGCCGTCTGGGCCTCGCTGACCAACAGCCCCAGCGAGGTGTCGGGGCTTTGCACACCGAACCCGAGATACGACAGCGCGGTCTCCAGCAGGATCGCGAGCGCCACCAGGATCGTCAGGTTCACCAGGAGCGAGCCGAGCGCGTTGGGGATCAGGTGCCGCAGGATGATGCGGGTGTGGGTGGCCCCCAGCGCCCTGGCCGCCTCGATGTACTCCTTCTCGCGCAACGAGAGGATCACTCCGCGCGCCACGCGCGACACGTACGCCCAGTACAGCCCGGCGATCACCAGCGCGATCAGGTACCAGGTCCCGCCGAAGTTGTGCGCGAGCATCGCCGCGACCGCGATCAGCGGCAGGGTCAGCACCAGGTCCGAGATCCGCATCATGATCGTGTCCGCTCGACCGCCGAAGTAGCCGGCCACCGAGCCCCACAGGGTGCCGACGGCGGTCGCGAACAGCGCGACGAGCACCGCCACCTGCAGCGAGATCCGCGTCCCGCGCAGCACCTGGGCGAACTGGTCCCGGCCGACGGCGTCGGTGCCGAACGGGTGGTCCAGCGACGGCGGCTGCGAGTTGTCCGGGGTGATCTGGCCGGCCTCGTAGTGCCAGAGCGCGCCGCCGACGTAGGCCAGCAGCACGACCGCCAGCAGCACGAGCAGACTGATCATCGCGGCCCGGTGCTGCACGAAGCGGCGCAGCACCAGCTGGGCCTGGCTGCGCTGTTCGACGGTGAACTCGCGCTCCGGTGACGCGGCCGGCCCGGGTTGCGCCGGGGCGGACGCCGGAGCCGAGGAGGCCTCACGGGCGGTCTCAGGCATAGCGGATCCTGGGGTCGAGGACGCCGTAGAGCAGGTCGGCGATCAGATTGAACCCGATGACGATGGTGGCCGCCACGAGCAGCCAGGACGACGCGGCGTAGACGTCGTCGGCGCGGATGGACTGGAGCAGGAAGTCGCCCATCCCCCGCCACTGGAAGACCGTCTCGGTGACCACCGCGCCGCCGATGATCGCGGCGATGTCCAGCGCCGTGACGGTGGTGAGTGGGATCAGCGCGGTGCGCAGCGCGTGCTTGACCAGCACCCGGCGTCGCGACAGCCCCTTCGCCCTGGCCAGCCGGATGTAGTCGCTGTTGATCACTTCGAGCATCGAGGCACGGGTGAAGCGGCTCCACGCGGCGTACGAGATCAGCGCGAGCGAGATCGTCGGTAGCACCATGTGCCCGAGCACGTCGGCCACCTGGGCGCCGAACCCGGACGGAGGCGGAACCGAGCTCGCGCCGATCGTGTAGAGGACCTGGTCACCCATCGCGTTGTTGAACTCGATCCCCCCCTGCTTGAGCAGGATCGCCAGCCAGAACGAGGGCATGGCCAGGAACAGGAAGCCCAGGAAGGTCGCGGTGTAGTCGACCGCGGAGTACTGCTTCACCGCGCTGATCACGCCGACGACCACCGCCAGGATCAGCGCGATGACCATCGCGAGCGCGATCAGCCGGAGCGTGACCCAGAACCGGGCGCCCAACTCGGATCCGATGTCGACGGTCGAGACCACCGAGGGGCCGAAGTCGCCGCGGAACAGGCCGCCGAGCCAGGCGAAGTAGCGCGGGATCAGCGGCTGGTCCAGATGCAGCCGCTGCGTCTCCGCGGCGATGACGTTCGGCGGCGCGGGTGGGTTCTTCGCCAGCAGGGGGTCGAGGGGGTTGCCCGCGAACGTTCCCAGCGCGAAGACGATGAAGGACGCGACGAGCAGGATCGGGATCGAGATGAGGATCCTGCGCACTGCAAAGGCGAGCATGCAGGCACTTCCTCCGGCAGAACGGGCGGAACGGTGCTTGTGGCACCGAACCGGCGCTGGTCAGGTGAACGACCGAGGTGCCTCCGGGCGGCCTGGGTGGCCGCCCGGAGGCACCTGCCGGGTCAGCTCGCGGGCCGCAGGCCCCATTCGGCCGTGTTGTAGGTCGGGCCGTCGAGCGAGGAGTTGTTGCGGACGTTGGCGACGCTGTTCTGCACCGCCACGAACGTCGGCTTCTGGTAGAGCGGCAGGACGTAGGCGTCCTCGGACATGATCGTGCTCGCCTGGTTGAGCTGCTGAGCGGCGGCGGCCTCATCGGTGGACGAGGCGGCCGAGTTGATCAGCTCGTCGACCTGGGCGTTCTTGTACTTGCCGTAGTTGCTGCCCGAGTCCGAAAGCCACAGCTGCTGAGCGCCGCCGTACGGGAACGGCGAGGCCACCCAGGCGTAGACGATGACGTCGAAGTCGCCGGTGGTCAGGGTCTTGCCGAGCGAGTCGGTCGTCTGGATGTCGACGTTGACCCCGAGCTGCTTGGCGGACTGGGCGAACAGCTCGCTCTCGTGCTGGCGGATCGCGTTACCCACGGTGTAGCGCATCCGCAGCGTCGGCACCGGCTGGCCGTCGGGTGCCACCAGCGCGGTCCCCACGCCGGTGTAGCCCGCGTCGGTGAGGATCTTCTTCGCGGCGTCGACGTTGCCGGCGCCCTGCCCGGTCGGGGTGATCGTGTCCTCATACCCCTGCTGCTGCGGGACGAACATGGGGCTGCCCAGCGGCTTCACGTCCGGGTTGAACTGGCCGACGCTCTTGGCGATCATCTCCTCCCGGTTCACCGCGGTGTACAGCGCCTGCCGCAGCGGCTTCTCGGCCAGGAACGGGTTGACCAGGTTGAGCTGAAGCAGCTCCCACGTCAGGCCCATGCCCTGCGCCTGCGACACGTTCGGGATGTCCTTCACCTGCTGCACGAGGTCGACCTGCGGCTGCGGGTACAGCACCTGCACCTCGTTGTTCTGCAGCGCGATCGGTTCCTGGGTCGCGTCGGTGATCACCCGCAGCACCAGCCGGTCGAGCCTGGGCTTCTCAGCCCCGAACCACTTCGGGTTCGGCACCAGGGTGAGCGCGATGTTGTCCTGCCAGTTCTCGACCTTGTAGGGGCCCGCGGTGTAGTTCGGCACGGTCGTGCCGAAGTAGTCGAAGGCCGCCTTCAACCCGGCCGGGGTGTTCAGGTCGCCCTGCTGCGCGGCGATGTGCGCCGGGTAGAGCGGGTTCGCCGAGCCGAAGGGGCCCTTCCAGTCGGTGTAGGGCTTGGTGTAGGTCACGGTGACGGTCTTGCCGCCGTCCGCGCCGGTCACGCTGGTGATCTGGTCGTATCCGCCGTTGCCGGCCGCCTCGCAGTCCGGGCAGTCCCGGCCGTTCTGCGTCTTCCAGTTGAAGACGAAGTCGTCGGCCGAGACCGGGGTGCCGTCGTCCCACACCGCCGCCGGGTTGATCTTGTAGGTCACCGTGAACGGGTCGGTGCTGGTGACCTCGGCCGAGGTCATGAAGTCGGTGTTCAGCGTCGAGGTGAGGTCGGGCGCGGTGTAGAAGGTGTAGGGCAGCATGGGCTTGGTGGCCATGCTGGTCTCGAAGACGTTCCCCTCCGAGGACGTCACGTTCCAGTTGGGGATGTTCTTCTCGATCGCCATGGTGATCTGCCCGCCCTGGCGGAGCTGATCGACGGGCACGCCGTTGCACGTGTTCGGGTTGGTCGCGCAGTCGGCGAACTCGCCGGTGTTGGTGCTGCCATTGCCGCCACCCCCGCCGCCACCACCCCCGCAGGCCGCCAGCACCATGGCCGCCGCGGCAGTGACCGCGACGATCGATCCCAGTCTCGACCTTCTCATCGCTTCAGTAGGCCTTTCTGCATTGTGGGGACGCCTGCCGAGACATCCCCGGGACTCGGGCCGGAGCGGCACAACGCCGACCTCGCTCCTGGCCAGCACCGTAGGAAGACCACTGTGGCGCGTCATCCAGGGATCAGCGATCGTGACCAAAGGGAGACCAGAGATCGACGTAGCGGCACCGACGACCTACCCGACAGTAACCTAGCGCAACCGGACATCGCGGCTCATTCCGTCGGCTGGACCCACCGCTGCGCACCGGTCATCGGGCCGGTCTGCAGCGGCCCCGGGCCGATCCCGGTCGCGGCATCCGCGGCCGGTGTGCTCACGACGAGCGTCACGGGCTCGAAGAGCGGCAGCGCGGGCAGCTGCGCCCACAGCACACGCTCCACCGCCGCGGTCGTCGCGGGGTCCGCGGGTTCGGTCAACAGCCGGTACAGGAGCGGCTGCAGCGCGGGAAAACAGAACCCGGTCGGCGTCGCGGGCGGCTCGGCCACCCCGGTCGTGGGGTGTGGGCAACCGTAGTCCGACGCGAGCCGCGAGCCGAGGTCACCGCCGACCACCCGGGGCAGCACCAGCAGGTCGACCTGCACGCCGCCCGGCGCGGCCGGGACGGGGGTGCTGGTCGGCGCGGCGGACGATCCGGTCGAGGACGGCGTGGCCGGTGTCGGGCCGGGCGCGGCATCCGTCGGCGTCGGCGGGGCGCTCGTCGGCGGCGGGGTGGGCGGCACGGGCCCTCCGGCGAACAGGTCCACGGCGGGCGGCGCGACGACCGCCGCGCCCACCCCCGCCGCGTCGAGCTGCGCCGCGATGGCCTCCGCCAACCGGACGTCCTGCGGGCGTTCGGCGGCGGCTCCGACGACCAGCCGAAGCGGCTGCCCGTCCCGGCCCCATCGGCCGTCGGCATCGCGGACATACCCGGCCGCGGTGAACGCCCGCTCGGCCGCTCCCGGATCGGGGTGCACCGGTGCGCCGGCCGGTGCGGTGGGCGCGTACCCGGGCTCGGCGGGGGCGAGCCCGAAGGCGTCGGCGACCAGCGCGTCGGGTGCCACCGCCGCCCGCAGCGCCGCGCGGTCGAGCAACCAGGCGAGGGCATGGCGCACCCGGGGGTCGCTGACCGGGCCCCCGTCGGCGCGCATGCCGAGGTCCGTGACCACCGGCTGCGGGGCCTCCTGGACGCGGACCCCGGGCCCGAGCGCCGACAGCGCCTGGCGCACCATCGGGCTGGCCTCGGGCAGCGCCACATCCACGTCGCCGACGCGCAGCCCGTCGGCCATCGTCGTCGGGTCGACCCGGCGCAGCACGATCTGGTCGAGCGCCGCAGGCGTCGCCCAGTACTGGTCGTTACGGGTGAGCTGGATCTCGCCCCGGGCCCGGTCGACCGAGACGATCCGGAACGGGCCGCCCGACGCGGGCAACCCGCCGGCGAGCGCGCCGGTCCACGACCCGGGTGCGTCCTTGAGGATGTGCGCGGGCAGCAGCCCCGAGAACAACTGCTGCCACTGCGGGTAGGGCCGGGAGAACACGACGTCGACGGCCTTGCCACCGGCCCGGGACCGCACATCGGTGATCAACCGGTAGCCCGCGGCGTCGACCACGCCGGGCTGGCTGCGCATCTGCTCCCAGAGGTAGACGAAGTCCTCCGCGGCGATCGGCGCATTCGACGACCAGGACGCCTTGACGTTCAGCTCGTAGCTCACCGTGAACGGGTCGGTGGCCACGACGCGGGCGCTCGTCGCGATCGTCTCGTCCAGGTGCAGCGTCCCGGTTGCGTCCGGCCGGAACACCGAGGGGAGCACCAGGGTGGCCAGCGCCGTCGTCACCACCGACTGGTGGGCGAGCAGATGCGGGTTGAACCCGGCGCCGAGGGCGTCGATCCCGACCACCAGCCTGGTCGGCTCCGCGGCCGCGACCGTGGTGGGCGGCGGCGGTTGCTGCGGCGCGGGCCGGTCGACGCACGCGGCGAGCAACGCGCACAGCAGGAGCACGACGGCGGCGCGGGCGATCGTGCCGATCCGTCTCACCGTCGTCCTCCCCCGGTCCGCCCGCGGCCATCGTCGCACCGCAGGCGTCGACCTCAGCGGGCGGCCGCCCGGGCCCGCGCCCGGGTACGCGCGCGGGCGTGCGAGTCGAGCTCTACCTTGCGGATCCGCACGAACTCCGGGGTGACCTCGACGCATTCGTCGGGCGCGCAGAACTCCAGCGCCTGCTCGAGGGACAGGATCGTCGGCGGGGTCAACCGCACCAGCTCGTCGCCGGTGGACGAGCGCATGTTGGTGAGCTTCTTCTCCTTGGTGATGTTGACCTCGAGGTCCTCGGGACGGGTGTGCTCGCCGATGACCATGCCGTTGTAGACGATGGTCCCCGGACCGACGAACAGCACGCCCCGGTCGGCGAGCTGGTCGACGGCGTAGCCGGTGACGGGCCCGTCCCGATCGGCGACGAGCGAGCCGCGCAGCCGGGTGCGCAGCTCGCCCACCCACGGGGCGTAGCCGTCGAACACATGGCTGGCGATGCCGGCGCCGCGGGTGATCGTCAGGAACTCGGTGCGGAAGCCGATGAGACCACGGGCGGGCACCCGGAAGTCCATCCGGACCCGGTTCTCGCCGTGCACCATCTGGTGCATCTCGCCCTTGCGCGCGGCCAGCAGCTGGGTCACCGCGCCGAGATGCTCGGCGGGCACGTCCACGCTGAGCCGTTCGAACGGCTCGTGCACCCGGCCGTCGACGGTGCGGGTGACGACCTCGGGCTTGCCGACGGTCAGCTCGAAGCCCTCCCGGCGCATCGTCTCGACCAGCACCGCCAGCGCGAGCTCCCCACGGCCCTGCACCTCCCACGCATCGGGGCGCTCGGTGGGCAGGACCCGGATGCTGACGTTGCCGACGAGCTCGGCGTCGAGCCGGTTGCGCACCAGCCGCGCGGTGAGCTTGCTGCCCGGGTGCGGGTCCCGGCCGGCCAGCGGCGAGGTGTTGGTCCCGATGGTCACCGAGATCGCGGGCTCGTCGACGGCGATGCGCGGCAACGGGTTCGGGTACTCGGGGTCGGCGAGGGTGTCGCCGATCATGACGTCCGCGATGCCCGCGACGGCCACCAGGTCGCCTGCGCCCGCGGACTCGGCCGGGACGCGGGTGAGCGCCTCGGTGCGCAACAGTTCGGTGATCTTGATTTTGGTGACGGTGCCGTCGGCCCGGCACCAGGCCACCTGCTGGCCGCGGCGGATCGTGCCCGCGCGTACCCGGCACAGCGCGATCCGGCCGAGGAAGCTGCTGGCATCGAGGTTGGTGACATGGGCCTGCAGCGGCGCGAGCGGGTCATCGGCGGGAGGCGGAATCGTCGCGATCAGGGTGTCGAACAGGGCGTCGAGGTTCGGCGCCCCGGGCAGCTCGCCGTCGGCCGGGCGGGTGCGGCAGGCACGTCCGGCGCGGCCGCTGGCGTAGACGACCGGCAGGTCGAGCAGCTGGCTGGTGGTGGCCTCGTCGAGGTCCAGCTCGTCGGCCAGCTCGAGCAGCAGTTCCAGGCTCTCGTCGACGACCTCGGCGCAGCGGGCGTCGGCCCGGTCGGTCTTGTTGACCACCAGCACGACCGGCAGGCCCGCGGCGAGGGTCTTGCGCAGGACGAAGCGGGTCTGGGGAAGTGGGCCCTCGCTCGCGTCGACCAGCAGCACCACACCGTCCACCATGGACAGACCGCGCTCGACCTCGCCGCCGAAGTCGGCGTGGCCGGGGGTGTCGACGACGTTGATCGTCATCCCGCGCCAGCCGACCACGGTGTGCTTGGCGAGGATCGTGATGCCCTTCTCGCGCTCCAGATCGCCGGAGTCGAGGACCCGGTCGACCGGCTCGGCGCGCTCGCCGAACGCGCCGGCGGCGCGCAGCATGGCATCCACCAGCGTCGTCTTGCCGTGGTCGACGTGCGCCACGATGGCGACGTTGCGCAGCCCGCCGCGGGCGTCCGGGAGACCGCGGTCGGCGATGTCCGGGGCGGCCTCGAGCGTGGATCCGGTGGTGCTCACAGTGCACGTTATCCCGGGCGAGGGGTGGCCCGATCGGGGGAGTACCGGGCCTATGATCAGCGAACGGGCGCCGGCAGCCGCGGCTGGCACGGTCGGGGCTGCCCAGACGACGATCATCAGGTGGAGGCCGGAGGCCTGGCTGACCTCGTTCGGTGTGGGTCCGCGGTCGATCCGCCGCGGGAAGATCGACGGCCGGGAGCCGCGAACCGCGGGGATCGCGGCCGGGGCCGCCGAAACGGCGATCATGGTCAGCCGGTGAGGGATATCACGCCGGGAAGGTGCTCGGCCAACCTCCCCCAGCCAACCTCCCCCAGC
>NZ_JBHSQW010000014.1:79831-114918 GCF_042658695.1 Pseudonocardia hispaniensis | reverse complement strand
ACCTCCCCCAGCCAACCTCCCCCAGCCAACCTCCCCCAGCCAACCCTTCTCATGATCGGCGTTTGGGCGTCCCCGGCCGCGATCCCCGCGGCGGCCGGCTCCAGAACAACGATCATGGCCGACGGCGGGCGAGCCGTGGGACCACTCGTGCGGTTTCCACCTCGTGCCGAATCTCGGCGATCACCGTCCGCGGCCGCTCGACGAGGTCGTGCCACGTGTAGCGCAGCACCGTCCACCCCTGACGGACCAGCGCGTTCTGCCGCCGTTTGTCCCGTCCAGCTCGCGCGGCGTCCATATGCCAGGCCCAGCCGTCGACCTCGATCGCGACCCGGGCCAGTGGGAACGCAACGTCGATGACGAAGCCGCCCGTCCGGTAGCCGACCCGCCACCCCCTGATCCCGGCCTCCCGGAGCCTGCGGATCAGCAGCCGTTCGGCGACCGAAGCCGACCTGTCGGCGGCCGCGACCAGCAGCAATCCGGCGGTCGCCGAACCGTGCGCGCCGAGGTTGCGGCAGTAGGCGTCGTAGATCGCCGGAAACCGGATCCACCTCTGCAACGCCCGGTCGAGGAACGTGGCCCCGCCTGCCATCCCCATCTCGACAGCGGCCTCGAGAACGGTCAGCGGCCGGTCGGTCAGCGCGACCTCCCGGTGCTCAACCACATCCACCGGCTCCAGCGTCCGTCTGCGCACCGACACCCCGGGCCGCGACGCCGGGGAGCGCCGCCGCGGGACCGTCACCCCGACGACGAGCGGGGCACGTTCGACGAAGCCGTGCCACCACGCCGCAGCCACCCCGGACAGTACGGCGTCCGGTCCCGCCCAGAGCGCCGCCGCGCGGACCCGGCCCTCGTCGGTCAGCCGATGTCCCTCGGCGAGGTAGACGCGCGGATGCAGCGGCCGCCAGCGCCTGGTCGCGAGGCGGCGGTCCACGGCGTCCCGGGAGAGCCCGGCGGCCACAGCCTGCGCCCGCGAGATGACCCCGGCCTGGCGCAGCAGGTATGAGTTGATCGACATGCGCCTTCGACGGATCCGGATCCGCCCCGGTTCCATCCAATTTCGCCGATCTCACCATGATCAGCGATTCGGCGCCGGAAACCGCGTCAAGCGCGGCTGCCTGTGCTCAAACGCCGATCATGACCGGGAGGTGAGCTCCGCCGCGACGTCGTCCAGCACCGCGCGATCGGCGTCGACCCAGTCCAGGTCGGCGAGCTCGTGCGGGCCGACCCAGCGCACGTCCCGGTGCTCCAGCGGCCGCGGCTCCGGGGCACCGGGCACCGGAGCCGCCCGGTGCACCCGCAGCACACCGACGTCGATCGGCAGGTCCGTGCCCAGCCTGCCGTCCGGGCGCACGAGCGTCCCGAGCTCTTCGCGGCATTCGCGCACGACGGCGTCGGTCTCCGACTCGCCGGGCTCGACGCGCCCGCCCGGCAGCTCCCAACGGCCGGCCAGCGCGGCCGGCCGCGAACGCTGCGCGGCCAGCACCCGGCCGTTGCGCACGAGCGCGGTGGCCACCACGACAGGGGTCACCACCAGCGCGGCCGCCCGCTGGGTCAGCACGGCGGCGCGCGCGGCGAGCAGCCGGCGCACCAACGGGTGCACGATCGCGGCGTCGGCGATCCGCCCGAGCGCGCCACACCGCGGGTACCAGCGGATCTGATCGCACACCAGCGTGCCGCCGGGAGCCGGGCTCAGCGACGTGACGTGCTCGAGTTCGCGGACCGGCCCACGAACCAGCACCGAGGTCATCCCGGCCGGGGAGATCGCCACGATCCGAGTCGAGAGGCCGATCCGCAGGCCGGGACCGAGCCGGGCGTCGAGCTGGACCTCGTCGTCGACGGCGAGCAGTCGCGCGGGGGTGGTCAACCCGTGTCCGGCCCGGGCCAGGGCCTCCTCGGCGACCTCCGAGTCGCGCAGCCAGCCGGCCACCGTGCGCGGGGGGGCGGCGATGAGGGTCGACGACTGCAGCGCAGGCACACGGGAGATCGTCGCAGGGCCCAGAGCGGCCGGGCATCCCGACTCGGGCACGGGAATACCCCGACTCGCGCACGGAAATACCCCGACTCGCGGGGAAGGGCTACGGGGTGGGCCAGCGGACCTCGAGCCGGGCACCGCCGTCGGGTGCGGCGCCGGCCCGCACGGTCCCACCCCGGCCCTGCACCAGGGCGGCGACCAGCGCGAGCCCGAGGCCCGCGCCGCCGCCGGCCTCCGGGGCCAGCCGGGTGAAGCGGTCGAAGATGCGTTCCCGGTCGGGCTCCGGGATCCCCGGACCGTCGTCGTCGACCACGAGTCGTGCCCAGCGTCCGCCGGGCAGCACCCCGATCCGGACCACCGAGCGGGCGTACCGGCGGGCGTTGGCGAGGAGGTTGTCCAGGACCAGCGCGACCTCACCGGGGCTGGCCGCGGCGCTCGCGGGCGTCGGCGCCACCAGCTGCATCGCGGGTCCCGCGCCGTTGTCCGTGCGCTCCATCGCCGCGTGCGCCGCGGCCACCAGGTCGACCGGTTCCGGCGGCGGGCGCTGGCCGGCGTCCGCCCGGGCCAGCGCCAGCAGATCCGACAACAGCGCCGAGAGCCGCTGCGCCTCGGCCGCGATCGAACGGAGCGTCTCCTCGGCCAGCTCCGGGTCCGGGTGCACGACGGCGACCTCGGCCTGCGCCCGGATCGCGGCCACCGGCGAGCGCAGCTCATGGGCGGCATCGCCGGTGAACCGCTCGAGGCGGGCCACCGCCTCGTCGCGCCGGGCCAGCAGCAAGTTGATCTCGCTGGCCAGCGCGTACAGCTCGTCGCGCGCGACCGGCATCGGCAGCCGCTCGCCCGGCGGCAACGCGGCGGCCGCGACCCGCATCCGGTCGACCGGCCGCAGCGCCGCTCGGATCGCCACCCAGGCCGCGAACGCGATGATCGCCGCCACCACCAGGGCTCCGATCAGGAACCCGGCCGCGGTCCGGCCCAGCAGGGCGGTGCCGCCGACCAGGTCCCCCGAGGCCGCCACCAGCCGCATCGACCCGTCCGGAAGGATCGCCGGGACGGCGAGCCAGCGCAGCGCGGTGCCGTGCCGGAACTCGGTGACCGGCTCCCCCGCCGCGAGCGCCCGCAGCTCGTGGGCACGCAGCGGGACCGGCCCGCGGTCGTCGACCGGGGCGCCCGCGGTGTCGAGCACCCGGATCGACGGCGCCACCGCGTCGGCCGGGGTGCCCGCCTGGATCTGTTCGGCGGCGGTCCGGGCCTGCACGCGCAGCTCGACGTCGGCCGCGCCGAGCAGCGCCGAGGCCAGCAGCCCCACCGCCAGCCTGCTGAGCGCGAGCACGGCGACCAGCGCCACCACGCCGACGACGACCGTGATCCGGGACCGCAGCGTCCGGCGGGCCCACCAGCCGCGCAGCCGACCCCCGAAGATCATGGAAACGCGTTCACGCCGAGCCGACCAGATACCCGTGGCCGCGCACCGTACGCAGCACATGGCCGGCACCGACGGCCTCGAGCTTGCGCCGCAGGTAGCCCACGTAGACCTCGACGACGTTGCGGCTCGCGGCCTGTTCGTCGCCCCACACCAGGCGCAGCAGATCGTCCTTGGCCACCGCGGTGTCCGGGCGGACGGCCAGCGCGTGCAGCAGGGCGAACTCCCGCGGGGAGAGTTCGACGGGCTTGCCGTCCCACGACACCGCCCGCGCCGCCGGATCGATGACGAGCCGCCCCAGCTTCACCCGTTGCCCGACCCGGCCCAGCGCGGTGTCGCGGCGGCGCAGCACGGCGCGCAACTGCGCCACCAGCACGAGGAAGGAGAACGGTTTGACGAGGTAGCCGTCGGCGCCGAGGTCGAGACCGTCGGCCTGGTCGATCTCACCGTCCTTGGCCGAGATCAGCAACACCGGGGTGTCGACGCCCGCGGCGCGCAGCTGTTCGAGCACGCGGTAGCCGGACAGCCCGGGAAGGATGATGTCGAGGAGAATGGCATCGAAGCTGCCGGTCAGCGCCGCACGCAGGGCCGAGGGCCCGTCGCCGACCGCGACGACCTCCATGCCCTCGGCGGTGAGCCCACGGCGCAGCGCGATCCGCACCCCGGGCTCGTCGTCCACCACCAGCACGCGCTCCATCGCCGACGACGCTACTGGTCGGCGGGCCGGTCCCGGGACCGTCGGCGGCGCCCGGCTCAGAGGACTCTCAGCCAGGATGCGTCAGGCTGTGCACATGGGCTTGGGACGCAGGGGATGGACCAGGATCGGGCTGGGCGTCGCGGCGGCCGGCGCCGTCGGGGTGGGGCTACTCGTGGCACCCGCGGGGGCGGGAGCGGCGCCACAGCTGCCCCCGGTCACCGCGGAGGAGCTCATCAGTTCGATGTTGACGGCCGAACCGGGCCCGTTCAACGGGACGGTGCAGCTGGACAACCGGCTCGGCCTGCCCGCGTTGCCGCAGCTCCCCCAGGCCGCGAACGGCATCAGCACCGCCCGGGTGTGGGTGGCCGGCGACCGCAAGGCCCGGGTCTCGCTGCCCACCGCTCAGGACGAACGGACGGTGGTGGCCGACGGCACCACGGTGTGGTCCTGGAACTCGGCGGACCGCACGGTGACGAAGGCGCCGGAACCCAGCACGTCGAAGCACGCGCCGACCGACCCGACCGCGGCCGCCACGGCGGTCGTCGGGCATCTGCGCGCGACGAGCACGGTCGACGTCGACGGGACGGCCGAGGTCGCCGGTCGACCGGCCTACGAGCTCGTCCTGGCCCCCTTGCCGACCGAGCGAACGCTGCTGCGGGAGGTGCGGGTCGCCGTCGATGCCGAGAAGCGGGTGCCGCTGGAGCTGACGGTGCTGACCACCGGCTCCCCGGATCCCGCGGTGCGGCTCGGTTTCACCGACCTGACGTTCGGCCCTCAGGAGCCGTCACTGTTCACCTTCACCCCGCCGCCCGGGGCGACGGTGCGGGAGGCGCCCGGGGCGACGGCGCGGGAGGCGCCCGCTCATCCCGAGGGCACCGGCCCCGGGGCGGCGGAGCCCACGGTCGTCGGTGACGGCTGGGACACCGTGGTCATCGCCGCGGTACCCACCGGTGACCGCACGTCCGAGCTCGCGGCCCTCGGCAAACCGGTGAGCGGTCCGTGGGGCAGCGGGCACGAGTTCACCACCGCGGTCGGGACCGCGATCCTCACCGACGACGGCCGGATCGCGGCGGGTGCCGTGCCCGGGCAGGTGCTGACCGAAGCACTGGCCAAGTGACTCCCGGGCCCGAGGACTCGGCCGTGGCCATGGCCGGATCCGGCGACGCCCAGCCGCGGTTCGTGGCGGCCGGTCCGGGCGAGTCGCCCGCGGCGCGGGTACGCGGGTTGCGGAAGGTCTTCGGGCGCACCGTCGCCGTCGACCGGATCGACCTGGATGTACCTACGGGTTCCGTGTTCGGCATGTTGGGCCCCAACGGTTCGGGGAAGACCACCCTGATCCGGACGCTGCTCGGGCTCACCCGCCCGAGCGCCGGGACCGTGCAGCTGCTCGGCCATCCGGTGCCGGACGCCGCGGCGGCCGCGCTGCCGTTCGTCGGAGCGCTCGTGGAGGGGCCGGGGTTCCATCCGTTCCTGTCCGGCCGGGAGAACCTGCGCCGCGGCGCCGCCGCCGAGCCCCTGCTGTCCGGCCGGGAGATCTCGGCCGCGGTGGAGACGGCCCTGGAGCGGGTCGGGCTGACCGACGCCGCGGGCCGGCGCTACCGCGGCTACTCCCTGGGGATGAAGCAACGACTCGGGCTGGCCGCCGTGCTGCTCGTGCCGCGGCGGCTGGTCGTCCTCGACGAACCGACCAACGGCCTCGACCCGGCGGGCACCCGCGACGTCCGGCGGATCATCGCCGAGCTGCATGCGAGTGGGGCGACGGTGCTCGTGTCGTCGCATCTGCTGGCCGAGGTCGAGGCGACGTGCACCCACGTCGCGGTGCTGCAGGCCGGTTCGGTCGTCGCCGCGGGCGAGCTGTCGCGGCTCCTCGAGGCCGACACGTCCGGGCTCGTGATCACGACCCCGGACATCGACGACGCCCTGCGCGCCCTGCGCGGGGCCGGTGCGACGGCCTTTCTCGAGGGCCGCGACGCGATCGTCGTCGCCGACGGCGGCCCGCCCGCCCCGGAGGTCATCGCGCTGCTGGTGCGCGCGGGCGTCGAGGTGCACGAGGCCCGTCGGCGCCGCCCGCGCCTCGAGGAAGTGTTCGCCCGTTTGACCGAGGACACCCCATGATCTCGACCGCGCCGCTGGGACGTCTGCTTGCGGCCGAGGCGCGCTGGGTGCTGTTGCGCCCCCGGACGCTGGTGATGCTGGGCCTGTTCGCGCTGATCCCGGTGGTCATCGCGATCGGGGTGGTGGCGGCAGGCGGACCCGGTCGGGGGCTGATCGGCGCGGTCGCCGGGAACGGCCTGGTGCTGCCGGTCGCCGCGATGACCCTGTCGCTGACCCTGCTGCTCCCCCTGGCCGTGGCCATGGCCGCGGCCGACGCGATCGCCGGCGAGGCCGCCCACGGCACGCTGCGCGGGCTGCTGCTGGCCCCGGTGGGGCGGCTGCGGCTGGTCGGCATGAAGGCGTTCGGTGTGCTGGTCGTGGCGGTGCTGGCCACGGGCGCGATCGCGGTGGTCGGGGTGCTCGCCGGGCTCGTGGTGGTCGGCGGGGCGGACGGACAGCTGGTCACGCTGTCCGGGACGACGATCGGGCTCGGCACGGCGATGGGCCGGGTGGCGCTGGTCGCCGCGTGGACCGTCGGGCAGCTCGCCGCGGTCGGCGCCGTGGCGCTGGCGATCTCGGCGGTCACCGAGCATCCGCTCATCGTCCTCGCCTCGGTGCTGGGTGGGCTGATCCTCTTCGGGGTCCTCGGTGCGATCCCGGCACTCGAGTTCCTGGAGCCGTACCTGCTCACCTCGGGTTGGATGGCGGGTGCCGACGCGCTGCGCGATCCGCTGCCGCTGGGTGGGATGGCCGAGAGCACCCTGCGGGCACTGGGCTATGCCGCTGTCGGCGGCGGCCTGACCGTGGCCCTGATGCTGCGCCGGGACGCCTGAGGGCTGCGTCGCGAGCCGGAAAGCGACAGGATGCCCGCATGGCAGAGCTTCTCGATGACGCCGCCGTCGCCGCCGCGCTCGACCGGCTGCCGGGCTGGGAGCGCGACGGCAACAGCCTGGTCCGGACCTCGAAGCTGCCCAGCTTCCGCGCGGCGATCACCGTGGTGGACCGGGTCGCCGAGATCGCCGAGCAGGCAGATCACCATCCGGACATCGACATCCGGTGGCGCACCCTGACGTTCCGGCTGTCCACGCATTCGGCCGGCGGACTCACCGAGAAGGACCTCGGGCTCGCCCAGCGCATCGGCGAGCAGCTCGCCGAGGCGGGCGGATGAGCCGAGGCCTCCCGCGCGTCATGGAGCCGTGACGCGGTCGGGGGTGAGGTCCGGGAACCGCGCGCTCTACAGCTTGCGGTTGGCCAGCACTCCGGTGCGCTCCCGGGCCTCGGCAGCACGGTCGAGGTCGAGGTCCGCCACCAGCATCCCGGGCCCCGCGCCCAGCTGGTCGACGACCTCACCGTACGGATCGGCGACCATGCTCGCTCCGATCCCGTTGGGTGCCTTGCCCGGGTCGCGGCCGACGGTCGTCGGGTCGGCCTGGTCGCAGGCGGCGACGTACATTCCGCCGTCCAGCGCCCTGGCCCGCACCAGCACGTCCCACTGCGCACGCTTGCCGGGCCCGGCACCCCACGACGCCGGCAGCACCGCCAGCTCCGCACCGCGCACCGCCAGTTCCTGGAACAGTGCGGGGAAGCGCACGTCGTAGCAGGTGGTGAGGCCGACCATGCGCCCGTCGACGTCGACGACGACCGGTTCGGTGCCCGGCGCGACGGTGTCGGACTCGGCGAACCCGAACGCGTCGTAGAGGTGGATCTTGTCGTAGGACGCCTCGACCCCGCGGCCGGTGACCAGCAGCGTGTTGTGCACCCGCCCCTCACCGGCCGGGGTGAACATCCCGGCCACGACGGTGATCCCGGCCGTGTGCGCCTCGCCGCGCACCGCGGTGGCCCACGGCCCGTCCAGCGGTTCGGCGACCGGGCCGAGCGGGACCCCGAACCGGCACATCGCGGCTTCGGGGAACACCACCAACCGGGCGCCGGCCGCGGCGGCCGATCGGATGGAGTCGGCGACGAGGTCGAGGTTGGTCTTGGGGTCGGCCGAGGAGACGATCTGGGCAAGAGCGATCCGCACGGGCCCACCGTAGGTGGCATCCGCTATCGTGGGCCACGTGCAGCGTTGGTACTGGTTTGGACGCCCGGCCCGGGACGGGTCGGCGGGCGATCCGCTGCGCTGACCATCCGCCCCGAGCCGGACGACGAGCCGGCTCGGCGCGACGACGGCGGGGCGGCCCGGTCCTGAGAGGACTTCCGACCATGGCCCTGACCGCCATCCCCGCCCTCGATGATCGCCGCACCACGCGGATCAGCCCGCTGCTGTCCCCCGCGCTGCTGCGCCACGAACTCCCCGTCGACGACGCCGTCGCCGACACGGTCACCCACTCCCGCACCGAGGTCGTGGACATCCTGAACGGGCGGGACGACCGGCTGCTCGTCGTCGTCGGGCCCTGCTCGATCCACGACCCCGACGCCGCGCTCGACTACGCGCGCCGGCTCGCGAACCACGCCGAACGGGTATCCGGACAGCTGCGCGTCGTGATGCGCACCTACTTCGAGAAGCCCCGTTCGACCGTCGGCTGGAAGGGCCTGATCAACGACCCCGATCTGGACGAGACGTTCCAGGTCAACAAGGGGCTGCGGCTCGCCCGCAGGCTCCTGCTCGACATCTGTGGGCTGGGGCTGCCCGTCGGCTGTGAGTTCCTCGACCCGATCACCCCGCAGTTCATCGCCGACGTGGTGACCTGGGGGTCCATCGGCGCCCGCACCGCCGCCAGCCAGGTCCACCGGCAGCTGTGCAGCGCGCTGTCCATGCCCGTCGGGATCAAGAACTCGACCGAGGGCGACGTCCAGGTCGCGGTCGACGGGGCTCGGGCCGCGTCCGCGCCGCATGTGTTCATGGGGATCAACGCCGACGGGCTGGCCGCGCTGGTGAGCACCACCGGCAACCCGGACTGTCACGTCATCCTGCGCGGCGGGGCGGCGGGACCGAACTACGACGCGCCGAGGGTCGCGGACACGATGGGGCTGCTGCGGGCCGCCCAGCTGCCGGAACGGGTCATCGTCGACGCCAGCCACGGCAACAGCGGCAAGGACCACACTCGTCAGCCCGGCGTCGTGCGCGATCTCGCCGCCCGCATCGCGGCCGGGGAACGCGGCATCGTCGGGATCATGATGGAGAGCTTCCTGGTGGCCGGACGGCAGGATCTCGGGCCCGCCATGACCCGCGGCCAGAGCATTACCGACGCCTGCCTGGACTGGGACACCACCGCGGCCCTGCTCGATGAGCTCGCCGACGCCGTCCGCGCCCGGCGCCACTGACCGTCGAGGGTGCAGCACCCTCGGCTGCGGCTCGGACGGGTTCGCGTATCCGATGAGGCCCCTGTGTCAAGAACGAACACTTCCCCACCCCGCGGCCCGGCCAGAATGGCGCGGGAAACGGGGACAGTCAGACCCGCTGGTGCGGGCCGATCACCTTGGGGGACGCAGTGTACTTCCGGATCACCGCCGACTCGGCCGAACTCGTGGACCCGCAGGACCTCACGTCCTTCTCCGCGGTCTGCCCGGCGGATCTGGGCCCCGACGAGCTCGCCGCGAGCGTGCGGCGCGCCGATCTCGGCGAGCTCCTGCCCGGTGACGGCCATCTCATGGTGCCGGTGGACACCATCCGGCGGATGGCCGCCGAGCGGGTTGGACCGAGCTGGCCGGACGAGCTCGCGAAAATGATCGACTACGCTGCGCGCAAAGGCTGGACGAACGACGACGGCACCCGGGTGCGGGCCCATATCGAACGGCGCTGACCGATCGATCCCCGGCCGAGCATCGGTCGAGGGCCGACGACACACTGATTCTTGATTGGTTCAAGAAAGTACGCCACACTTCCGCGCGTGCCAACGGCTTCGGACTTCGAGCGCATGTTGCGCGGGGCTGCTCTTCGTGTGACGCGTCCTCGGGTAGCAGTGCTGTCCGCGGTGCACGACCATCCGCACGCCGACACGGACTCTGTGATCCGGGTCGTGCGTGAGGACCTCGGTGAGGTGTCCCACCAGGCCGTGTACGACGTGCTGCGCGCGTTGACCACCGCAGGTCTGGTACGGCGCATCCAGCCGCTGGGCTCCGTGGCGCGCTACGAGGCTCGGGTCGGGGACAACCATCACCACGTCGTGTGTCGGTCGTGCGGTGCCATCGCCGATGTCGACTGCGCCGTCGGCACCACCCCCTGCTTGACCGCGTCCGAGGACCACGGCTTCGCGATCGACGAGGCCGAGGTCATCTACTGGGGCCTGTGTCCCGACTGCACTACCCCCGCAGTTCCTGAGCACACCCTCTGATCCTGGAAGGACTCCCGTGTCTGACAGCCCTGACACCGTTGTCGGTGAGATGAACGATGGGAACACGGGCGGATGCCCTGTCGCGGCCGGGCGCTTCAAGCACCCGACCGAGGGCGGCGGCAACCGTGACTGGTGGCCGAACCAGCTCAACCTGACGATCCTGCGCAAGCACCCCGCCGTGGCCAACCCCATGGGCGAGGAGTTCGACTACGCCGCGGAGTTCAGCAGCCTGGACCTCGACGCCCTGGCCAGGGACGTCGACGAGGTGCTCACGACGTCGCAGGACTGGTGGCCCGCCGACTTCGGTCACTACGGGCCACTCATGATCCGGATGGCGTGGCACAGCGCCGGGACGTACCGCATCGACGACGGCCGCGGCGGTGCCGGCGCCGGCATGCAGCGGTTCGCCCCGCTGAACAGCTGGCCCGACAACGGCAACCTCGACAAGGCTCGCCGCCTGCTCTGGCCGGTGAAGAAGAAGTACGGCCGCAAGATCTCGTGGGCCGACCTGATGATCTTCGCGGGCAACCGCGCCCTGGAGACGATGGGCTTCAAGACCTTCGGCTTCGCGGGCGGCCGCGCGGACGTCTGGGAGCCGGACGAGGACGTGTACTGGGGCCCCGAGCGCACCTGGCTCGGCGACGAGCGCTACACCGGCAACCGGGAGCTCGAGAACCCGCTGGCCGCCGTGCAGATGGGTCTCATCTATGTCAACCCGGAGGGCCCGAACGGCAACCCGGACCCGCTGGCCGCGGCCCGGGACATCCGCGAGACCTTCCGCCGGATGGCGATGAACGACGAGGAGACCGTCGCGCTGATCGCGGGCGGGCACACGTTCGGCAAGGCCCACGGCGCGGCCGATCCCGACCGGTACGTCGGCCCCGAGCCCGAGGGTGCCCCCCTCGAGGAGCAGGGCCTCGGCTGGCGGAACACCTTCGGCAGCGGCAAGGGCCGGGACGCGATCACCAGCGGCCTCGAGGTCACCTGGACGCCCACGCCGACGAAGTGGGACAACAGCTTCTTCGAGACCCTGTTCGGCTACGAGTGGGAGCTGACCAAGAGCCCCGCCGGGGCCCACCAGTGGCAGCCCAAGGACGGCGCCGGGGCCAACACCGTGCCGGACCCGGAGAATGGCTCGCCGAGCCGTCCGCCCACGATGCTGACGACGGACCTCTCGCTGCGCTTCGACCCGATCTACGAGCCGATTTCCCGGCGGTTCCTGGAGAACCCGGACGAGTTCGCGGACGCGTTCGCCCGGGCGTGGTTCAAGCTGACGCACCGCGACATGGGCCCGATCCAGCGTTACCTCGGTCCGCTGGTCCCGCAGGAGACGCTGATCTGGCAGGACCCCGTCCCGGCGGTGGACCACGAGCTGGTCGACGCCGACGACGTCGCCGCCCTCAAGAGCCAGATCCTCGCCTCGGGGCTGTCGGTCGCCCAGCTCGTCTCCACCGCGTGGGCGTCGGCCTCGACGTTCCGCGGCAGCGACAAGCGCGGCGGGGCGAACGGGGCGCGCATCCGCCTCGAGCCCCAGCGGGGCTGGGAGGTCAACGAGCCCGACACGCTGGGGACCGTGCTGCGCACCCTGGAGAGCATCCAGGCGTCCTTCAACGGCTCCCAGTCCGGCGGCAAGAAGGTCTCGCTCGCCGACCTCATCGTGCTCGGCGGGTGCGCCGCCGTCGAGCAGGCCGCCAAGACCGCCGGACACGACGTCCAGGTGCCCTTCACCCCGGGCCGCACGGACGCGTCGCAGGAGCAGACCGACGCGGAGTCCTTCGCCCCGCTCGAGCCGGTGGTGGACGGGTTCCGCAACTACCGCGGCAAGGGCAACCGGCTGCCGTCGGAGTACCTGCTGCTCGACCGCGCGAACCTGCTCACCCTGAGCGCGCCCGAGATGACGGTCCTCGTGGGCGGCCTGCGTGTCCTGGGCGCGAACCACAAGCAGTCCTCGCTGGGTGTGCTCACCTCGACCCCCGGGTCGCTGACCAACGACTTCTTCGCGAACCTGCTCGACATGGGCACGACGTGGACGGCGACGTCCGAGGACGCGGAGACCTTCGAGGGTCGTGACGCCTCGGGTTCGGTCCGGTGGACCGGCAGCCGCGTCGACCTCGTCTTCGGCTCGAACTCCGAGCTGCGTGCGATCGCGGAGGTCTACGCGAGCGACGACGCGCAGGAGAAGTTCGTGCGCGACTTCGTGGCGGCGTGGGACAAGGTCATGAACCTCGACCGGTTCGACGTGGCCTGATCCCGATGTCCAGGCCGGCCGCTCGGCGGCCGGCCTGGACATCCCCGTCCGGCGTTCATCTCGTTCGGGCCCGCCACCGGCCGCACCCCGACGGGACGCATCGCTCGTCGGCTTCGGTGAGCTGCCCGGGCGGGCTGTCGGCCTGGCCCTGTCGGCGTCGGGGGCGAGGTCGCCGACCGCGCCTCCCGGATACTGTCCGTAGACTCTCCATGACGCCAACCGAAGGGGAACGCGATGGTACTGGGCGGTGTGGTCGCCAAGGCGGCCGGTCTCGTCGGTAGCGGCCTGGTGGGTGCGGCGGCGTACGACGGCGTGAAACGGATCGCACGGTCCGGTGTTGTACGCAGCGCGGCGGTGACCGTGACCTCGTGGGGTCTGCGCGGGGCACGGGCCGCGGAGACCGGCGCGGAGCGGGCCCGGCTCATGAGCGCGGACATCGTCAGCGAGGCGCGAGCGAGGATCGGCGAGGAGGCACCCGTACCGGGGGCCTCGACCGGTCACGACCACGAGCACTGAGCAGGTGGCGGCCCCGGAGGTCCTGTCCGACGCCGCGGGACGGGTCCGGTTCGCCGTTCCCGAGCTGACCGGCCAGGTGTCGCTGTGCGTCGCCGTGGAGGACGCGGTCGACGCGGTCGGCGGAGTCCGGCAGGTGCACGCCTACCCGCGGACCGGCAGCGTCGTCGTCTGGTACGACGCGACCCATTGCGACCGCGGCGACCTGCTCGAGGCCCTGGGCAAGGGCCTGGGCGCGGACCCGGAGGCCACCGCCGAACGCACCCCCCGCTCGGCCGACGTCAGCAACGGTGACCTGGTCCGGCTGGTGATCGGTGGGGTCGCGCTGGCCCTCCTGGGGTTCCGCCGTTACGGTCTGCGCCGCCCCCCGGTGCTGGGCCCGACCAGCCGCACCGTCGCGACCGGCGTCACGATCTTCACCGGCTACCCGTTCCTGCGCGGGGCGCTGCGCTCGGTGACCGGCGGCCGGGGCGCGGGTACGGATGCACTGGTTTCCGCGGCGACCGTGGCCTCGCTGGTGCTGCGGGAGAACGTCGTCGCACTGACGGTGCTCTGGCTCCTCAACATCGGCGAGTACCTGCAGGACCTCACCCTGCGCCGCTCGCGGCGCGCCATCTCCGAACTGCTCACCGGTGCGCAGACCCGCACCTGGACGCGGCTGGCCGACGGCACCGAGATCGAGGTCGACATCGACTCGGTGGGGCTCGGCGACGAGGTCGTGGTGCACGAGCACGTCGTGCTGCCGGTCGACGGGGAGGTCATCGAGGGCGACGGCGTGGTCGACCAGGCTGCGATCACCGGCGAACAGCTGCCCGTCTCGGTGGGCCCGGGCGTCCGGCTGCACGCCGGCTCGGTGCTGCTGCGCGGCCGGATCGTGGTCCGCGCCACCGCCGTCGGCGGCGACACCGCGATCGGTCGGATCATCGACCGCGTCGAGTCCGCCCAGTCCGACCGCGCCCCGATCCAGACCGTCGGGGAGACCTTCTCCCGCCGCTTTGTCCCCGCCTCCTTCGCGCTCTCGGCGCTGACCCTGATGGTCACCCGGGACGTCCGGCGGGCGATGACGATGCTGCTGGTGGCCTGCCCCTGCGCGGTCGGGCTCTCGACCCCCACCGCGATCAGCGCCGCCATCGGCAACGGCGCCCGCCGCGGGATCCTGATCAAGGGCGGGGCCCACCTCGAGGCGGTGGGGCGGGTCGACGCGATCGTCGTCGACAAGACCGGCACCCTGACCCTGGGTCGGCCGGTTGTCACCAACGTGATCTCGCTCGACGACGACTGGTCGCCGGAGCAGGTGCTCGCCTACGCGGCGAGCTCGGAGATCCACTCCCGGCACCCGCTGGCGCAGGCCGTGATCCGCTCCACCGAGGAGCGCCGGATCGAGATCCCGCCGCACGAGGAGTGCGAGGTCATCCTCGGCCAGGGCATGCGCGTGCAGTCCGACGGACGCACGCTGCTGATCGGCAGCCGTGAGCTGCTGCGCAAGCAGAAGGTCCCGGTCAGCCGCGTTGCCTCCAGCTGGGTCACGAAGCTGCGCAAGGCCACCGAGACACCGCTGCTGCTCGCCGTCGACGGCCGCCTCGTCGGACTGGTCTCGCTGCGCGACACCGTGCGCACCGAGTCCCGCGAGGTACTCGACGCTCTGCGTGCCGACGGCGTGCGCCGCATCGTGCTGCTCACCGGCGACCACCCGAACACCGCGGCCGCCGTCGCCGCCGAGCTGGGTATCACCGAGTACCGCGCCCAGGTCATGCCCGAGGAGAAGCAGGACGTCGTGCGAGCCCTCCAGGCCGAGGGCCACACCGTCGCCATGATCGGCGACGGCACGAACGATGCCCCCGCCCTCGCGCTGGCCGACGTCGGCATCGCCATGGGGGTCGGTGGCACCGATGTCGCCGTGGAGACCGCCGACATCGCTCTGGCCGGCGACGACCTGCGCACCCTGCTCGCCCTGCGCGACCTGGGCCGTCGCACGATCACCCTCATCCGGGAGAACTACGGCATGTCCATCGCGGTCAACGCGGCCGGGCTCGCCGTCTCGGCCGCCGGAGTCCTCTCGCCGGTGGTCGCGGCGATCCTGCACAACGCCTCCAGCGTCGCGGTGGTCGGCAACAGCTCTCGGCTGATCCGCTATCGGATGGCGCGGACGAGCTGAGATAGTCCCCGGCTACCCGTTGCCCGGAACGAATCCGCAGGTGCCGCCGACCTGCGGCGATACGCCCGCACCCGAGCCCGCCCGGCGAGGGCGCACGTTCGTCCGTATGTTCGACTTGCTTCGACCTTCACAGCTTGTCTGAACTTGCATGCTGATGATGGCTCCAGCTCGCAAGGATCATGTCTGCCAACCGCCACTTCCGTGACACAGACAGCGCCTGCGTTGCACATGACTGACACACATCGGCAGACCCGCCCGACAGGAGCATGTCACTCAAGTTAGTGATGACTGACATCGTCGTCATGTGTGACATCTGCCGCTAGACTGAAATGATGAACCTCGATGCATTCGCGGACAACGCTCCAGGCAGCCTGGTCGAGATAAATGGAACAGACCCCCGACGCGGTGAGTGGACTCACATGGCATTCGTTCCAGACCCACTTCCGACAGAGTCTCCCGACCTGACGGGAGCGACTTATCGAGCAGTAGCAGATGCGCGTGCCGCCCTTGCCGCGCTCGACAGCACTGCCCGTCGGCTGCCGAACCCTCGTCTATTTCGCCGCCCCTCACTGCGAGCAGAGGCGCAGAGCACTTCAGCTCTTGAAGGAACGTATGCTCCACTTGCCGAAGTACTTACGGCTGACGAAGATCGACCGCAGAGCGTAGATATGCGCGAAGTCCTGAACTACGTCGTGATGGCCGAGAGTGCCTTCAAATGGGTCGAGCAGGGCCGACCATTGACTGTCAACATGCTGGAGCAGCTTCAGCAAATCCTCGTGCACCGGACCAAGGCGGAGGGCACATCGTCGGGAAAAGTACGCGGCCATCAAGTTGTCATAGGACAGCGCAGCGATGCACGACTCAGCGACTTGCCCGTCCATGCCGCACGTTTCGTTCCCTCCCCTCCAGGGCTGGATCTCCAGGCGAACCTCCGAGACCTACTCGAATGGATGGCAGACAAGGAAACTGGCCGACACATGGATCCAGTCGTTGCGGCAGCACTCGCCCACTACCAGTTCGAGACATTGCATCCGTTCAACGACGGAAACGGGCGAATCGGCCGAATGCTGATCGTCATCCACCTCTTTGAGCAAGGTACCCTGCTGGAGCCGACATTGACCGTCTCACCGTGGTTCGAGGCGCGACGCGGCGAATACTACGACCACCTGTTCGCCGTCAGCACGGAAGCAGCCTGGGATCCGTACGTGAGATTCTTTGCGGAAGGCCTGGAGGCCTCCGCCCAGAGGACCCACGACCGAATGATCGCCCTAGTTGAGGTACAGTCCAACATGAAGGACCGCGTTCGGAAGTCGAAGCTTCGAGCAGACACGGCATATTCTCTTGTAGACTTTGCAGTCTCCAACATCTCATTTACGGTCCGGACTGTTCAAAGAGAGCTGGAACTCTCTTACGGTCGCGCAAACAGTCTCGTCGGACAGCTCGTGGAAATAGGCGTGATAGCCCCGTTAGGCATTGAATCCGGAGGGACCCGAAAATTCTATGCACCGGAGGTCTACAACGTGCTACTCGGCAAGGAGACAGACCAATAGCCTGTCGTGCTCCCGAGCCAGAGTAACCAACCGCGCGCTGCGCGGGGACCGGCCGGAGGGCGCAGCTTCGCGTGGCGGCGCCGGGGCCGCCGTGACCTCGCGAATCGCGACTTCCGGTCGTTCATCGCCCTCTGCGGCTTCGCGGGGCTTCGACTCGGCGAGGCTGCGGCCGTCCGATGCGCCCTCGGCCACACCAGCGCGACCGTCACCCTCAACCCCTACGCGCACCTATGGCCGACCGCCGAGGACCGCACCCGCGCCGCCGCAGCGGCCATGCTGGGCCAGGTCGTCGCGCCCGCTGACGAACCGCTGGCGAACGACGACGCCGCGCAGCCCGCTGACCAGCTGAAACAGGACCCGATCAGACGTTGAACCGGAACTCGACCACGTCGCCGTCGACCATGACGTAGTCCTTGCCCTCCATCCGCACCTTGCCCGCCGCCTTGGCCGCGGCCATCGACCCGGCCTCGACCAGGTCGTCGAACGAGACGACCTCGGCCTTGATGAAGCCGCGCTCGAAGTCGGAGTGGATCACCCCGGCGGCCTGCGGGGCCGTGGCACCCTTCGGGATCGTCCAGGCCCGGGCCTCCTTCGGCCCCGCGGTGAGATAGGTCTGCAGGCCGAGGGTGTGGAACCCGGCGCGGGCCAGCGCGTGCAAGCCCGGCTCGTCCTGGCCGATCGACTCCAGCAGCTCGCGCATCGACTCCTCGTCGAGCTCCAGCAGCTCGGCCTCGACCTTGGCGTCGAGGAACACCGCGTCGGCCGGCGCGACCAGCTCGGCGAGCTCCTTGCGGCGGGTGTGATCGGCGAGCACGGCCTCATCGACGTTGAAGACGTAGAGGAACGGCTTGGTGGTGAGCAGCGACAGCTCGCGCAGCGGGGCGCGGTCGACACCCGCCGCGAACAGGGTCCGGCCCGAGTTCAGGATCTCGACGGCGGCCTCGGCCGCCTCGAGCGCGGGGCGCCGGTCCTTGTGGGTGCGCGCCTCCTTCTGCAGCCGGGGCAGCGCCTTCTCCAGCGTCTGCAGGTCGGCGAGGATCAGCTCGGTCGCCACCGTCTCGATATCGGAGGCGGGGTCGACGCGACCCTCGACGTGCACCACGTCGGGGTCGTCGAACACCCGCACGACCTGGCAGATCGCGTCGGACTCGCGGATGTTCGCGAGGAACTTGTTGCCCAGCCCGGCGCCCTCGGACGCGCCCTTGACGATGCCCGCGATATCCACGAACGACACCGTCGCCGGGACGGTGCGGGACGAGCCGAAGATCTCGGCGAGCCGGTCCAGCCGCGGGTCGGGCAGCGGCACGACGCCGACGTTCGGTTCGATCGTCGCGAACGGGTAGTTGGCGGCCAGCACGTCGTTGCGGGTCAGCGCGTTGAACAGGGTCGACTTGCCGACGTTGGGCAGACCGACGATGCCGAGGGTGAGGGACACGCCGCACCAGGGTAGTCGCGTACGACCGAGCGCGATCGGGCCGGGCGCCGACGACATCCGGGGCCCCGACCCGATCATGTGCTCGCGGCGGCATCCGCCGGAGCCGAACCCGCACCAGCGGCGTCCGATTTCCGCCAGAGCGGGATCCGGCCGGGTGGCAGCATCGGTCTCGTGCTCGACCAGGAACGCTGCTACCGCGCCGTCGCCTCGCGCGACTCGCGCTTCGACGGGCTGTTCATCACGGCCGTGCGCACCACCGGGATCTACTGCCGACCGTCCTGCCCGGCGACCACGCCCAAGCGGGCCAACGTCGAGTTCCTACCGACGGCGGGCGCCGCCCAGCTTCGCGGGTACCGGGCCTGCCGGCGCTGCCGACCCGACGCCGTCCCCGGTTCGCCGGACTGGAACAGCCGGGCCGACCTCGCCGGGCGTGCCATGCGACTGATCGCCGACGGCGTCGTCGAGCGGGACGGGGTCAGCGGCCTCGCCGCCCGTCTGGGCTACTCCGAGCGCCACCTCAACCGCGTGCTCACCGCGGAACTGGGCGCCGGCCCGCTCGCCCTGGCCCGGGCCCATCGAGCGCATACCGCCCGGCTGCTCATCGAGACCACCCCGCTTCAGATGGCGGACATCGCGTTCGCGGCGGGTTTCGCGAGCGTGCGCCAGTTCAACGACACCGTCCGCGAGGTCTACGGGGTGGCGCCGACGAGCCTGCGCGCGGAGGCGGGACGACGCCGCGGTGCGGCCCCGGCCACAGCAGGCACGCTCGTTCTGCGGCTGCCGTACCGGACCCCCTTCGACGCCGCCGGGCTGCTCGGCTTCTTCGCCGCCAGAGCGCTCGACCGGGTCGAGTCGGTCGCGAACGGGACCTATCGACGCACCCTGCGGCTGCCGCACGGTCCCGCGACGGTCGCGCTCTCGCCGGTGCGGGCCAACGCACGCCGTCCCAACGGGCGCTCCGCCGACGCCTCGCGGGGCGGCCACCTCACCGCGACCCTGCGGCTGGCCGATCCCCGCGATCTGGGGCCCGCGGTGGCCCGGCTTCGCCGCTTGTTCGACCTCGACGCCGACCCCGTCGCCGTCGACGAGGTGCTCGGCGCGGATCCGGCGCTGGCGCAGGCGGTCGCCGCGGTGCCCGGCATCCGGTTGCCGGGCAGTGTGGACGGCGTCGAGCAGGCGATACGGGCCATGCTGGGCCAGCAGGTCTCGGTCGCGGCGGCCCGCACCACCTCGTCCCGGCTGGCCGCCGCGCTCGGTGAACGGCTCCCGGCGGGGCTCGCCGGGGACGGGCCGGACCTGCTGTTCCCCACCGCGGAGGCCATCGCCGAGCACGCCGCCGAGGTGCTCACCGGACCGGCGCGGCGGACCGCCGCCGTGCTCGGGCTGGCCAGGGCCCTGGCGGACGGAACCCTCGTGCTCGACGTCGCCCGCGATCCCGCCGAACTGCACGCCACCCTCACCGCGCTGCCCGGCATCGGGCCATGGACCGCGGGCTACCTGTCCATGCGATTGCTCGGCACGCCCGACGAGTTGCTCGCGAGTGACATCGCGGTCCGCCGCGGTGCCCGCGCGCTCGGCATCTCATCCGATATGGACGCTCTCACGCGGCACGCGCAGCGCTGGCGCCCTTGGCGGTCGTACGCCGCCACCCATCTCTGGCGCATCGCCGCCACCACACCCCGGAACGGGAGGACAGCGTCATGACCAGCTGGTCCACATGTGACACCCCCATCGGCCCGTTCACGGCCGTCCTCGACGACGACGGTGCCGTGCTCGCCTCCGGCTGGACCGCCGAACTGGCGGAGCTGCTGGCGCTGATACACCCCACGCTGCGGCCGAGATCGCCGCGGCACCGGAACGATCTGGGTCCGGTGAGCGCGGCGATCCGCGGCTACCACACGGGAGATCTGTTCGCGGTGGACGCGATCGGCGTGCGGCAGCGGTCGGGCGAGTTCCTGGAGCACGCCTGGGAGGTGCTGCGCACGGTGCCCGCGGGCAGCCCCGTGACCTACACCGAGTACGCCGCCAAGGCGGGCCGGCCCGCCGCGATCCGCGCCGCCGCCGCGGCATGCGCCCGCAATGCCACCGCACTGTTCGTTCCGTGCCACCGGGTCCTGCGCCTGGACGGGACGCTCGGCGGGTTCCGCTGGGGCCTGGACGTCAAGCGCTGGCTACTGGACCACGAGGCCGCGGCCGCCTGACCGCCACGGCTCGACCGCGCCCCGGTCCACGTCGAACGGTTGCATCGATCATTCGTTCGGCCGGTCGGCGCCCCGGAGGCGCCGTTGGCCGGACACCCGGTCGGGTGTCCGGCGTGGCTGGCCCGATCTGTCGGACCCCGGGTGCACAGTGTCGGCGTGGATCTCGTCGCCGGACTGAACATGCTGCTCATCGGTCTGTTGATCGGGCTGGCCGTGGGGACGGGCCTGGCGTGGCTGTTACTCAGCGCCCGCCATCGCGCCGCCACCGCCGAGGCCGCCCAGCGGGTGGCCGACGTGTCGGCGTCCGCGCGGGCCGATGCGGCCGCGCTGCGCGCTGAGCGGACCGGGCTCCTGGAGCGGATCGAGGACCTGTCCGAGCAGGTCGAGCGGGCCACCGAGCGGCTGCGCCGGGCGGAGTCAGAGGCCGCGGCCTCGGCCGCGGCGCTGCGCACCGAACGGGACGCGAGCGCCGCCCGCGAGGAGCTGCTCACCCGGCGCGACGAGGAGCTCAAGCAGGCGTTCCAGGCGCTCTCGGCGGATGCGTTGGCGCGCAACAACGAGCAGTTCGTCGCCCTCGCCGAGGGCCGGATCAAGGAAGCCACCGCGGCGATCGCCGCCAAGGCCGAGGGCGACGCCACCGCCCGGGCGCAGGCCATCAGCAACCTGCTCGACCCGATGACGGCCACGCTGGCCCGCGTCGAAGGGCAGCTGCGCACCGTGGAGAAGGATCGGGAGTCCGCCTACGCCGGGCTGCGCGAACAGGTCACGGCGATGCACCGCAGCTCTGAACAGCTGCAGAACGAGACGAAGCAGCTGGTCAACGCGCTGCGGGCACCGCAGGTCCGCGGCCGCTGGGGCGAACTGCAGCTCGAGCGGATCGTGCAGCTCGCCGGGATGGTCGAGCACTGTGACTTCTCCACCCAGGTGAGCGCGCAGGGAGACGACGGCGGCATCCGGCCCGACATGGTCGTGCACCTCGCGGGCGGCAAGCGAATCGTCGTCGACGCGAAGGTCCCGTTCGCGGCGTACCTGGAGGCCGTGGAGAGCCGCGACGTGGGCGAGCACAAGGAACGGTTGAGCGCGCACGCCCGTCAGCTGCGCCACCACGTCGACGCACTCTCGGCCAAGTCATACTGGGCCGCCTTCGACCCGTCGCCGGAGTTCGTCGTGCTGTTCGTCCCGGGCGACCCATTCCTGGAGGCCGCCTTGCAGGCCGACCCGTCGCTGCTCGAGCACGCGTTCTCCCGCAACGTCGTCGTGGCCACACCCACCACGCTGATCGCGCTGCTGCGCACCGTCGCCTACAGCTGGCGGCAGGAGGCACTCGCGCGCAACGCCGCGCAGGTACATCAACTCGGCAAGGAGCTGCACAGCAGGCTCGCCACGATGGGCAGTCACGTCGCCAAGCTCGGGCGAAGCCTCGACACGGCCGTCGCCAGTTACAACCAGACGGTGGCGTCGCTGGAGTCCCGGGTGCTCGTCACGGCCCGCAAGCTCACCGAACTCAAGGTGGCCGACGACGAACTCGTCACCCCCGGTCAGGTCGAGCGCGCGCCGCGGACCGTCGCGGCGCCCGAGCTGGTGGCTTCCGCCGCCGACTCGCTCGTCGCGTTGGACGAGCTCGGCCGCGAACCGGTCACGGATGTCGAGGAGTCACGGACTACCGTGAACGGGTGACCGCGCCCCGGAGTACCGCACCAGGGCAGAAGCGGCCGCCGGCCTCCGGCGGCCGGTGGCCGATGCTTGAGCGCTCCGCGCTCGCCACCGTGCTGGGCGTCCCGCCGCTGGCCGCGGTCGGGACCGCCCTGGCGTTCACGACGCTCGGCGTCCTCATCGACATTCTGCGCATCGGCACCGTCGGCCTGGTGTTCACGATCTGCTACTTCACCGGCTGCGTGCTGGCGGTCGCCTGGGTGCGCCGTCGCAGCCTGTTCGCCCCGGTCGTTCAGCCGCCCCTGCTCATCGCCACCGTGGTCCCCGTCGTCGTGTGGCTGGTCGGCGCTCCGGGCCCCGGCGCCGGGATCGCGGAGCGGCTGCTGCTGGTCGGGGCACCAATGATCAACTCGTTCCCGATGATGGCGACGACGACGGCGGTCGTGGCGGCGATCGCGGTCGCGCGGATCCTGTTGCAGCGCATCGACGTGCAGCGCCTCGACGATTCCCGCCCCGAACGTCCCCGGCACACCGCCGGTGCGGATGCGGATCGCCCCGTCACCCCACGCCCGGCCCGCACGCGCCGCACCCAGCCCGCACGCCGGACCGAACCCGGGGACGCCGCCGAGGGCCGCGGCTCCACCCGCGGCACGACGACCGGGCGCAGCCGCGCGGCGCCGGCCCGCGACGAGCTGCGGGCCGCGAAGCGCGACTCCGCCGGGACTATCGACCGGCGCGGCTCGGCCGGAGCTCGCGGGGCAGGGCGAACGTCAAGGTCTCCTCGGCGGTATTGATCTCCTCGACGTCGGCCCAGCCGCGCTGGGCGAGGAAATCGAGCACCCCCTGAACGAGAATTTCGGGAACGGACGCACCACTTGTCAGCCCGATCACCTCGACGCCCTCGAGCCACGACTCGTCGATCTCCCGGGCGAAGTCGATGAGATGGGCCGCCCCGGCGCCCGCCGACAGCGCGACCTCGACCAGCCGGACCGAGTTCGAGGAGTTCGGCGAACCCACCACAAGGACCAGATCGCAGCTGGGCGCCATCGCCTTCACCGCGACCTGCCGGTTCTGGGTTGCGTAACAGATGTCGTCGCTGGGCGGGTCCTGCAGCGTGGGGAAACGTTCCCGCAGCGCGCGGACCGTTTCCATCGTCTCGTCGACGCTCAGCGTGGTCTGCGACAACCACACCACCTTGTCCGGGTCGCGGACCGTCACCTTCGCGACGTCCTCTGCGGACTCGACGAGCTGAATATGTGCCGGCGCCTCGCCCGCGGTTCCCTCGACCTCCTCGTGTCCGCGATGGCCGACGAGCAAAATGTCGTAGTCCTCGCGGGCGAATCGCTTCGCCTCACCGTGAACCTTGGTGACCAGCGGACACGTTGCATCGATGGTGCGCAGCGCTCGCTCGCGTGCCTGGTCCCGCACCGCGGGTGAGACACCATGCGCGGAGAACACCAGCAACGCGCCCTCGGGTACGTCGTCGGCCTCGTCCACGAAGATCGCGCCCCGCTCGGTCAGCGTCTCGACGACGTGCCGGTTGTGCACGATCTGCTTGCGCACGTAGACGGGCGAGCCATGCTGCTGCAGGGCCCGCTCCACGGCCTCGACGGCCCGGTCGACTCCGGCGCAGTAACCCCGTGGCTTGGCCAGCAGGACGCGCTTGTTCTCCGATCCGGACATGAGCCCAGGGTACGGCCGGGCGCGACGTCCCCGCCGGGGGCGTGACCCAACCGACCGACGATCATCATTTCGCGGCCGGCCTATGGGTGCTACGAACGGAGGGAGAGGGGATGATGCTGAACATGAAGCCGCTACCGCTGCCGGTGCGGATTGCCGCCGGCCTCGTCGCCACCGCCGTCGAACAGGTCCGCTGCCTGCCGCGACTGGTCGTCGAGTTTCCGGTCACCGCGGTGAGCCAGGCATTGCAGACCTCCATGCACGTGCAGCAGAAGGTCACCGAGCTGGCGATCAAAGGGGACCGCGTGCTCAGCATCCTGCGCCCGATCCCCGAGGAGCCCAGCTGGGCCACGTTCGACGACGAGGAGCCCGGATCGACCGCCCACGGTCGAAGCGGCACGGTGACCACAATGCACCAGGGCGCCCGCGACGACCCCGACGCCGACCTGGACGAGTTCGCCTCCGAAGGGCCGGACCGGGAGGACCCCGCCGATATCGGCGCCGCCATCGCGACGAGCACGGCCGCGACCGCGACCGCGAGCGCCGCGGCCGGCGAGGTCATCGGCCGCGATGCCGACGACCGGGAACGCACCGACGACGGGTCGGTAGGGCCGAACATCATGCCCGGCTACCCGCAGCTCTCGATTCCGCAGCTGCGGGGCCGACTGCGGCAGCTGAGCGTCGAAGACCTGCGCCTGCTGCTGGACTGGGAGATCCGCCACGAGAACCGGCCCCCCTTCGTGACGATGCTCAGCAACCGCATCGCCACGATCACCGAGGGGTGAGCACCGCCGCCACCTCCCAGGAGTCGCCCTGGCCGGTCCGCACGGTCGCCCGCAAGATCGCCGAGTGGGTGGACCGTCTCGGCGCGGTGTGGGTCGAGGGCCAGCTCGCGCAGGTCACCGCCCGGCCCGGGACGGGGACGGCGTTTCTCGTGCTGCGCGACCCGGCGGCCGACGTGTCCCTGCAGCTCACCTGCCCGATGTCGCTGATCCGCGAGAGCGGCCCCGCGGTCGCCGAAGGCAACCGGGTGGTCGTGCACGGCAAGCCGTCGTTCTTCCTGGGTCGTGGGACCCTGAGCCTGCGGGTGGACCAGATCCGCGCCGTGGGGATCGGCGAGCTGCTCGCCCGGATCGAGCGGCTACGCAGGCTGCTCGCCGCCGAGGGTTTGTTCGACCCCGTACGCAAACGCAAGCCCCCTTTCCTGCCCGGCTGCATCGGGCTGATCACCGGTCGGGCGTCGGCCGCCGAACACGACGTCGTGTCGAACGCCACCGCGCGCTGGCCTGCGGTCCGCTTCCGGATCGAACACGCCGCGACCCAGGGCGCGCTGGCGGTCCCGCAGATCGTCGAGGCGCTGGAGGTGCTGGACCGCGACCCGGCCGTCGAGGTGATCGTGCTGGCCCGAGGCGGCGGCAGCATCGAGGATCTGCTGCCGTTCTCCGACGAAACGCTGTGCCGGGCGGTCGCAGCGTGCCGCACCCCGGTGGTCTCGGCGATCGGTCACGAACCGGACACCCCGCTCGTCGACCATGTCGCGGACGTGCGCTGTTCCACCCCCACCGAGGCGGGCCGCAGTCTCGTCCCCGAGCTCGCCGAGGAGACCGCCCGCATCGGCGGGCTGCGGGACCGGGCCCGCCGGGCGCTGCATGGCTGGGTCGATCGGGAGCAACGGCTGCTGACCGCGCTGCGTGCCCGTCCGGTGCTGGCCGATCCGCTGCGCGCGCTGACCGACCGGCACATCGAGATCGAACGACTGCGCGCGGCCTCTCGGACAAGTCTCGACCGCGGGCTCGACCGATCCGCCACCGAGCTGGAGCACCTGCGCGCCCGGCTCGCCGCGCTCGGTCCCGCCGCCACCCTGGCCCGCGGCTATGCCGTCGTGCAGCGGGTACCGGCCGCGCATGTCGACGGCAGGTCGGGCGTCGCGTGGCCGGTGCTGCGCTCGATCGCGGACGTCGCACCGGGCGATCGGCTGCGCATCCGGGTGGCCGACGGCGCGGTGCCGGCCGCCGTGCTGCCGGAGGAGGATGGCTGACCATGAGCACGGCAAAGCGGCCCACCGTCGATGGCCTGGGCTACGAGCAGGCCCGCGACGAGCTGGCCGAGGTGGTCCGCGCGCTGGAGACCGGCGGCCTCAGCCTGGACGAGTCGATCGCGCTGTGGGAGCGCGGCGAGGCCCTGGCGCGGCGCTGCGAGGAACAGTTGGCCGGAGCCCGAGCCCGCATCGAGGACGTCCTGAACGCCGCGGGTGAGGGCGACGTCTGAGCTGCGCCGCCCCGCCCCTGCACCCCATGGGTGGCCGACCGTCAGCTGGGCGGCGTTCCGACCGCCAGCCGCTCGCCGTGCAGGGCCGCCGAGGCCAGCGTGCGGAACTCCTGCTCGCTCCCGCTGCCGGTGATGAGCAATCGGGACTCGGGCGCGCCCGGCACGGTCGTCACCCAGAACGGCTCCTCGCCGTCGTTGCCGTAGACGACCCAGGTGGCACCGCCCGCCTCGACGGTGCCGCGGCCGATCTGAGGCCCGCCGGCCTCGGTCGCGACCAGCGGCTCCTGCGCCGCGTTGCTCTGCACCAGCCTCAGGTACCGGCCGTCCGGGCTCAGGTACCCGATCCGGACGGCCCGGCCGCCACCGCCGACGAGCCCTTGATCGGTGGAGTTCGCCCGCCAGCCCGCGGGAAGCGCCGGGACGCGCAACGCGAACGGCGTGTGTACCGCGGCCTCGCGCAGCCGGGCCTGCGCGTCGACCACCGGGGCCGAGTCCGCGGAGATCGACGGCCCGCCGGGACTGAACGAACACGACTGCGTCGTCGCGGCGAAAACCAGGGCCACCACCGCGAGTACGGCCAGCGCGCCGAGCATGTCGCGCATGCTCAGCGAGGAGCGCGCCGGTTTGCCGGGCGGTGGACGCTCACTTCGGCCGGGCTCAGAACTCACGGACACCATGGTCCCAGCCGGCATGGTCTTGCTCCCTTTGCCCCACCGCCCAACCAGGTGATCTGCGAGGATCGGAACCAACCCCGCCGCCCGGTGACCGCTGGGCCGTTGCGGGCTTCCACCGCTGCCCGCCCGGTACCCGGGCGGGGCCGATCCCAGATGGAGGCGCTGATGAGCAACCGGCAACACGAGCCGCGACGCGAGACCCCGGACCGCAACCTCGCCATGGAGCTGGTCCGCGTCACCGAGGCCGCTGCGATGGCCGCGGGCCGGTGGGTCGGACGAGGGGACAAGAACGGCGGTGATGGCGCCGCCGTCGACGCGATGCGCCACCTCATCCAGAGCGTGTCGATGCGCGGCGTCGTCGTCATCGGCGAGGGTGAGAAGGACGAGGCGCCGATGCTCTTCAACGGCGAGCAGGTCGGTAACGGCGAGGGTCCGTGGTGTGACGTCGCGGTCGATCCGATCGACGGCACCACGCTGATGAGCAAGGGCATGCCCAATGCGATCGCGGTGCTCGCCGTGGCCGAGCGGGGTGCGATGTTCGATCCGTCGGCGGTGTTCTACATGGAGAAGATCGCGGTCGGTCCGGAGGCCGCGGACGTCATCGACATCACCGCTTCGGTCGAGGAGAACATTCGCCGGGTCGCGGCGGCCAAGCACATCGACGTGGCCGACGTGACCGTGTGCATCCTCGACCGCCCGCGGCACGAGACGATCGTGAAGGAGGTACGGGCGACCGGTGCCCGCATCCACTTCATCACCGACGGCGATGTGGCGGGGGCGATCTCGGCAGCCCGTCCGAACACCGGCGTGGACATGTTGCTGGGCATCGGCGGCACGCCGGAGGGGATCATCGCCGCCGCCGCGCTGAAGTGCATGGGCGGCGCCATCCAGGGGCGGCTGTGGCCCAAGGACGAGGCCGAGCGGGCGAAGGCGATCGCCGCCGGGCACGATCTGGACCGCGTTCTCACGACCGGCGACCTCGTGGCCGGGGACAACGTCTTCTTCTGTGCCACCGGAATCACCGACGGCGACCTGCTGCGCGGCGTGCACTATCGGGCGGGTGGTTGCACCACCCAGTCGATCGTCATGCGGTCGAAGTCGGGAACCGTGCGGATGATCGACGCCTACCACCGGCTGACGAAGTTGCGGGAGTACTCCTCGATCAACTTTGGCTCCCCGGCCGTGGCCGCTGAGCCTGAGCACGGGTTGCCGCCGCTGCCGTGACCGCGGCCCCGTGGCCGAATTGTGAGGTTTACCCACCCGTTCGGGGCTGGCTCGCCCGCCCGATCGATCGGATCCTCCTTGTTCGGTGCTTGATCGGCACGGAACGTGCTGGTCCGGTGACGAACCGGGCGGCGGTCACGGGGGTGGGGACGTGCGGGCTGGGCGGATGCTGGGTCTGATCGCGGTCATCGCCGCGGCCGGGCTGCTCGGCGGTGGGGCGGCCGGTGACCTGGCCCCGTCCGCCGCCGCGGCGCGGCCGGCCCCGAACGGCGCCGCGCCCGGCCCGGCCCAGGCCCCGCCCGTCACCAGCGCCGCTGCCCCGTCATCGACTCCCCCGCCGGCCGCATCGTCCGCACCGGCGGCGCACCCGGCCAGCACCGCCCCGCCCGCGTTCACCCGGGCGGGGCGAGCGCCTGCCGCGTCGAACCCGGCCCCGGCGGCCGGGTTCCCGTGCCGCCCGACGGCGCGCGCCTGCGTGGACCTGTCGGCGAAGCGCGCGTGGTTGATCCGCGACGGCGTCGTCATCCACGGTCCGGTGCCGATCACGCACGGGCGCCCGGGATGGCGCACCCCACCGGGCACGTTCCGCGTCACGTTCACGAACAAGCACCATCGCAGCAGCCTGTTCGACAACGCTCCGATGCCGTACTCGGTGTTCTTCAACGGCGGCATCGCGTTCCACGAAGGGAGCCTTGCGGAGCAGTCACACGGCTGCATCCACCTGACCCGCTCGGCGGCGCAGGCCTTCTTCGGATCGTTGAGGCCCGGGGACCTTGTTCAGGTGGTGCGCTGAGCCGGAGCCGTCGGACCGGACCCGCATCGGGTACGCATCGCGGGCCCGAACGAGAAGACTGGTCTCATGACGAGTGACACCGCCCGCCCCGAGTTCCGTACCGAGCACGACACCATGGGCGAGGTCCTGGTGCCCGTGGACGCGCTGTGGCGCGCGCAGACCCAGCGGGCCATCCAGAACTTCCCCATCTCCGGACGCGGACTGGAACGAGCCCAGATCCGCGCCCTCGGTCTGGTCAAGGGCGCGGCGGCGCGGGTGAACGGGCGGATCGGCGTGCTGGATCCTCAGCTCGCCGATGCGATCGCCGCGGCGGCCGACGAGGTCGCCGCGGGCAAACACGACGCGCATTTCCCGGTCGACGTCTTCCAGACCGGATCGGGGACCTCGTCGAACATGAACGCCAACGAGGTCATCGCCACGCTCGCCACCCGGGCGAGCGGGCGGCCGGTCCATCCCAACGACCACGTCAACGCGTCGCAGTCGTCCAATGATGTGTTTCCCACGACGATCCACCTCGCCGCCACCGAGGCGCTCGCCGTCGGGGTCGTCCCGGCGCTGGAGCACCTCGCGGGCGTCCTGCGCCGCCGGGCCACCGACTGGGCCGAGGTCGTCAAGGCAGGCCGGACTCATCTGATGGACGCGGTGCCGATCACCCTCGGTCAAGAGGCGGGGGGCTGGGCCACCCAGGCCGAGTACGGCGCCGCGAGGATCCGTGACGTGCTTCCCCGGCTGGGACAACTCCCGATCGGAGGCACCGCCGTGGGCACCGGGTTGAACGCACCCGAGGGTTTCGGCGCCGGCGTCGTGGCGGAACTGCGCGCGGCGACCGGACTCGACGTGCTCACCGAGGCGGCCGACCACATCGAGGCGCAGAGCTGCCGCGACGGTCTGGTGGAGGCATCCGGTGGGCTGCGCACGGTCGCGGTGTCCTTGTTCAAGATCGCCAATGACCTGCGCTGGCTGAGCTCCGGGCCCCGCACCGGGCTCGCCGAGCTGAACCTGCCCGATCTGCAGCCGGGAAGCTCGATCATGCCGGGCAAGGTCAACCCGGTGATCTGCGAGGCCACCATGATGGTGTCCGCTCAGGTCATCGGCAACGACGCCTGCGTCGCGTTCGCAGGCGCCCAGGGCAACCTCGAGCTCAACGTGATGATGCCGGTCATGGCGCGCAACGTGCTGGAGTCCGCGCGGCTGCTCACCGCGGTCGCCCGGCTGCTGGCCGACAAGGTCGTCGACGGCGCGCAGGCCGACGTCGCGCGCGCCCGTGAGTACGCCGAGTCCTCACCCTCGATCGTGACCCCGCTGAACCGGTATCTCGGCTACGAGGAGGCGGCCTCGATCGCCAAGCAGGCGCTCGCCGAGCGCAGGACGATCCGCGACGTCGTCCTCGCCCGCGGGCACGTCGACGAGGGTCGGCTCACGCTCACCGAACTCGACAGCGCATTGGATGTGCTGGCGATGACCCGGCCCCGCTGACCGCCGCCCGCACCAGCACACAGCGCTATCCGCGCGTCACCAAGAGTTCATCTGCTCGTCGAGCGAGGCCGCGTTCCCCCGTGACAGAGTGCTACCGCACCAACCAAGGGTCCCCTAAGAATTAGGCCATCAGGATGAACGATAGTCCACGCTTCGCCTTTGATCCGCTGTTCAACCTGCGGACCGCCCGGATCGTCGGCTTCGAGGTACGCCCGCGCAACCCGCGGGACCAGGTCGGAGTGCGGGCCGCCGGCACAGTCTGGGGCACGCGACAGATCGTCGACCTCGACGCCGGGGTGGCGCTCGCCTCGCTGGCTTTCGCGACCGACTGCGACGCGAGCGTCCCGCTGCACGTCAACATCCTCGCCGACACGGTGGTCACCGGCCGGCGTCGGCTGCGCTCGATGCTCGACGGACTCGCCGAGCGGCAGCGGGCGATCCCGCCGGTCGTGCTCGAGGTGAACCCTGCGATCTCGGCGGCTCCGGTGGACGCACTGATCGAGGGTCTGGCGGAGCTGCGCGGCTGGGGCTTTCGGATCGCGCTCGACGCGATAGGCCGGGGTTTCGGCCTGGATCTGGTGCCGACGATCCGGCCCGACCTGGTCAAGATCGACGAGCACCTGGTCGCGGCGCTCCCGGCCGGCGGTACCGCCGAGGCCGTCGTCTCGGCGATCTGCGACGTCTGCGCTGCGACCGGCACGCGCGTCGCCGCGACCGGGGTGACGAGCGGGGACCAGTTGACCGCGCTGCGCGGGTACACCGTCTCCTGGGCGCAGGGCATGCTGCTCAGCCACCCGCGCCGACGACCCTCGAGCACCGGGGTGCGGCTGCCGGTCGAGCTCACGTCGCCGGAAGCGGCACCTGCCGGCACGCCCGCGCCGCGACCGCGTCCCCGGCCGGCGCCCGCCATGGTGCGCGAGCTGGCCCAGGCCGCGGTCACCCTGCCGGAGAGCGCGACGGCGGAGGCCGCGCGCCGGGCGCTGGCCGACCATCCGCTCGCCGGCGGGATCATCCTGCTCGACCCGCAGCGGCGGCCGACGGGCTACCTCAACCGCAACCGATTCATGCTGGCCATCTCCGGGCCCTACGGACGGGCGCTCTACGCCGCACGGCCCGCCCGGACGCTGGCCGACCCACCGATACTGGTCAGCGAGCGGACCTCGGTGCGCGCGGCCGTCCAGACCTGCATGCGCGGCGACCCCTCCCGCAGCGACGACGATCTCGTGCTGACCGGCCCCGACGGCACCTGCTGCGGGGTCGCCCGGATCGCGGACCTGCTGCGACTGGCCACCGCCGCCGCGGCCTGCCCCCACCCTGTGAGTGCGTAACAGTGTTCTAACACTGTTACGCACTCACAGGGTCGGTTGACCTCTGATGGCACGTTGCGCTCCCGGGTGCTCGCGTCGGCGGTGGGTACCGGTTCGGCGGCTACCTGGCCGCGATCCGGACGACCGTCAGCCGCAGGGAGTCAGCTGACGGCGCGGGTGAACCGGGCGCCCCACTCCCGGACCAGCTCGGTCAGCTCGGGCGGCGAGCGCACCTCGAACTCGGCGCCCAGCGCGCCGAGCGCCATCATCGGCCACTCCAGCGTCTCGGCGGACATCCGCAGGACACAGCTGTTCCCCTCGTGGGCATCCCCGGCGACCTCCTCGGCCGTGCACCATCGGCCGAGCTTCTCCCGGACAGCCTGCGCCGGGGCGTACACCAGCACCTCGACGGTGTGGGTCGACGTCAGGGTGCGGATGCCGGCACGGACGAACTCCGCGGCGTCGGGCGTCGGGAGCTCCCGGGGCCGGAACCGCGCGCCGGTGCGCCGCGGCGCGGTGAGCCGGTCCAGCCGAAAGCTGCGCCAATCGTGGCGGTGGAGGTCGTAGGCGACCAGATACCACCGCCTGCCGTACGGGACCAGCCGATGCGGCTCGACCAACCGGTCGGCGCGATCGCGGTGACGGGCGGTGTAGCCGAACTCGAGGCGTTCGGCGTCCCGGCAGGCCTGCGCGACCGTGATCAGCACCTCCGGGTCGACGACCGGCGCCGCACCGACGTCCCAGATCACCGGAACGGTGACCGCGCGCAGCGCATCGACCCGGCGACGCAGCCGTGGCGGCATCACCTGCACGACTTTGGTCAGCGCCCGGACCGCGGACTCCTCGATGCCCGCGACCGCGCCCTGGGTGGCGGCCTGCATTCCGACGGCGAGGGCCACGGCCTCCTCGTCGTCCACCACCAGCGGGGGCAGCGCCGTGCCGGGAGCGAGCTGGTAGCCGCCGTCGGCCCCGCGGTTGCCCCGCACGGGATAGCCGAGGTCGCGGAGCCGGTCGATGTCCCGCCGCAGCGTCCGCGGGGAGACGCCGAGCCGCTCCGCCAGCTCCTCGCCCGGCCAGTGACGGTGGCTCTGTAGCAGGGAGAGCAACCGCAGGGTTCGCGAGCTTGTGCTTGCCATGACCCCAGTCTCCGGCAATTGAGGACGGAAACCGACCGGATTGCTCCGTACCGTCGTTCTCACGGCACGACGACGAACGAGAGGCGGCACCATGAGCGACACCGAGATCACCGGCACCACCGCGCTCACCGGCGAGCGGGCGGACCTGGTGGAGACGCTGGACAAGCACCGCAACTTCCTCCGCCTCACCGCCCGCGGCCTCAGTGACGAGCAGGCGGCGCGGCGCGCGACCGTCAGCGAGCTGTGCATCGGCGGACTGATCAAGCATGTGACCGGCGTCGAACGGGCATGGGCCGACTTCATCGTGCGCGGTGCTGCGGCCATGGCGATGACCGAGGACTCCGCCGAGCAGCACGCGCTCAGCTTCCGGATGCTCCCCGGGGAGACCCTGGCGCTGTTGCTGGAGCGTTACGCGGAGGTGGCCCGGCGGACCGACGAGCTCGTCGCCACCGTCGACCTCGACACCTCGCACCCGCTGCCCGCCGCTCCGTGGTTCGAGCCGGGCGCGCGGTGGTCGGTGCGGCGCACCGTGCTGCACATCGTTGCCGAGACCGCTCAGCACGCGGGGCATGCGGACATCCTGCGCGAGGCGATCGACGGCGCGAAGTCGATGGGCTGACCACACCCCTCCGTGAGTGCGTAACAGTGTTAGAACACTGTTACGCACTCACAGGGCGGGTTGGTGTCGGGGTTCGCTGGTTCAATCGGCTCGTACTGCTCACCCGGGTGGTGGAGACATCGGCGGCGTCGCGCTGCGCTTCGCCCGGGTCCTGCGTTACCGCCCGGACAAGACGCCGGCCGAGGCCGACACGATCGACGCGGTTCGCGCGCTGTTTCCCGGGTAGACTTCACCTTCCGTGCGCTTCCTCGAAGGCCAGGATCCCCGCTCGGGTATCCACGCCGATCTCACCTACGACGACCTCTTCCTCGTCCCCAGGCGATCATCGGTGGTGTCGCGTTTCGACGTCGACCTGGCCACCGCCGATGGATCCGGGGCCACGGTGCCGGTCATCGCCGCCAACATGACCTCCGTCGCGGGCCGCCGGATGGCCGAGACGCTGGCCCGCCGCGGCGCCCTGACCGTTCTGCCACAGGATGTCGCCCCGGAAGCGGTCGCCGAGATCGTCGCGTGGATCAAGTCCCGCCATCCGGTCTGGGACACCCCACTCGTGCTGCACACCGGCGACGCCGTGGCCGACGCGCTGAACCTGCTGTCCAAGCGGGCGCATGGCGCCGTCGTCGTGGTGGACGACGACGCACGTCCCGTCGGCACCGTCGACGAACGGGCGTGCCGCGACGTCGACCGTTTCACCCGGCTCTGCGAGGTGCTGAACCCTGCACCGCTCGTGCTGCCGCTGGACACCCCGCCGCGGGCGGTGTTCGAGGCGCTCGAAGGACGCGGGGTCGCGCTCGGCGTCGACGCGGACGGCACGCTCTCCGGGCTGCTCACGGCGCTCGGTGCGCTGCGCGCCGAGATCTACACTCCCAGCCTCGACGCAGCGGGCCGGCTGCGCACCGCCGCCGCGCTCGGCATCAACGGCGACGTCGCGATGAAGGCGAAGTCCCTGCTCGACGCGGGGATCGACGTGCTCGTCGTCGACACGGCGCACGGTCATCAGGACAAGATGCTCGATGCGCTGCGAGCCGTGCGGGCCGTCGTGGACGACCGAGGCAACGCCGGCGCGCCGGTGCCGGTCGTCGCCGGGAACGTGGTCACCGCCGAGGGCGTGCGTGACCTCGCTGCCGCGGGCGCCGACATCGTGAAGGTCGGCGTCGGCCCGGGAGCGATGTGCACCACCCGGATGATGACCGGGGTCGGGCGCCCCCAGTTCTCCGCGGTCGCCGAATGTGCGGCGGCCGGGCGGGACCACGGCGTGCGGGTGTGGGCCGACGGCGGGGTGCGACACCCGCGCGACGTCGCGCTGGCACTGGCGGCGGGCGCGTCCGCCGTGATGATCGGCTCGTGGCTGGCCGGAACCTACGAGTCGCCCGGCGACCTGCTGTACGACGAGAGCGGCCGGCCGTACAAGGAGTCGTTCGGGATGGCGTCCAAACGCGCCGTGAGCGTTCGTACCCGCGGTGACGGGAAGTTCGACCGAGCCCGCAAGGCGCTGTTCGAGGAGGGCATCTCCAGCTCCCGTCAGCTGCTCGACCCGGCCCGGCCGGGCGTCGAGGACCTGCTCGACGCGATCTGCGCCGGGGTGCGGTCGGCGTGCACCTACGCCGGGGCACGCACGATCGAGGAGTTCCACGACCGCGCCGTCCTCGGCGTCCAGACCGTCGCCGGCTTCACCGAGGGCGCTGCGCGCCC
>NZ_JBHSQW010000014.1:67922-79748 GCF_042658695.1 Pseudonocardia hispaniensis | reverse complement strand
GTGACGCTCCAGCGTCACCCGGCACTGCGACGGCCTACGCCCCCGGCCCCTCCAGCATCTCGGTCACCAGCGCGGCGATCGGGCTGCGTTCGCTGCGGGTGAGCGTGACGTGGGCGAACAACGGGTGCCCCTTCAGCTTCTCGATCACCGCCGCGACCCCGTCGTGCCGCCCGACCCGCAGGTTGTCACGCTGGGCGACGTCGTGGGTCAGCACCACCCGGGAGGCCGTGCCCAGGCGGGAGAGCACCGTCAGCAGCACATTGCGCTCCAGCGACTGCGCCTCATCGACGATCACGAAGCTGTCGTGCAGCGACCGGCCGCGGATATGGGTCAGCGGCAGCACCTCGAGCATCCCGCGGGAGAGCACCTCGTCGATGACCTCCTGACCGGCCAGCGCGCCGAGGGTGTCGAAGACGGCCTGGGCCCAGGGCGCCATCTTCTCGCTCTCGGTGCCCGGAAGGTAGCCGAGCTCCTGACCGCCGACGGCATAGAGCGGGCGGAACACGACGACCTTGCGGTGCTGCTGGCGTTCCAGCGCCGCCTCGAGGCCCGCGCACAGTGCGAGTGCCGACTTCCCGGTGCCTGCCCGGCCGCCGAGCGAGACGATGCCGATCTCGGAGTCGAGCAGCAGGTCCAGCGCGACGCGCTGCTCGGCCGACCGTCCGTGCAACCCGAACGCCTCGCGGTCCCCGCGGACCAGCTTCACCCGCTTGTCGGCGGTGACCCGGCCGAGCGCCGAGGAGTTGGCACCGAGCAGCCGCAGCCCGGTGTTGCAGGGCAGGTCACGCGCGGCGTCGTTGTCGATGACGCCGTCGCGGAACAGCGAGTCGATCTCCTCCGCCGCGACATCGACATCGGCCATCCCGGTCCAGCCGGAGCTGATGACGTCCTGGGCGCGGTACTCGTCGGCCTGCAGGCCGACTGCGGCGGCCTTCACCCGCAGCGGCATGTCCTTGGTGACGAGCACGATCTCGCGCTTGCCATGGGCCTCGGCGCGCAGGTTGAGCGCACACGCGAGGATCCGGCTGTCGTTGCTGTCGGTTCGAAAGCCGGCAGGCAGCACGTTCGGATCGGTGTGGTTGAGCTCCACGTGCAGTGTCCCGCCCGCGGTGCCGATCGGGATCGGTATGTCCAGCCTGCCGTACTCGACGCGCAGGTCGTCGAGTTGGCGCAGGGCCTCCCGGGCGAACCAGCCCAGTTCCGGGTGGTGCCGCTTGCCTTCGAGCTCGGAGATCACCACCAAGGGCAGGACGACGTCGTGCTCGTCGAAGCGGGTCAGTGACCACGGGTCCGAGAGCAGGACGGAGGTGTCGAGCACGTAGCAGCGTGGAGCGGTGTGTGTCACCTCTGCTGGTTCGGCGGGCCCTGCTGTGGGGGCGGTACGGCGATCGGGCACGTGTGCTTCTCGCCGGCGCTCGTCGGCGTGGGGCCGGGTGGCGTCGTACGGCGATCTCGCGAGCTCGGTCAACGAAAGCTCCCTCGTGGGCGTGACAGCACGCCCACACTCTGGCGGCCGGCGTGCCCTGGAGCGGGCTGCTCGACGGCCCACAGAGCACCGCCGAGCACGCCCGCGAGGGCCGGTTGCCGGCCCCCTCGGGTGCAAGTGACACCACGACCAGGGCCTCCCCGGACGGTCCGCATCAGGCACGGCCCGTCGAAGTGAACGCTACTAGCGGTCACCCGGGTGCGGTCAACAGCAACGGGGCGTCATCTCGGTTCGCACGGCAGAGGTTTCACAGAAACGGCCTACCGTTCACCGCGCAATGAATACCGTCTGTCGTCGCGATGGCGGCCGCTGGGCCACCCGGGTGGTGGCCGCCGTTCGACCTGTCGAACCTCCGCCTCAGCCGACGTGAGCTCACCGCGGATGGTGGCCGGGACCAGCGGATCGTCCAGGAGACGGCGGTACCGGGCCCGCGGACCAGGGCCCGGACGGTTCAGCCACGGCCGCAGCAGGGCGACCCCCTCGACATAGGTCGTCGTGTAGCTCCGCCAGAGCGGATGGACGAGGAACCGCAGCAGCTGGCGGGCCCGGCCTTCGGGGATGAGCAACCACCGGCACAGGTGGGCCAGCGCGGCTTCGGCCGAGCCGGGCCGGTCGTGCAGCAGGAGCGCGGCGTCCTGACGGACCCGCGCGAGCTCCGCCAGCGCGTCCTCGACGCGCTCGCCGAGCTCGCCGTCGGTGTGCACACCCACCTCGGCGAGAACCGCGGCCGCCCACGAACCCCAGCCAGGTCCGGCGAGCGCGAGCAGGCCCAGGTCGGCGGCGCCCTCGCTGATCAGGCACTGCGGGGTGCCGATGAGGAACATGCCCCGCTCGGGCGCCCGGACCGACGCGACGCGCGCGAGGCACCGCTGCGTGTGGTGACCCGGGTAGGTCTCGTGCGCGACGAGCTGAACGAGCTGGATCGCCCGCAGCGCAGCGTCAGTGTTGATCATCACATGGGAGCGGAAGCCGCCGAGGTGACGGTTGAGCCCGCTCCATGGACGGTCACCGACGAGCTCGAAGGTGACGGCCTCGTCCACCGGCAACGCGATCCAGGCCTGCGTCCGTTCCCGCAGCGCCTCGGCCACCGCCTGCACGGCGGCGCCCAGCCGCCCGGGGGCGACGGCCTCGCGGCGGCGAAACGCGTCCAGCCGCTCGGCGAGCGGGGCGGCACCGGGGAGTAGTTCGTCGAGCTCGCGGTGAACTTCCCGGTAGCGCTCCGGATCACCCGGCGCGATGCGCACGCCGTAGCAGGCGTCAACCTCCTCGACGAATCCCACGTCGTGCCCGGCGAGCCGGCGTGCTGCGCACTCCACCGCGGTCAGCTGCGCGGCCAGAAACCGCTGGCGGTCGGGGTCGAGTCCCGCCTCGGGGAGTTCTACGGACAGCCTGCGGGCGGTGCGGAGCAGCTCCGCCGGATCCGGGCTGGGTCCGGAGGCGGCGTGCCGGCGCAGCGCGACATCACCGGTGTAGGTGTCCACGATGCCGGGCACGAGCCGTTGGAGGCGCAGCCCGAGCAACAGATAGTCACGGACGAGCAGGCTCCGCACCACGTGCGCAACCTATCGATCGGCGCGGCTCGCCGGGCCCAGTGTTCGCGCTCGGCGACGACCATCGGTCCGACCGAGAGGATACGGGTCCGAACGAGTGATTTTTGATGACATTGGGTCACTCATACCTGCGTCGCAGCGCGATTCTCGGTCACCGAATCCACCCGATGAGATGCGTAACGAAACGTAAAGTATCGAGTTCACACGATAGTGTTACTCGATTTGTTGTATTGCCGCAGCAGAGATAGCTTTGTTTTCAGTCAGCGCGGGCTCCCCGGTCGGACGCTGACACGTACGGAGCCGATCTGGGTCGGCACCAAAGACTCAACAGGAGATGAACTGTGCTGAAGAAGGCTGGAATTGTCGTGGCCACGGCCGCTGCCGGTCTGCTCGCGGTGAGCCCGCTCGCCTTCGCTGGCGACAAGGGTAGCTGGGGCCACCACCACCACGGCACCGACCAGGTGAACTCCAACGAGGAGATCCACCAGGGCCTCGTCAACGTCTCGGACAACAACGTCAACGTTCCGGTCCAGGTCTGCAACAACGACATTCCGGTCAACGTCCTGGGCGTCCAGGTCTCCGACGTCACCGCCGACCTGGTCGGCGCCCTCGGCCTGCTGGGCCCGGCCACCGCCACCGGTGGCGACCTCTCCGAGAACCGCGCCTGCGCGCAGGGCGCCAACGCCGGCGACTCGCTGGTTCAGAGCAACGACGACTGAGCTCGTCAACTCGCCCGAAATAGCGCCGACCCGATGGGTCGGCGCTATTTCTCTTCATGTAGATAACAGTTGAATAACACCGAGTAACCACCGGGAATCTGGTTCGTTAAGTACCGAATCGGCGGTGCCGCGCAGCGTAGTCACGCAGCGCTCGCAGGAAGTCGACCCGGCGAAACTCGGGCCAGTACGCCTCACAGAACCAGAACTCCGAGTGCGCCGACTGCCACAACAGGAATCCCGACAGTCGCTGCTCCCCCGAGGTGCGGATGATGAGATCCGGATCGGGCTGACCCGAGGTGTAGAGGTGCGCGGCGATGTGGTCGACGTCGAGGACCTCGGCGAGCTCCTCGATCGTCGTGCCGGTCTCCGCGTGCTGGAGCAGCAGCTTGCGCACCGCGTCGGCGATCTCCTGCCGACCCCCGTAGCCGACGGCGACGTTCACCTGCAGGCCCGGTCGCCCGACAGTTCGGGCCGCCGCGGCCGAGAGCCGATGAGCGATCTCGGTCGGCAACAGCTCCAGCGCCCCGACCACGCGCAGTTGCCACGGCCGCAGCGGACCACTCAGCTCGTCCACGACGTCGGCGATGATCCCCAGCAGTGGTTCGAGCTCATCGGCGGCGCGGGAGAGGTTGTCCGTGGACAACAGGAACAGCGTCACCACCTCGACGTCGGCGGCGCGGCACCACTCCAGCAGGTCAGCGATCTTCGCCGCGCCCGCCCGGTGCCCGTCGTTGACGTCGACCAGGCCGGAGTCCCGGGCCCAACGGCGGTTACCGTCGAGCATCAGAGCGACATGGCGGGGGCGGGTAGCGCCCTCCAGCCGCCGTCTGAGCTCGCGCTCGTACAACGAATAGAGCAGGTCGCGCACGCCCACGACCGGTGAGCGTACGCCGGTTCACCAAGGCGAATCGCAATGCATGGCGGGACCAGCGGCGACGATCACCGCCACGCGACGTCGCGGCCGCTCGTGGTGACGTAGCCTCGCGACGTGACCGCCGGACCCCTCACCGCTCCGTCGCAGGTCAAGCCTCGTATGCGCGGATGGCTGCACCTCTGGTCGTTCATCGCGTCGGTGCTCGCCTGCGCGACCTTGATCACAGTCGCTGCCGTGACTCACGGGCCCGGCGTCGCGACAGCGACCACGGTCTACAGCGTCACCGTGCTCGGGTTGTTCGGCACCAGCGCCCTGTACCACCGGCGCACCTGGGCCACCACGCGCGGCCGCATGATCATGAAGCGGCTCGATCACTCGATGATCTTCTTGTTCATCGCGGGCACCTATACCGGGGTGGCGGCGCTCGCGATGGACCCGCCAACCGCGCGCTGGGTGCTGAGCGTGGTCTGGATCGGCGCGATCGCGGGCGTGATCTTGAAGACCGCCTGGCCGACCGCTCCCGCCTGGTTCGGGGTGCCGATCTACCTGGCGCTGGGCTGGGTCGCGGTGTTCGTGCTCCCCGACCTGGCTCGCAACGCCGGTGTCACGGCACTGGTGCTCCTGCTGGCCGGTGGCCTGCTCTACACCCTGGGCGCGATCTTCTACGCGACCAGATGGCCGAATCCGTGGCCCACCACGTTCGGCTACCACGAGTTCTTCCATGCCGCGACCGTGCTCGCGGCTGGATGCCATCAGATCGCCATCTGGCTCGCCCTGTGAGTGCGTAACAGTGTTCTAACACTGTTACGCACTCACAGGGCGGCGCTACCTGGGCCTTTCGCCCGGAGCTCGTCGACCTTCGCCATCGCGGTACGCAGTTCGCCCAGCCACTCCTCGGCGTGCTCGCCGACCAGCCGCACCGCCCAGGCCAGCGCGTCGGAGCGGGACCGGGCAACTCCGGAATCGACCAGGGTGTCGAGCACGATCCGCTCCGGCTGTCGCAGCCGCGTCATCACCGGTACCGAGGCGGTCGTGAACAGTTCCACGACGTCGCCGATCCGCGCGCCCCACGCGACCTTGCGCTGGTAGCGGTGCTCGGCCTGACGCGCGATCTCGATCCGCTCGTCGCGGGTCTGCTCGCGGAACCGGGAGATCCGCCCGGAGATCGCCGCGGCCCGTTCGGCCCGGCCCGCCTCCGAGTCCTCGAACTCGCCCTCCACCGGCGGCAACTCACCGACGATGACGATCTCTTCACGATCGATCGTGACGTCGGGGGCGCCGACGAACCAGCCCTCCGGGAGCCTGCCGTGCAGCCAGGCCGGCGCATCCTGCGCACCCGGCAGGTCGGCCTGCTGCCACCCTCCGCGGCCCGGTCCACGCGCGCCACGACCCCCGGGCCCGTGCCATCCACGGTGCATGCGTCCCGACATGTCCCGTCACCTCCGCCTCCCACGCCGGTGATTACGAGATTACACAGCAACGCAGACTCCCGCGAGTCGGGGTGTTTCCGCGAGCGAGTCGAACCCGCGGGAACACCGAAGGCCGGGCCGGCTCCGCGGAAATAGCCCGACTCAGGCGCGGAAATACCCCGACTCGCGGAGTGGATCAGGGACGGACGCCGAGCAGGGCCGTGATCTCCTGCGGGGTCGTCACCGGGCGATCGCAGACGAACCCTCGGCAGACGTACGCGGCGGGACCCCCGTTCACCAGCGACCGGCCGGCCAGCAACGGGACCCCCGCGGCCCCGGGCTCGCCCGCCACGACAACCGCACCGCCGGGCGCGATACGGCGGGCATGCGCGAGCAGCTCGGCACGGCCGGCCTCGTCCGGGCCGACGACAGCCACCTGCAGCGGTCCACCCACCAGAGCCTCCGCGGCAGTGAGCCAGTGTCCGGCGAAGCGCGGGTGCTTCGTCGCCAGTGACCCGACCAGCTGCAGCGCGGCCTCGGCGATGTCCCGGTACCGGGCGGCGGCCTCCCCTTCGACCAGCACCGATGCCGTCACCAGCGCATTCGCCAGCGCGGACGCCCCGGCCGGTGTCGCGTCGTCGGTCAGGTCGCGGGGCCGGTGCAGCAGCTCGTCAGCGTCGTCGGCGGTGTCGAAGAACGCGCCGAGGTGCTCAGGAACGGCGAAGCGCTCCAGCGCAAGCTCCAGCAGCTCCGTCGCGGCCGACAACCAGCGCGGCTGTCCCGTCGCCTGGTGCAGCGCGAGCAGCCCGTCGGCAAGGTACGCATGGTCCTCGAGCACTCCGGCCGCGGCCCCGATCACCCCGCCGCGTGAGGAGCGGCGCACCCGCCCCTCGACGATGTGCAGCCGCAGCAGCAGGTCGGCCGCCTCGGTCGCGGCCGACACCCATTCCGGATGGCCGAGCGCGGCACCCGCCTCGGCGAGAGCCACGATCGCCATCCCGTTCCAGGCGGTGATGACCTTGTCGTCGCGGGCCGGCTGAGGGCGCTGGTCGCGCGCGGCCAGCAGCGCGGTGCGCACCCGCTCCCAGCGCTGCGGATCCTCCGGATCGGTCAACAGCTGCAACGTCGAGCTGCCCCGCTCGAACGTCCCCGCCTCGGTGACCGTCAGCAGCGACGCCGCCCAGGCCCCGTCGGCCTCGCCGAGGACCGCGAGCAGCTGCGCCGGGGTCCAGGCGTAGGTCAGCCCCTCGACACCCTCGGTGTCGGCGTCCAGCGCAGAGGCGAACCCGCCCTCGGGCGTGCGCATGTCGCGCAGCAGGAACGCGGCGGTCTGGGTGGCCACCCGCCGGGCCAGCGCGGATCCGGTGCGGCGCGCCAGATGGGCGTACACCCGCAACAGGAGCGCATTGTCGTAGAGCATCTTCTCGAAATGCGGGACGACCCACTGCGCGTCGACGCTGTAGCGCGCGAAGCCGCCACCGAGCTGGTCGTAGATGCCGCCGCGGGCCATCCGCTCACAGGTCAGCTCGACCAGCTCGAGCGCCCGGCGGGCACCGGTGCGTTCGTGGTGGCGCAGCAGGAACTCGCACGCCATCGATGGGGGGAACTTCGGTGCCCCGCCGAACCCACCGGACCGGGAGTCGAAGCTCTGGGCCAAGGCGCCGGCGGCGCTGTCCAGCGCTGTCGCATCCACACCTGACGGTGGCAGCGCCGCGGCGGCGTTCTCGCTGAGCCGGGCCGCGATCTGCCCGGCTGCGGTGCGGACCCGCTCGCCGTCCTCCCGCCAGGCCTTCGTGACCGCGTCGAGCACCTGCCGGAACGACGGCATCCCCGGACGTGGTCTCGGCGGGTAGTAGGTGCCGCAGTGGAACGGCTCGCCGATCGGGGTGAGGAAACACGTCATCGGCCAGCCGCCCTGGCCGGTCATCGCCTGTGTCGCGGCCATGTAGACCGCGTCGATATCGGGGCGCTCCTCGCGGTCGACCTTGATCGCGACGAACTCCGCGTTGACCTGCTCGGCCGTCGCCGGGTCCTCGAACGACTCGTGCGCCATGACGTGACACCAGTGGCAGGCCGCGTAGCCAACGCTCAGGAGGATCGGTGTATCCCGGCGCCTTGCATCGGCGAACGCTTCAGGCCCCCACTCCCACCAATCCACTGGATTCTCGGCGTGTTGGAGCAGGTAGGGGCTGGTTGCGTTGGCGAGCCGGTTGGCCATTCCTGTGACTCCTCAACAGTGGCACGTGCATCACTTTTCCCTCAGTGATGCACGAAACCAGCGAACGATCGTTCCTTCAGCGTAGGAGGTCTCGCGGCGACGCGTTCTTAGCCGAAGCTGCTCGCGCAGGGCAAGCCGCGCACCCTCGGCGGCAGCGCACGGCCCTGGCGGGTGCGCTTCTACGCTCCCAGCCCGGGCACCAACCGTTCTTCCGGACGCCCGCTGGCAAGGGCGAGCCGTGGAAGCGGGTGCTACGCCGGGCCGCCTCCGAGGAGGAGGCCCGCGCGATCTTCGCCCCAGCCGAGGCCGCGCTCGACACGGACGCCCCGACCCGGTCGGCGGGGACGTCCGGGCCTCGCGGACGATCCGGATGCTCAGCGAGGAGTACCTCGCCGACAGCATCCAGCGCGGCAAGCAGTCCCGGACGCTGGAGCAGCGGATCTCCCGGCTCAACGCGTACATCCTCCCGACCAGCGGCGACGTGCCCGTGACCAGGTGGCGGGTCGAGCACAGCCGTCAGGTGATGGAGAAGGGCTCGAAGACCCTCTTCCCCAACGCGACCGCGAGGACCTGCGCGTCCAGCTGGCGGCGATGCGCAAGCTCGCCTGGCGGCTGAGCTGGCTGGATCGCTCGATCGACCCGCTCGACGGACTGGAGATCGGGCGGACCAACGTCCTGCATGGAGCGACGGCGCAGGACGTCGACCCGCGTCTGCGCCCCGAGACCCGTCAGGTCCGCGCGATGGCGGCTGCCGCCGACGAGCTGTGCGGCCGAGGGGCACCGACCCGCTCATGACCCGGCCGCTGTTCGGCACCAAGATCCGGGTCGACGGCTTCGGCGGCCTCCGCCTCGGCGAGCAGTACGCGGTGCGCGCGATCGACGTGTTCTTCGAGAAGGGCTACGTCCACGTCAACGGTTCCTGGATCACCCGTGGAGTCAAGCAGGCCTCCGCGGACCGTGAAGAACCACACCCTTCACGAGGTGCCGCTTCCGTTGTCCCTCATGCGCGACGGGCTCCTCCCCCGCGTCAAGGAGTTGCTCGGCCTGCCCGCAAGCGCGACGCTGCAGCAGGTCACCATCGCGCAGGACGCGGAGCGCCACCGCCGCGCATCACTCGCCACCCGGGACAAGGAGAACCTGGCGTGGTGGAATTATCACGTCCCTCCAGAGAACGAGCTATGGCTCTTCGTCGACACCGTCACCGGCCTGCCGGTGAAGCCCGAGATGCACAACGAGCGCTGGCACCGCGTGCGCGCGTGGGTCGACGAGAACGACCCTGACAACGCCTGGCCAAAGACGATCGTCTACCGCAACCTCCGCCACCACGCCGCGACCAAGTGGTTCCACGAGGAGCTCGGCGAGCCCTGGGAGGTCGTCGCCCAGTACCTCGGCGACAAGCTCACCACCGTCCCGAACCACTACGTCCGCGCCGGCGAGGACGCGCTCCGTGGCTCGGTCAGCAAGCTGGCTGAGCGCTGAGCCCGGGCACGTCTCCTGCCGGAGACTCGAGTCGGCCCGAATCGCACACGGCACCCTGCGCGACGCCACTAACCCCAATGCCGTTCAGTTAGGGCCTGCAGAGAAATAAAGCGCTGCTTCCCGTCGTGATCTTCGTTGATGTGGTATGGCCATCCCGGTGGAGACGCAGCACGCGCTGGCGGCGAAGTTCGAGGCGCTGTTTCCGCACCTGGACGAGCGGCAGCGCCGGCTGCTGGCCGGGGCCGAGGCCCGCGCGCTGGGCCACGGCGGGGTCCGCATGGTGGCGAGGGCGGCCGGGATGCGGGAGGGGACCGTCTCGCGGGGCGTCGCGGAGCTGGACTCGGGTCAGGAGCCGCTGGGCCGGGCTCGGCGCCGCGGCGGGGGCCGGAAGAGGGCGGCCGATCTGGATCCCGGTCTGCGCCCGGCCCAGCTGGCGTTGGTCGAGCCGGATGCGCGCGGGGATCCGATGTCGCCGCTGCGGTGGACGACGAAATCGACCCGGACGCTGGCCGACGAGCTGACCCGGGCCGGGCACAGGGTGTCCGCCGATACCGTCGGTGACCTGCTGCGCGAGGAGGGGTTCAGCCTGCAGGGCAACGCCAAGACGATCGAGGGCGCGCAGCACCCGGACCGGGACGCGCAGTTTCGTTACCTCAACGACCAGGCCAGGGCCTACCAGGCGGCCGGGGACCCGGTGGTCAGCGTGGACACCAAGAAGAAGGAGCTGGTCGGCCAGTACCGCAACCCGGGACGGCAGTGGCGCCGCCACGGCGAGCCGGTCGAGGTGGCGACGCACGATTTCCCCGATCGGGAGCTGGGCAAGGCCATCCCGTACGGGATCTACGATCTGGCCGCGAACACCGGCTGGGTCGGTGTGGGCACCGACCACGACACCGCCGCGTTCGCGGTGGCCTGCCTGCGGCGCTGGTGGGACGCGGTGGGTCGGGCCCAGTACGCCGCCTCCCGGCGGCTGCTGATCACCGCGGACGCGGGCGGCTCGAACGGCTACCGCACCCGGGCCTGGAAGGCCGAGCTGGCCGCGCTGGCCGGGGAAACCGGGCTGGAGATCACCGTGTGCCACTTCCCGCCCGGCACCTCCAAGTGGAACAAGATCGAGCATCGGCTGTTCTCCCACATCACCCTCAACTGGCGGGGCCGGCCGCTGTCCAGCCACGAGGTGATCGTGAACAGCATCGCCGCGACCACCACCCGCACCGGGCTCACCGTCGCCGCCGAACTCGACACCGACACCTACCCCACCGGGGTCCGCATCAGCGACGCACAGATGGCCGCACTGCCGCTGGCCCGCCACGCCTGGCAGGGCGACTGGAACTACACCCTGCACCCCGACCCGTACCCGCACCTCCCGGTCGCCGCACCGGATCCGTTCGACCAGCCCAGCCCCGACCGGGCCTGGCCGTGCCACCCCACGGTGACCGGACTCCCGACCCCGCAGTGGGAGGGCTTGATCAGCACGATCACCGCGCTGCACCACCAGCAGCGGGAAGCCGAGCTGGACAAACGCCGCGGTCACCGCCCCGCAAGATCCGACCCGGCGCCGGACGGCGCCCCGCCCTGACCCTCGCCGACCGGCTGCTGGCCACCGTCCTGCACTACCGCCACGCCCTGCCCCAGGTCGCCGTCGCCGCCCTGTTCAACGTCCGCCCCGAGACCATCAACCGGCGCATCCGCGACACCCGGCACCTGCTCGACCAGGCCGGCCACACCATCGAGCCCACCGGACACCCACTGGCCACCCTCGACGACCTCTACCACCTCACCAGCACCGCAGGCATCACCATCCCCACACGAACCACGACAGCGAGTTGATGATCTGCAGGCCCTTAGGCGGTGGGTGGTGTGGTCAAGGATCTTGGGGTGGCGGTGTGTCGGTGCCGGTAGCAGGAGCGGAGCTCCGGTAGGAGAGGTCGTCGACCAAGACACCCTCGTGGCCACCGGGAGCTCCGCTGAGTACGAATTCTGTCATCTCGCGGGTCGTGACCGTGGCCGGTGGCCGGTTCGCGCCCGGTCATATCGGTGAGCTGCCCCGGATCGTGCCGTTCGAGATGGTCGACGCGGCGCTGGCTGAGA
>NZ_JBHSQW010000014.1:0-67879 GCF_042658695.1 Pseudonocardia hispaniensis | reverse complement strand
CGGTGCAGCAGCGGGTGCGGGCGATCAGGTTGTCGCGGATCTCGATCAGTCGGGCGCGTTGTCCCGGGTCGTGGCGCGCCCGCGCCCGCTGCTGCACCGCACTCAGGGCCTGCGACAACTGGCCAGTCAGGGTGGTCCGGTCGGCGACGTCGGCCACCAGGCGGGACCCGGCGTGCGACACCACCCCGACCCTGTCTGCGGCCACAATGATCTTCGGACGGGTGGTTGTAGCCCGCACTCGGAAAGTGCCTCCTCGACCACGGCGAACAGAGCCCTCAGCAAACCCTGTCCTACCCGGTCACGAGGCACTTTCTTCTTCCGGGGTCACCCACCACCCCGCCCGCCATGAAGAGTCCGGGCTAAGGTGCGCCTATGTCCTCTGACCTCGTGATGGCCGCACTCCGCGCCTTCGTCGAGGAGCGCGATTGGGCTCAGTTCCACTCGCTGAGCAACCTGGCCAGGTCGATCTCGATCGAGGCTGCGGAACTACTCGAGTGCTTCCAGTGGTCGGATGACGCGGAGCAGGAACGGGTTGAGGCGGAGCTCGCGGACGTGCTCACCTACTGCCTGCTTCTGGCCGACCGATTGCACGTCGATCCCGATGCCATCGTGCTCGCGAAGCTCGAGCAGACGAAGAGGAAATACCCGGTCAAGTCGGCCCGCGGCAAGAGCACGAAGTATGACCAGCTTCCGGATTGAGCGCGGGCCGTTCGTGTCCGCGCAGATCGAGGCATGGCTACAGCTCGACCCCCGATTCCGCAACTGGCCCGTCGTCTACGCCCTCGACGGAGACGAGCAGATCTACGTTGGGGAATCGCTCAACGTCGCCACTCGCTTCCGGCAGCACCTCGCATCAGCGGAGAAACGGCGCCTCAAGGGCGCTCGCGTGGTCTTGGACCCGACGTTCAACAAGTCCGTCTGCCTCGACCTTGAAGCGTTCCTAATCCAGCGACTCTCGGGCGACGGCACCTACCGGGTGATGAATCGCAACGTCGGCATCTCCGATCGCGACTACTACGGTCGCGCGGACTACCAGAAGATCTTCGCAGACATCTTCGAGGAGCTGCGCCGCGACGGGCTGTTCAGCCATTCCCTCCCTGAGATCGAGAACTCCGACCTCTTCAAGCTCTCTCCCTTCAAGGCGCTAACCGAGGACCAGGAGATCGTGGTCCTAGACATCCTCGAAGGACTCTTCGCGGACATCGACACTGGTGTGCCGAGCCAGGTGGTGGTCCAGGGCGACCCCGGGACCGGAAAGACGGTCGTCGCCGTCTACCTGATGAAACTCCTCAGCGACGTGAAGGCATGGGATCCGTCCCAGCAGGTCGAGTCCGAGTCGCCGCTGGCCGAGTTCTTCGTCGAGGGGTATCCCGAGCTGCTGCGCGACTTCCGACTCGGATTCATCGTCCCGCAGATGTCCTTGCGGAAGACGATCCAGCGGGTCTTCAAACGCACTCCCGGCCTTTCCCCGAACATGGTGATGTCGCCCTTTGAGATGGGCAACGCACCTGAGCACTTCGACGTGCTCATCGTCGATGAGACACATCGCTTGCGGCAGTCCGGAAACCAGCCGGCCGGCCCGCTCTATAAGATGTTCTCGGACATCAACCGGCGTCTCTTCGGTGCGGACGACGCCAACCTCACTCAGCTCGACTGGGTGAAGGCCAAGAGCACGCACCAGATCTACCTCATGGACTCAGCCCAGAGCATCCACACCGGCGACGTCCCGAGTCACCTGCTGAAGGAGCTGATGACACGCAGCGACGACCAGCATCGCCGCTATCGTCTGACGTCCCAAATGCGGGTGCAGGCGGGAGAGGACTACGTCGGGTACGTTCGCGCGGTTCTGAGCGACCAGCCTCCGACGCCTCGATCGTTCACCGGATACGACCTACGATTCTTCGACGACATGTCCGAGATGCGCGATGCGATTCGAGCGCGCGACCGCGAAGTCGGCCTCGCGCGGCTCCTCGCCGGCTTCGCCTGGCCGTGGGTCAGCCGACGCGACAAGCACGCCTACGACATACAGATAGATGGCGTTCGGATGCGCTGGAACCGCACCGACGTCGATTGGGTCAACTCACCGACCTCGCTCGACGAAGTCGGCGTGATTCACACGATCCAGGGCTACGACCTGAACTATGCCGGCGTCATTATCGGTCCGGACCTTCGGTACGACGAACGCGCCGGCCGTCTCGCCTTCGACCGCACCAACTACTTCGACCCGACAGCGGCGAACAACATGCCGCGCCGTGGCATCACCTTCAGTGACGACGAGATCCTCAAACTGGTCCAGAACATCTACGCGGTGCTGCTCACCCGCGGCATGCTCGGGACCTACGTGTACGTCTGCGACCGCGCACTTCGAGAGCGCCTCCGGCCGTTCTTCGCGGCGGCGGCGCTTGAGACGGACACGTCGCGCTTCATCGGAACCGACTGATCCTCAGATATACGCGGCGGTTCGACCGTGCTGCGACCCGGGCGATGTGCGCGTCCCTGGACCGGTGTGCCCGACGGCAAGCAGGGCGTGGACAGCAAAGCGCTCGCCGTGTACGTGAAGACGCCGATTGACGGGACCCCGCCCCTGAGCCACTCCGCCACCATCCCGTCTCAGGCTTGCCTCTCACTCCACCCGCTCACCGCTCCCTCAACGTTCATCACCAACCCTCAATGGCTCCCAAACTCCTCCTCCTCAGCCGTCCTCTCTTCACCTCCGTCTCAGGCGGCACGCATGCTACGAAAGTTCGTAGCGGGACGGGCGCCGATATACGGCCTGACCTCCGGTTTTACGGCTGCCGATGGTTGCTCAGGGAGATGCTCCGAGTACATGCAGCATGAAGATCTACTGCGGCGCGGCGGCCGCCGCTCGGGACTACGTCGAGGCCGACCGCTCCCCTGCTGACGACTACTACCTCGCCGAAGGCAGCGGGGTCGCGATGCACTTCGAGGCGACCGCTGACGGCGTCGAACGGCGGGTCGACATGGTCGGTGATACGTACGAACACTGGGTCGCCGGCCACAACGTCGACACGGGTACCGCGAAGGGTCGGCTGCGGAAGGACGACCGGGCCGTGCGGTTCGTCGAGGTCACCGTCAACGGCCCGAAGACCTGGTCGGTGGCGGCCGCGCTGGACCCCGAGATCGCCGACGCCTACGACGCCGCGCAGCTGGCCGCGGCCGAAGAATCATCGCCTGGCTCGGCGCCCACACGACGACCCGCGTGGGACCGCGCGACCGCCAGGTGCAGGTGCCGGTCGAGCAGACCGAGGCGGCCGTCGTACGCCACTTCACCTCACGCGCAGGCGACCCACATCGCCATCTGCACCTTCAGATCAACGCGCGCGTGTTCGCAGCGGGCGGCTGGCGTGGGCTCCACACGGTCGGGGTCCGCGGCAGCCTGGAGGCGATCAACGGGATCGGGCACGCGGCCATGATGACCAGTCCGGCGTTCCGCGAGGCGCTCGCCGCACATGGGTCACGCTCGACGCCGAGACGGGCGAGGTCGCCGAGCTGACGGCGTACGCCGGAGCCTTCAGCGCGCGTGCGAAGCAGATCGAGGCGAACATCGACACCTACGAAGCCAAGTGGCGCGCCGACCAGTCCGGCAAGGAGCCCGGCCCTGCGTTGCGGCAGGCATGGGACCGGCGGGCGTGGGCCGACGCCCGGCCGGACAAGGTCGTGCCGACCAGCGGCAGGCAACTGCAGCAGCGGTGGGTCGACGAACTGCACGAACTCGGCTACGTCGCTCCCGCACCGGGAGCTCCGCTCGGCAGGTTGCGGACGGGCGCCGTCGACCGCGACGGCTTGGTCGACCTGGCGCTGGTCAGACTCGGGTCGCGCCACTCGGCGTGGAACGCGGCCAACACCCGGGTGAGGTCGAGCGGATCATCGCCTCCGGCGGAGGCGTGGTCAACGGGGCCGTGCGCCGTGAGTTAGCAGAGGATCTGACCGCTCGCGTCGTCGCCGCCTCGCGCCCGGCTGTACACGACCGTCGGCGACCTGCGCACCTTCATCCGCAGTCAGCGACTCGCCTCCCAGCCGGTCCTCGGTAAGCCGAAGGCGGTGTGACTGTGGACTGGCCGCCGGACGCCTCGGGCGACACCGACCCGCGGCACGTTTTCGTCGACGCCCACGACGTGATGGCGCGCTACGGCTGGGCAAAACGAAGGGCTATCAGAACCTGAAGGACCGCACACTCGTGCCGCCGCCGGTGATGACGCATCCGGACCGGTGGCGGCTCGATCAGCTCCTGGCCTAGGAAGAGAAGCGGATGGAACTGGCCGAGGCCGCGCTGGACGCGCTTGTCGCACCGACGCGGGAGGAGGTGACCGTCACCGACCTGCTTTCCCCGCCCAAGCGACGGCGCCGGCCAGCGTGACACCTTTGCGAGATTCGGATCACGGCCGCCTCACCAGCTCTCTCGCGAGCTCGACGAGCAGCATCGCCGCCGGACGAGGGGCTTCGCCTTGGCGAGCGTGATGAGCGTGGCGCCGTACTCGACGTCGCCCTTCACCGAGATCAGTTCTCGCAATGCCTTCTCGGCCGCGCCGGCATCGCGGTGTGCTCCGAGCGCCTGACGCAACTCCTTCACCGCCTTGGCGTAATCCTTCGCCTTGCTGGTCTGCCCGGTCAGGGCGGTCACGATCGAGTCCTTGGCGCTGATGCCGGCATGGATCGCGTCCCCAGCGGCGGGCGTCGCCCTCCCCAGATCGAGATTGTCCTGCGCTGAGTCGAGGTACTCCTGCGCCTTCTGGAGGAAGCTCTTGGCGTGGTTCCTGCTCTCCAAGTTGGTCACGACGCCACCCGACTGCGCCGCGGCATGGCTCCGACCAGGGCGATCCCGTCGCGGAGGATCTCGGACAGGACCGGCTCGCGATCCTCTGGAGCACGCTCGAAATCGTCGCCGGTCAGGTGCAGGACGTCGCAGTGATTGCCCAGACGCTCCTGGACCTGCTGCTGCAGTTCGGCCCTACCGTCCCACGCCGCAGCGGCGATCACGAGGAGGTCGACGTCGCTGCCTGCGTGGGCATCGCCGCGAGCAACTGAGCCGAACACGATGACGGCATCGACGTCTCGGACGACCCCCTCCACGACGCGCCTCAGCATCTCGATCGGACTGGCCAAGACACGTAGCGGCGCGATGGCCGCATGACCTTTGTTGATGCGGTGCACTCCGGCACGCCCGATGGTTTCTGTCGTGATCAGCCCGAGACGCTCGAGGTCTCGCAGTGCCTGTTGGACGGCGCCCAAGCTGTGGCGATCCGCGACCAACGCGTGCACGCGCCGACCGGTCAAGGGCGCCCCCGTGCGCAGCAGCACGGCGAGCGCCGCGCCTCGCGCTCCGGGCATTAGGCCGCCGAAGGGTTCGCCGAAATCCATATGAACAGATTACTGCTCACGTGAGCGGCGATCTAGTCATAACGCAGGCGCAGACTGTGCAGAAGGTCGGCCGGAACGCCTGCAAACGGCCCACACGAGACCAGCGAGTGATGCACGAGGCTCCGGAATCGGTGTCCAACGACGGCATTCACCGACCCGCCCCGAACCACGATGAGGCCGCTGACCTGCGGTTTCGCAGATTTCCGTCGACAGCCGAGGACGAGGCCTTCTGGCGCGCTCCTGCTCTCGTTGAAGCAACGCGGCCTGAGCTGAGCCGAACTCGATGATGGCATCGACGTCTCGGACGACCTCCACTACGACGCACCTCAGCATCTCGATCGGGCTGGCCAAGGGGCGTAGTGGACGCGCAAACTCGTACGAGCCGCCAGACTCCTCGGACCTGCGGTTTCGCCGGAATCGGATAACAGGCGACGCCCCATCAGCCTCGTGCACGCAGCCCTTCCGCGGTGTTACCGCACGTCGGCGCTGCGGACGACCTGCATGATCGCGCCCGCGATCTCTGCCGGCACTTGCTCCTGCAGGAAGTGGCCCGCGGACGTCGAGGTCACGGCGGCTCGAGGGAGCATTCTTGCCGTCCGATGCTTCAGCTTGCCCAGGATAGGGTCACGGTTTCCCCACACGATGGCCGCGGGGCCGGTGAAGCCGGACACAAATTCGGCACACGCGCGCAAGCCGGGCACAGACGGATGCTCGAGGCTGTCCGGCACCGCCCGGGCCATGGCAAGGACGGCAGCCCGGTCCTGCCACGAGCGCAGCGGATGCCGATAGGCCCGCGCGACATTCCCGCGGATGCTGCGCCGATCGCCCTGGAAGAGGTTGAGATCGAGCTGGGGGAAGCCGACCCCTTGAACGAGAAGGTTGCTGACCACAGGTAGGCCGGCGAGCCGGTGGACCAACGTGGGCCTGAACCCTTCGCGCGGCGGCGTGACGGCCGTGTTCGCCAGGACCAGGCCGGCCAAACGGTCCGCCCGGTCGGACAGCGCCAAGGTGCCGATCGCCCCACCCCAGTCCTGACCCATGAACACCATGTCGTCCAGCTCGAGCTCGTCGAGGAGCATCCCGAACCAGGTCGCATGGTTGACCAGCGTGTGTTGCGCGAAATGCGCCCGACTGGAGAACCCGAATCCCACAAGGTCGGGCATCACTACCCGCACGGGCTGGTCGGCGAGCTGCAGGGCGACCTTGCGGTACAGGAAGCCCCACGTCGGGTTGCCATGCAGGAGCACCACAGCGCGTCCCTCGCCCGACTCCATCACGTGGAGCCGGTGGTCGCCGATATCCACGACGTACCGCTCGAACGGCAGCTGCTCCGCAAGCCAGTTCGGCAGATCGGGTGCACGCATCCTCACTTGGCCACCATGGGGCCCGCCGGGCAGAGCGTCAACGGCTCGAGTGCGCGCCCGGCAAGGCCCGGGGCTGCGCAGAGGTCCCAAGCGGGCGACCACATACAACCTCGAGGACTCCCCGAGACAGAGCGTGGCCCCTGAGTACCTGTTCGTACGCCTCACCACTCGAGGCGTACCCACGTTCGCCAGCGCGGTCCGCCGTTACTGTGACACGCCGAGTGATGCACGAAAGTGATGCACGAAGCCCCGGAATCGGCGTCCAGCGGCGGTATTCGCCGATCCGGCCCGAACCACAACTAGGCCGCTGACCTGCGGTTTCGTAGATTTCCGCCGACAGCCGCCAACCACAGAACCTCGTGATACCAGTGGCAGGCAGCGTAGCCAACGGAAAGCAGGATCGGCACATCCCGCCGCTGGGCCTCGGCGCGCCACTCCTACCAGTCGACGGGATTGTCGGCGTGCTGAAGCAGATAGGAGCTGGTCGCCGCAGCGAGCCGGTTCGGCATGCGCCCAGCCTCCCAGAATCGGCCCGGGTGTGGTCAGGTCCGGCCTGCGTCGTCCCCGGGCTCGGCGTCGCGCTGCGTATCGGTGCGCCCGGCCTCCCCACGGACGGACTCGTCGTCCGCCGGGCGCTTCCCGGCGCCGTCGTCACCGAAGGACGGGGGCAGCCTGCGGATCCGTTTCCCCATCGATCGAATCAGCAGGATCGTCGCCAACCCCAACAGAATGATCACGACCAACGCGATCGGCGACGCCTTCCCGAACTCCTCACCCTTGCCCGGCGGCGGAACGGGATTCTGCGCCGGCACGACCAGCGCGGCTGTGATCTCACCCTGTCCAGGTAGCACTCCCAGATCGACAAGCACCGCGCACCTCCGACGTCCGTTACTCCCGACCGCTCGGGGTTACCCGGATAACCTACGCATCGGACCGTCCGCGATGGCCTGGGGGTTCAGCTCGCCCGCAGCGCCTCCACCCGCTCGAGCAAGCCGGCAAAAAGGTCGTCCTCCGGGACGGAGGCGTCGACCAGCGAGCGCACCAGCTCGTAGTCCTCGGTGGGCCAGATCTCACGCTGGAGCTCCAGCGGAACGAGGAACCAGCGGCTCGTCGGGTCGATCTGGGTGGCGTGCGCCTTGAGTGCCTCGTCCCGGACCGGGAACCACTCGTCGCACCGGACCCGGGTGGTGACCCGCTGGCCGGGGTCGGGCCGGTCGTCTCGCCAGTTTGCCAGCCAGTCCGCATACGGCGACTCCAGGCCGCGGCGGGTCATCGCCTCGTGGAAGGCGAGCAACCTCGCCTTGGAGAACCCGTGCGAGTAGTAGAGCTTGAGCGGCTGCCACGGATCGCCGGCATCGGGGAACCGGTCGGGATCGCCCGCCGCGTCGAAGGCCGCGACCGAGATCTCGTGGCAACGGATGTGGTCGGGATGTGGATAGCCGCCGGTCTCGTCGTAGGTCACCACGACGTGGGGGCGGAACTCGCGCACCGCGGCCACCAGCGGTTCGGTCGCCTCGTCCAGGTCGAGCAGCGCGAAACAGCCCTCGGGCAGCGGTGGTTTCGGATCCCCCTCGGGGAGTCCGGAGTCGATGAAACCCAGCCAACGGTGCTGCACACCGAGGATCTCGGCGGCGCGGGCCATCTCCGCCCGCCGCACCTGCGCGAGGTTCGCCACGATCTCCGGCCGGTCCATCGCGGCGTTGAGAACGCTGCCGCGCTCACCACCGGTACAGGTCACGACCATGACCTCGTGGCCCTGCGCGACGTAACGCGCGGTGGTCGCCGCGCCCTTGCTCGACTCGTCGTCGGGATGGGCGTGGACGGTCATCAGCCGGAACGGCTCGACCGCCGGGTTCGGGTGCGTCGGCTCGAAATGGATCATGGATCGACCGCGGTCCTTCCGGTTCAGTCTCGTGAGCTCCTCAGCCGTCGTGGCGGCCGCGCGGAGGATCGTGACACGGCACCCCGACGGCCAAGCCCGCCACCGGATGCCAACACCGCGGAGATCCCGCCTCTTCCCGGCGCGGTGGTGGTCATTCGGCCACGCGGCGGAGCCGGCCCGCCAACCCACCGGCCGTCGACGCCCCCAACCGACTGCTCCAACCGGTGTCTAAATCGATTCCACCTGGTTACTTCCGGCTTCTGGGAACTTTCCCTCCGGCACGACCGTTCATCGAAAGACAGCGGTAAGCGGCAGGCACCGTGTTACGGTGAGGAACACACGGCCCCCGAGCGGGTCGTGTTTTTCCTTACTCGGGGCGATGCCGTCCGCCGCGCGCCGCGCCGCGAACGATCCGGTTCATCGGCACGAACCCGGACGGCTGGAGGAGTGATGACTGTGACGGACACGCAGGTGACCTGGTTGACCCAGGAGGCCTTCGACCGGCTCAAGAACGAGCTCGACGAGCTGATCGCCAACCGCCCCGTCATTGCTGCCGAGATCAACGCCCGCCGCGAGGAGGGTGACCTCAAGGAGAACGGCGGCTACCACGCCGCGCGCGAGGAGCAGGGCCAGCAGGAGGCACGGATCCGGCAGCTCCAAGAGCTGCTGCGCACCGCCCAGGTCGGTACCGCTCCGGTCGACTCCGACGTCGCAGCTCCCGGAACAGTGCTGACGATCCGCTACGACGACGACGACACCGAACGAGTTCTGCTGGGCTCCCACGAGGAGGGCAACCACGATGACCTGCAGGTCATCTCACCCAACTCCCCCCTCGGCGCGGCCCTGCTGGGCGCCCGCGTCGGCGAGACCCGCGAGTACCAGCTACCCGGCGGCGGCCAGATGAAGGTCACGCTCACCGCGGTGGCGCCCTTCGTCGGCTGACCGACCGCAATCAGGTTCGGGGCAGGCCGGTCACTTCCGACACCGGGTGACCGGCCTCCCGCAACGCCCTGATCAGGGTGCGGCAGTGGTCCGGTCCGCGCGTCTCCATGCTGACCGCCACGTCCACATCCCCGAGCGAGAGCGCGCCGGAGATCCGGGTGTGCTCGATGTCGACGATATTGGCTCCGTGCGCCCCGATCAGCGCGAGCAGCTCGGCGAGCGCGCCAGGACGGTCATCCACCCGCACCCGTAGCGACAGGTAGCGCGCGGCCGCGGCCATCCCGTGCTGGATGACGTGCAGCAGCACCAGCGGGTCGACGTTCCCCCCGGACAGCACCGCCACCACCGGGGTGGCGAACCGACGAGGCTCCTCGAGCAACGCCGCCACCCCTGCCACACCGGCGGGCTCGACCACCAGTTTCGCCCGCTCCAGGCAGTGCAGCAGCGCCCGGGACAGCGCTTCCTCGTCAACGGTCACGATCTCGTCGACGAGCTTCGCCACCTGGGGATAGGTGACCTCGCCGGGGCACCCGACGGCAATGCCGTCGGCGATGGTGCGGGTGTGGTCCAGCCCGACGGGGCGACCGGCCCGCAGCGAGGCGGGCCAGGCCGCGGCGCCGGCCGCCTGCACCCCGACGACACGGACGTCCGGCCGCTGCGCCGCGACCGCCGCCGCGATCCCGCCGATCAGACCGCCCCCACCCATCGCGACGAGCACGGTGCGCACGTCGGGGACCTGCTCGAGGATCTCGTACCCGAGGGTGCCCTGCCCCGCGATGACGTCCGGGTGGTCGAACGGGTGCACCAGCACCGCGCCGGTACATGTGGCGAACTGGGTGGCCATGACGATGCTGCGTTCCACGGTGTCCCCCACCAGATGCACGGTGGCCCCGTAGCCGCGGGTGGCCTCGACCTTCGGCAACGCCGCACGTTCGGGCATGAACACGGTGGCCTCGGTGCTCAGTAACCGGGCGGCCAGCGCGACCCCCTGTGCGTGATTTCCGGCACTCGCCGCGACGACACCGCGTGCCCGCTCGGCGGCGCTGAGCCGGGCGATGCGGGTATAGGCGCCGCGGATCTTGAACGAGCCGGTGCGCTGGAGGTTCTCGCATTTCAACCACACCGGGTCGGCGGCGAGCTCGCTCAACGCGCGGGACGCGACGACCGGGGTCCGGCGGACGACGTCCGCGAGCAGCCGCTGCGCGGCCCGGATGTCGTCGGGGCCGACAGGGACACCAGCGGCCCAGGCCGGTTCAGCCGCCATGACGGCATCCTCTCATCAGCAGCGGTAGCCTCGCTGGGACGATACGGGGGAGGTCGTCGCATGACATCGCCGCGGGCCATCGCGCCGCTGGTGTGTGCGGGGGTGCTCGCGGTGCTCGCCGTGCTGACGGTGCGCAGCGCCGGCTGCGCGGATCCGGGGCACTACGAGCTCCGCAACGGCGGCTACGAGCTGGTCGGCGGGTGCATCGCGCCGAACGACATCGTGCTGCCGGAACAGCCGGTCGCTCCCGATCCCCACGCCGGCCCCCCGAGCGGCTGGCCCGCGCGCAGCTGAGCTGCGGGCGGGGCTCAGCCCGTCGCGGCGTCCAGCGCCTGCCGCAGGTCGGCCAGCAGGTCCTCGGCGTCCTCGATACCGACCGACAGCCTGATCAGCGAGTCCGGCACCTCCAGCGCGGACCCGGCGACCGACGCGTGGGTCATCTGGGCCGGGAACTCGATGAGCGACTCGACGCCGCCCAGCGACTCGGCCAGGGTGAAGACCTCGGTGGCCGCACAGACCCGCAGGGCGGCTTCCCGGCCACCCGCGACCAGAAACGAGACCATCCCGCCGAACCGGCGCATCTGCTTGGCGGCCACAACATGGCCGGGATGGTCGGGCAGCCCCGGGTAGAGCACGCGCTCCACGGCCGGATGAGCCGCCAACGCTTCGGCGACCGACTCGGCGTTGTCGCTGTGCCGCTCCATCCGCACCGCGAGCGTCTTCGCTCCGCGCAGCGTCAGCCACGCATCGAACGGACCGGGCACCGAACCGACCGCGTTCTGGGTGAACCGCAGCTGCTCCGCGATCGCCTCGTCGCTGGTCACCACCGCACCGCCGACGACGTCGGAGTGCCCGCCGACGTACTTCGTCGTGGAGTGCACCACGACGTCGGCACCGAGCGCGAGCGGGTTCTGCAGATAGGGCGAGGCGAAGGTGTTGTCGACGACGAGACGGGCCCCCGCCGAACGCGCGATGTCGGCCACCGCGGCGATGTCGGCGATGCCCAACAGCGGGTTGGTCGGCGTCTCGCACCAGACCGCCCTGGTGCTCGGCCGCAGCGCGGCGCGCAGCGCGTCGATGTCGGCGAGGTCGACCGGGGTGTACTCGATGCCCCACGCTGTCAGTACCTTGTCGACGAGCCGGAACGTGCCGCCGTAGGCGTCGTGCGGAATGACCATGTGGTCACCGGGGCGCAGCAGAACCCGCAGCAGCGTGTCGGAGGCCCCCATCCCGGAGCCGAACGCGAAGGCGTGCCGCCCGCCCTCCAGCGAGGCAAGGCATTCCTGCAGCGCCGTGCGGGTCGGGTTCGCACTGCGGGAGTACTCGTAGCCGCCCCGCATCCCCCCGACGCCGTCCTGGGCGAACGTCGAGGAGGCGTGGATCGGGACGATCACCGCACCGGTGGTCGGGTCTGGGTCCTGGCCGGTATGGATGGCCCTGGTCGAGAAACCGCGCATACCGCGACGCTAGCCGTGTTCTTCGCACAGGAGGGAGGCCGGGCTCGGTAGCGCGCGTCGCTGCTGAGCGTGGGTGACACCCCCGCACGACCCGACGCTCATGAGGCAGAGCCGAGAAACGCCAGCACATCCGATCGGGTCACCACGCCCGCCGGCTTGCCGTCCATGAGCACCAGCGCGGCGTCGGCCTTGGCGAACGCGGTCATCGCACTGCCGAGCGACTCCCCCGCGCCCAGCGTCGGGAGCTTTGGGGACATGTGCTTCTCCAACCGGTCGCTGAGCTGGGCACGGCCGGTGAACAGCGCGTCGAGCAGGTCGCGCTCGATCACCGCGCCCGCCACCTCCGCGGCCATCACCGGCGGCTCGGCCCGCACCACCGGCATCTGCGAGACGTGGAACTCGCGCATGTACCGCACCGCGTCGGCGACGGTCTCGTTCGGGTGCACGTGTACCAGGTCCGGGGTCGACCCGTCCTTGCGCCGCAGCACGTCACCGACGGTGGCGCCCTCGGCCGGCGGTAGGAAGCCGTACCTGGCCATCCACTTGTCGTTGAAGACCTTCCCGAGGTACCCGCGGCCGCCATCGGGCAGCAGCACCACGACGACGCTGTCGGCCGCCCGGTCGGCGGGAATCGCCGCGGCGACGCGCAACGCGGCCACCACCGCCATCCCGCACGAGCCGCCGACCAACAGTGCCTCCTCGCGGGCCAGCCGCCGGGTCATCTCGAACGAGTCGGCGTCGGAGACGGCGATGATCGCGTCGCAGACGTTCTTGTCGTAGGTGCTCGGCCAGAAGTCCTCGCCCACCCCCTCAACCAGGTACGGCCGTCCGATGCCGCCGCTGTACACCGATCCCTCCGGATCGGCGCCGATCACCTTGACCCGCCCGCCGGAGACATCCTTGAGGTACCGGCCGGCCCCGCTGATCGTCCCGCCGGTGCCGATCCCGGCCACGTAGTGCGTGATCCGTCCTTCGGTCTGTTCCCACAGTTCGGGACCGGTCGTGGCGTAGTGCGACGCCGGGTTCTCCGGGTTGGCGTACTGGTTCGGCTTCCAGGCCCCCTCGATCTCGGTGACGAGCCGGTCGGAGGTCTTGTAGTAGGAGTCCGGATGATCGGGATCGACCGCGGTCGGGCATACGACGACCTCGGCCCCGTAGGCCTTGAGCACGTTGCGCTTGTCCTCGCCGACCTTGTCCGGGCACACGAACACGCAGCGGTAGCCCTTGCGCTGCGCGATCATCGCGAGGCCGACACCGGTGTTGCCCGACGTCGGCTCGACGATCGTGCCCCCGGGCCGCAGAGCGCCGGACGCCTCCGCGGCCTCGATCATGCGGGCGGCGATGCGGTCCTTCACACTGCCGCCCGGGTTGAGGTACTCGACCTTCGCCAGCACCGTCGCGGAGATGCCCGCGGCGACCGATCCCAGCCGGACGAGAGGGGTGTTGCCAACCAGGTCGGCGATGTGCTCGGCGTAGCGCATAGCGCAATCGTTGCACCCGGCTGGGGTCACCAGCAGAGCGCCACCAGGTGGACATTCGATCCGAATCCGTACGACTTGCGGTCGTTCTCGCGTCCCGGGGTTGCTGGACCCGGCCGGGCAGGGGATACAGTTCGACAGTCCAAGGCGGCGCCCCGGTCGGCGGGCATGCCGGCCGGGCGACCACGTCGTCGCGGCGGACGACCATGCACCCACGTTGCTCACCTGCCACCTCTCCGACCAGCTCCACATCTCCACGACACGCTCAGCTGATCCAGCAGGGAGTCGATGGGCGGGACATCGTCCGTCCCGCCGACGAGCGCGCGGAAGGGGGGAACTGTCTGTGCAGCCGCTCGGAGAGGGCGACGAATCCGGGTTCGCTCCGGTCAGACGGCCAGGCTGGGCCCGCTGGTGCCCGACGGATCCGAGGCCATCGGAGTCGCCCTTGACCCAGACGCCGGAAGCCGCCGATTGCGAACCCGAGATCAACCGGCTGGCCCGCGCCGCCGGCATGGGCGACCAGGACGCACTCGCCCGGCTGCTCGCGATCGTGAATCCGCTGGTGATGCGCTACTGCCGGGCCCGCCTCAGCGGTCATCAGGATGGGCTACAAGGCCCGGAGGACGTCGCGCAGGAGGTGTGTCTGGCACTCTGTTCGGCCCTGCCCCGGTTCCGGCTCGGGTCGACCCCGTTCATGGCGTTCGCCTACGCGATCGCCTCGAACAAGGTCGCTGACGCATTCCGTGCCGCGCGGCGCGACCGGTGCACGCCGACGGACATCCTCCCCGAGCGCATCGATGATCGGTCCGGCCCGGAGGCGCTGGCCGTGGACGGCGACGGCGTCCGGCACCTCTCGCAGCTGCTCGACCGGCTGCCCGAGGTGCACCGGGAGATCCTGCTGCTTCGCCTGGCCCTGCAGTTCTCGGCGGACGAGACCGCGCAGATCGTGGGGATGAGCCCCGGGGCGGTCCGGGTGGCGCAGCACCGCGCGCTGACCAAGCTGAGGCAGTGGATCGCCGGGCCGACCACCTAGCGGGGTCTACCTGCGCGGCACGCTATTCGCGTTCGACTCGGCGCAGGCCCGTTCCGGGCCGCCACGTCTCGATCACGAGCCGGTCGCCCTCGTCGTTCAACCCGGTGAGGACGACCTCCTCGATGTCGGCGCGGAACCCGTCGCCTGCGGTCGGCCCGGCAAGCGCGCCGGTGGGTATCGCGCGTCCGGAGATCTTGGCGTCACCCGGCCAACGTGCGGCGTCGTCCTGCGGCGGGTCGACCGACGCGCTGTGCAGGGCGAACCGCGGGTCGCGGCGTAGGTCGGCGCCCTTGCGGGCGCCGGGCATCGACCCGAAGGTGAGTTCCCCCTCGGCGAACTCGGCTTCGATCCCGCTGATCCGGGGCGAACCGTCGGCCCGCAGCGTGGCGATCGTCTTGTGCTTGTGCGCGTCGAGGATCTTCCGGACCCGGTCCGCGAACTCGGGCGCCGACCCGTTGACGTCCTTCCAGGTGGCCATGCGGCTCATCGTGGACCAGCACCCCGACAGAAAGCCGGCGCCGAAGGGACCCGCACCGGCCGTAAGGTCGAGCTGACGAGGTCTGTTGCGTCTTGGAGGAGAAGGACCATGCCCGAAGCAGTGATCGTCGCAGCGGCGCGATCCCCGATCGGCCGCGCGTTCAAGGGCTCGATGACCACCATCCGGCCCGACGACCTGACTGCACAGATCGTCCGTGCGGCGCTCGACCAGGTCCCGCAGCTCAGCGCGGGCGACATCGACGACCTCATGCTCGGCTGCGGGCTGCCCGGCGGCGAGCAGGGTTTCAACATGGGCCGCGTGGTCGCTGTGCTGCTCGGCTACGACACCCTGCCGGGCACCACCATCACCCGGTACTGCTCGTCGTCGCTGCAGACCACCCGGATGGCGTTGCACGCGATCAGGGCCGGCGAGGGTGATGTGTTCATCTCCGCCGGTGTGGAGACCGTCTCCCGATTCGCCAAGGGCAACTCCGACTCGCTGCCCGACACCCACAACCCGATCTTCGCCGACGCCGAGGCGCGCACCGTCGAGGCCGCGGCCGGCGGGGCCGAGGGGTGGGCGGATCCGCGGGCCGACGGCCGGCTGCCCGACATCTACATCGCCATGGGCCAGACCGCGGAGAACCTCGCGCTCCGCATGGGGGTCACCCGCGAGGACATGGACCACTTCGGCGTCCGCTCGCAGAACCTTGCCGAGAAGGCCATCGCCGACGGGTTCTTCGCCCGCGAGATCACCCCCGTCACCCTCCCGGACGGGACCGTCGTCTCGCGCGACGACGGCCCCAGGGCCGGAGTGACCTATGAGGCGGTCAGCCAGCTCAAGCCGGTGTTCCGGCCCGACGGCCGGGTCACCGCGGGCAACTGCTGCCCGCTCAACGACGGCGCCGCCGCACTCGTGGTCATGTCCGACACCAAGGCGCGCGAGCTGGGCATCACGCCGCTGGCCCGGGTCGTCTCGACCGGTGTCTCAGCGCTCTCGCCGGAGATCATGGGCCTCGGCCCGGTCGAGGCCTCCCGGCAGGCGCTGGCCCGGGCGGGCATGACCATCGACGACGTCGACCTCGTCGAGATCAACGAGGCGTTCGCCGCGCAGGTCCTTCCCTCGGCCCGTGAGCTGGGCATCGACCCGTTCGACCCCGGAAAGCTCAACGTCCACGGCGGCGCGATCGCAGTGGGCCACCCGTTCGGGATGACCGGTGCCCGGATCAGCACGACACTGATCAACGGCCTGCGCACGCGCGACAAGCAGATCGGTCTGGAGACGATGTGCGTCGGTGGCGGTCAGGGGATGGCCATGGTCATCGAGCGGCTCAGCTGACCCCGGAACAACGAACGCCGCGGACGTTCGCTCTCGCGAGCGGCGTCCGCGGCGCCGACGGCCGAGGGAGGGGGGATCACCCGGCCGTGCCTCAACTAGTCCTGTCGCAAATAGGACAGCAGACGCAGGATCTCGATGTACAGCCAGACCAGCGTCGTCATCAGGCCGAAGGCGATGTACCAGGCGAACGAGGCCGGTGCGCCCCCACGAATCGCCTGGTCCGCCATGTCGAAGTCGAGCAGCAGACTGAACGCGGCCACCCCGATGACGACCAGGCTGAAGATGATCGCGAGCGTGCCGCCGCTGCGCAGCCCGAGGTCAGCACCGAACAGGTTGCCGATCAGGTTGGCCAACATCAGCACGACGACGCCGACCATCGCGCCCATCAGCCACTTGGTGAACCGCGGCGTGACGCGGACGGCGCCCGTCTTGTACACGACGAGCATTCCGACGAACACTCCGGCGGTGCCGATCAGGGCCTGGAAGGCGATCCCGGGGAAGTAACTGTTGATCACCCCGGCGATGCCCCCGAGCGCGACGCCCATGGCGGCGGAGTAGGTCAGCACGAGCGCCGGGTTGCTGCTCTGCTTGAAGATGACGATCAGCGAGACGACGAAGCCGACAATGAACGCAGGCAACGCGACCCAGGCGAAAGCGGGCCCGGCGAGTGCCGTCAGCACCCCGGCGACGATGGCGATGCCGGCGCTGATCGCGGTCTTGGTGACGACATCGTCGATGGTCAGCGGGCGCTCGCCAGCGCCTGCCCGCCCGTATCCGGCCTGCGCGGCGTGCGCATCGGCATAGGCGGTGGCACCGCCCATGGTGCTGCCCTGGTGGCCGAACGTGGCGTACCCGCCCTGCCCGCCGGGCAGGTTGCGGAACGCCGGGTTGCTACTGGTGCGCACCTGGATCCTCCTGATAACGCGGGTGAGCGTCCATGCAGTTCAACGCGGGGGTGGCACGGATGGTTCCCCGCAAGGGTAAAGCCAACTTTACTCTCCCCGGCCGACCCGGCAGCGCCTCCCCGCGGCACAGGGTCAGGCGACCGCACGGCCGCTTCCTGGCGGGTCGATCGCAATCCCGACGGCCTCGACCCCGGCCTCGGCGAGCAACCGCGCGAATGCTCGTTCGCTGCTGGCCTCCGCCGTCGCGACCAACGGATCGGCATCGACGCCCACGGCTCGGCACACGTCGACGAGCACATCGTCGTAGGCGGACTGCAGGGCGATCCGGCGCAGCCGGGTGCGCGGGCGTGAGCTGCGCAGTTCCCCACGCAGCCTCCGCAGGTCGGTGACGAGCGATTCCAGTGGCGGCCCGGCCGGAGCGGAAGCGCGGCGGAGCCGCCACCCGGCGACGATCGTCGGCACGCCCAGGGCCGCCCGGAACAGAACTATCGGCGCCACCGTGATCAGGACGTAGACCACCACGCCCCACCACAGCGGACGGTCTCCCGTCACAGCGACAGGGTACCGCCGGAGGATGCTACCGGGAGGCGTCCCTGGGAACTGGCCGCTTCGGCGATAGCGTCGCGGTCATGAGCGACGACGACATGGCCGGCATCGGCTCGCTCGTACACCGCTATCGCGCGACCTCCACCTGGTCGGGGTCGACCGGCGCGGGGTATCGGGAATACGACCGGGCGCACAGCGGGGCGGCGCCACCGGCGAAGGCCGACCTGCGGCTGAGTGCCGACCCCGCCTTCGGCGGCGACTCCGGGCTGCTCAACCCCGAGCAGCTCGTCGTGCTCGCGGCGTCGTCGTGCCAGCTGCTGTCGTTCCTCGCGGTCGCCGCCCGCGCCCGGCTGGACGTGCGCGACTACCGCGACGAGGCGGAGGCCTCGATGCCCGAGGCCGACCGGCCGATCCGGCTCGCCGAGATCGTCCTGCGGCCGCATATCTTCCTGGCCGAAGGTCCGACCGAGGAGCAGGTCCGTCATCTCGTCGAGGTCGCGCACCGGGAGTGCTTCATCGCCAACAGCCTCACGACCCCGGTGCGGGTGGAACCCGTGATCACCTTCGTCCCGGCCTGAACGGCATGATCGCCCGTTGGGCGGCTTCCGCCGCGGCGTTCGCGGTCGCAGCTGCCCAACGGGCGATCTTCCGTAGCGGCGCACGGCGGCGGACGGCGCTACCGCGCCCCACCGGCCTCGAGCAGCACGACGCCGACGACCACGGCCACCAGGCCGCCGACCTGCATCCAGGTCAGCCGCTCCCCGAGGAACGTCGCGCCGATCAGGGCGACGAGCGTCACCCCGGCCGCCGCCCAGATGGCGTAGGCAACGCCGACGGCCAGGCCGAGCTTCAGCACCTGAGCCAGCAGGAAGAACGCCAGCACGTAGCCGACGACCACGATGATCGACGGAACCAGCTTGGTGAAACCCTCGGAGAGCCGGAGGCTGATCGTCGCGCAGACCTCCGACGCGATCGCGCCGGCCAGGAAAACCCAGACCATGTCCCTCCGTAGGCCGACAGCGGGATCCACCGGCGCATCCGCGTCCCGATCAGCGCCGGATTCGCACCATATCCGGATCGGCCAACGGTTTCCCGGCGACAGTCATGCCGGGCAGGTCCGGGCGCAGGTGGTGGTCCGGTACCGGGGAGGCCGACCTGGACGTCGCCGTCGTCGGCGACTGCGTCCATGTGGCCTGCAAACCGGACCACAGCACCCACAGCGCGCCGCTCGACCACGGTCGGTACGGTCGGCCCAACCATGGGGACGAGCGCAGCACCCGAGACGGTCGCCGTGCCGCCCGGCCGGGTGACCCTGTCGGACCGACGAACCCCGCAGCCGCGGGCAGGCGGCAAGCGGCCCAACCCCTGGGGCCTGCACGACATGCTGGGCAACGTCTGAATGGTGCTGGGACCTCTACGACCCCGAGGTCTACGGCCCCTACCGGGTCCTGCGCGGCGGCGGCTGGTTCGCCGAGCACTGGCGCTGCCGGGCCTCCGTGCGCCGGCGCAGCCACCCGACCCTCCGCATCGACGACGTGGGGTTCCGCATCGTCCGCGGGTGACTCCGCTCGACCGACCCCCGGCAAGAGGATCTCAGCGACGACCGGGCTCGGCGGTACCACCACTCGCTGGCCGTCGCCGGTTTCTCTCCGTCACTGCACCTGAACCTGGCCGATGTCTACCGTCGGCTCGGCGACCGGGAGCGGGCACGTCAGCACCTGGCACGAGCCCGAGAGGTCGTCAGCTGAGGACGACGGATACGGCCAGATGATTCGAGGCGGCATCGCTCGATGTGCGGCCCGGCTCAGCGGCAGCACTCCACGGCGCCCTCCTCGCTGAGACCGGCCGGCACCCCGCACTCGCACGACGCCTGCGCCGAGACCCCGACCGGATGGATCGACGTGGCATCGGGCGCGTCGGCCTTCACCGTGTAGACCTCCCACGGCTCGCGGCCCGGCCCGTGCACCCACACCTTGTCCTGCAGCGCGTAGCAGCACGTCGTGTCATCCTCGACCTGGGTGAACAGCCCAAGACCGGACAGCCGCTCGGTGGCCGCGTGGACCTCGTCGGTCGTCTCGACCTCGATGCCGAGGTGGTCCATCGCGGTGGGCTCACCGGCCGGACCCTCGATGAGCACCAGCTTCAACGGCGGTTCGACGATCGCGAAGTTGGCGTAGCCGGGCCGGCGCTTGGCCGGCTCCACGCCGAACAGCGACCGGTAGAAGTCGATCGACCCCTCGAGGTCGGCGACCCGCAGGGCGAGCTGGACACGAGACATGACCCCTCCTTGTTTCGAGAAACATCGAGACAAGCGTTGCACCCTTCATCGAAGGCTGTCAACATAGATGTATGTCGAAGCAAGAGCTTCCGGTTGCGGACGCGACCGCCGAAGCATGCTGCTCCCCGCTGACCACCGAACCACTCGGTGCGGAGCGGGCCACCGAGCTGGCCCGCGTGTTCAAGGCGATGGGCGACCCGGTCCGGCTGCGACTGCTGTCGATGATCGCCTCGCATCAGGGCGGGGAGGCATGCGTGTGCGAGCTGACCGGGGTCTTCGACCTGAGCGGCCCGACGATCTCCCACCACCTCAAGGTGCTGCGTGAGGCGGGTCTGATCTCCGGTGAGCGCCGCGGGACGTGGGTCTACTACCGCGTGCAGCCGGACCGGATTCACCAGGTGTCGGCGCTGCTCGACCTGGACGCCGTGTCGTGACGTCGGTTCCGCCGACCCGTCGGCTGCTCACCGAAGCGGTCGGGACGGCGCCGCTCGGCACCATCGTCATCGGCTCCGGGATCGCGGCTGCGCGGCTCTCGCGCGGTGCCGTCGGCCTGGTCGTCGCGCTCCACCCGACTCGCGCCACCGCACTCGACACCACGTCCGCGGCCGTGGCGCGGCGCCTGTCCCCCACCGTTTCCGAGGAGTGACCGTGTCCGACCTGCCCGACCTTCCCGAGGTCCTGTTCGTCTGCGTGCACAACGCCGGCCGCTCCCAGATGGCCGCAGCGCTGCTGCACCACCACGCCGCCGGCCGCGTCCGGGTCAGCTCCGCCGGTTCGGCTCCCGCGGACGAGATCAACCCCGCGGTCCGCGTCGTCATGGCCGAGCTCGGGATCGACCTTTCCCACGAATTCCCCAAGAAGCTCACCACCGACGCCCTGCAGGCCGCCGACGTCGTCATCACCATGGGCTGCGGTGACACCTGCCCCGTGTTCCCCGGCAAGCGCTACCTCGACTGGCAGCTCACCGACCCCGCCAACCGCAGCGTCGACGAGGTCCGCCCGATCCGCGACGAGATCGACTCTCGGGTCCGCGAGCTGCTGCGCACGCTCGTGGCGGAGCCGGCGGTCTAGCCGTGGCCGGCCCTGGACGCACGTGCCCCCTCGCCTACCGCCACCAGCCCGAGGACCTCGCCGGTCCCCCGGTCTTCGAGACCACGACGCTCTATGTCGTGGGCGGCCTCTACGGCAACACCCACGCCCTCGATGCCGTCCGCACCCGCGCCGCCGCCGAGACCGCCCGGACCGAGATCGTGTTCAACGGCGACTTCCACTACCTCGACACCGACCCCGAACTGTTCACCGCCATCGAGGAGGGCGTCCATGCCCACCACGCCACGCTGGGCAACGTCGAGTACGCCCTGACCGCGGATGACGACACCCTCGGCTGCGGCTGCGACTATCCCGACTACGTCGCCGACCCGGTCGTGGCCAACTCCAACCTCGTGCTCGCCCAGCTCCGGGCCAGCGCCGGCCTCACCGACGCCGTTCGAGCCCGGCTCGCCGCTCTGCCCCACCACCTCACCGTCACCGTCGGCGGATACCGCGTCGGGATCGTCCACGGCGACCCGGAGAGCCTGGCCGGCTGGCGCCTCGCCCTCGAAGCCCTCGACCCACCCGACGAGCAGGCCCGCACCGAGACCGGCTTCACCGGCCCGGCCACGACCTCGGAAACCGTCGTCGACTGGTGCCGCCGCGCCGACATCACCGCCCTGTGCTGCACCCACACCGGCCTGCCCTACACCCAGGATCACACCGCTGACGGCGCCCGGTACCTGGTGGCGAACAACGGAAGCGCCGGCCTGCCCAACTTCACCGGGCGGCGCATCGGGGTCATGACGCGGCTCTCGGCCGACCCTCACCCGCCCACGGACAGCCTCTACGGCACCGCCCTCGACGGGCTCCGCGTCGACGCTCTCCCGGTTCGCTACGACCACGACCGCTGGTCCGAAGACTTCCTGCGCTGCTGGCCCGCCGGCTCCCCCGGCCACGACAACTACGCAGCCCGCAACGACGCCGGCACGTGGCTCACCGTCGACCGCGCTGCCCGCGGCGGCGTGCGGTGCACGCGCGTGCCCTGAGCCCACAGCCGAAAGCTGTGGTGATCTCCGTGCGGAGCCGGAGCGGGATACGCGATCTGCCGCTCAGGACCGGACGAGGCGGGCGACTGCTTCGTAGGCTTCCTTGATCTTCTCGTCCGCTTCGGGGCCTCCGGCGGCGGCGGCGCGCAGCACGCAGTGCTGCAGGTGCTCTTCGAGCAACCCGAGAGAGACCGCCTGAAGGGCCTTGGTGACGGCGGATATCTGCTGGAGGATGTCGATGCAGTACCTCTCGTCCTCGACCATCCGTTGCAGCCCTCGGGCTTGTCCTTCGATACGGCGCAGCCGCTTGAGGTAGTCGTCCTTGCGGTGCAGGTAGCCGCGCTCGAGGGCGTGGTCGGCGGTGTCCATGAGGGTCCTTCGTTCAGCATTCGCGCCGCCCATAGTCTACTCGGGTGTAGTAGCTGCTCGACCGTGCCGACGGAAGCACATTGGCAGGTGGCACCGATGCGCGAGCGGCCTGCCGGATCATGGTCAGACCTCGCTCGTCGTACGGGTCTCGGGGGTGGCCGCCTTCTCGGGTGTGCTGTTGGCGGCCTGGAAGCGGCGCAGCCGCTGGCTGTTGGAGACGACGAACACCGAGGAGAACGCCATCGCCGCGCCGGCCAGCATGGGGTTGAGCAGACCCGCCGCCGCGAGCGGCAGGGCCGCGACGTTGTAGGCGAAGGCCCAGAACAGGTTGGTCTTGATCGTGCCCAGGGTCTTTCGGGAGAGCCGGATCGCGTCGGCGGCAGCGCGCAGATCGCCGCGGACCAGGGTGAGGTCGGAGGCCTCGATGGCCACGTCGGTGCCGGTGCCCATCGCCAGGCCGAGGTCGGCCTGAGCCAGGGCGGCGGCGTCGTTCACGCCGTCGCCGACCATCGCCACGGACTTGCCCTCGGCTTGGAGCCGCTTGACGACATCAACCTTGTCGGCAGGCATCACCTCGGCGATCACGGTGTCCGGGCCGGGGTCGATCCCGACCTGTTCGGCGACGGCCGCCGCGACGGCGGCGTTGTCGCCGGTGAGCAGCACCGGGGTCAGGCCCAGCTCGCGCAGCTGCCGGATGGCGTCGGCGGAGGTGGGCTTGATCGCATCGGCGACGACGAGGACGCCGCGGGCCTTGCCGTCCCAGCCGACGGCGACAGCGGTCTGCCCCTTCTCCGCCGCGGCGGTCATCGCCGCGTCGAGCTTCGGAGGCAGGTGCTGCGACCATTCGGCGAGCAGCCTGGGCCGGCCGACGAGCACCGCCCGGCTGGAGTCCCCGTCGGCGACGATGCCTTGGACGCCGAGTCCTTCGAGGTTGGCGAAATCCTCCACCGTGGGCAGGTCGCCGACACGCTCGGTCGCGCCCCTGGCGATGGCCTGGGCGATCGGGTGCTCCGACGCGTTCTCCAGAGCACCGGCGAGGCGCAGCAGCTCGTCGGTGTCCTCGCCGTCGGCGACGATCGCGTCGATGAGGGTCATCTGCCCGGTGGTGACGGTTCCGGTCTTGTCCAGCACCACGGTGTCCACCCGGCGGGTGGTCTCCAGCACCTCGGGGCCCTTGATGAGGATGCCGAGCTGGGCGCCGCGCCCGGTGCCGATCATCAGCGCCATCGGCGTGGCCAAACCGAGCGCACACGGGCAGGCGATGATGAGCACGGCGACGGCGGCGGTGAACGCGGAGGCGAGGGGCCCGCCGGTGCCGGCCCAGAACCCGAAGGTGGCGAAGGCCAGCAGGATCACGATGGGTACGAAGATGCCGGCGATACGGTCGGCCAGTCGCTGTGCTGCCGCCTTCCCGTTCTGCGCGTCCTCGACCAGCTTCGCCATCTGCGCGAGCTGCGTGTCCGATCCGACACGGGTGGCCTCGACAACGAGCCTGCCACCGACATTCACGGTGGCGCCGACCACGGCGTCGCCAGGGCCGATTTCGACGGGCACCGACTCGCCGGTGATCATCGAGGCGTCCACGGCGGACGAGCCCTCCACGATGCGTCCGTCGGTGGCGATCTTCTCGCCTGGCCGGACGATGAACCGGTCGCCCACGACGAGCTGGTCGATGCCGATGCGCTCCTCACGCCCATCGCGCAGGACGGAGACCTCCTTGGCGCCGAGCTCCAACAGGGCACGCAGCGCGGCTCCCGCGCGGCGCTTGGAGCGGGCCTCGAAGTAGCGGCCGAGCAGGATGAACGTGACGACCCCCGCGCCGACCTCCAGGTAGATGTTGGCCGCGCCGTCTCCGCGGGCGATGGTGAGCTCGAACGGGTGGGTCATCCCCGGCTCTCCGGCGGTGCCGAAGAACAACGCATACAGCGACCACAGCAGCGCCGCGCCGGTACCCATCGAGATGAGCGTGTCCATCGTGGCGGTGGCGTGTTTGAGGTTCGCCCACGCGGCCCTGTGGAACGGCAGCCCCGCCCACACGATGACGGGTGCGGCGAGGGTCAGCGAGAGCCACTGCCAGTAGGTGAACTGCAGGGCGGGGATCATCGCCATCGCGATCACCGGCACGCTCAGTACCGCGGAGACGATCACCCGGTTGCGCAGCGCACGAACGGGCGCGTCCTCGTCCGTGTGGTCCGACGTGTCCGAGCCGGCAGAATCCGACCGGGAGGCCGCCGGTCGCGAGGCCTTCGCGGTGTAACCGGCCTGCTCGACCGCTTCGATCAGGTCTTCCTGCCGGACGTTCTCGTCGTAGGTGACCTTGGCCTTCTCGGTCGCGTAGTTGACGATCGCGGTCACACCGTCGAGCTTGTTCAGCCGGCGCTCGATGCGGCTCGCGCACGAAGCGCAGGTCATCCCGCCGATCGTGAGCTCGACCTGGTTACCAGCGCCCGGGGCTGGGGTCACGTCACTGAGCGCACTCATCGCTTGTCCTTTCTGGTGGAACGCTTCGCCGGCGGCGATCGTCAGTCGTGGTCGCCGTGGCCGCCGGAGTCCTCGCCGCCGCCATCGGGCGCGGAGCCTGTGGCGTGCTGCGTGAACTCGACGGTGCGCACGACGTCCTCGTGCTGGAAGTCGAGGAACAGGCGGTACGGGCCCGCCGACGGGGTGGTGACGATGAAGGTGATGTCCGGACCCGGTGTGGTGGTGCCGTCGCCCGGCTCACCCTCGGGGTGAACGTGCAGGTAGCCGAGGTCGCCGACGCGCAGGGCCACGAGGTGGCCGTAGGCGGCCAGATAGGGCTGCAGGTCGATGACCGGCTCGCCGTCCCGCCTGACGGTGAGGGTGAGCGCGCGGGCCTCGCCCGGCACCAGGTCGCCGTCGAGGGTGACGGTGTAGTCGCCGGCCTGCGCGGTCCGGTTCGGTTCCGGGAGGGGCCGCGGGTCGTAGGGGCCGCCGACGGCGGCGTCGATCCCGAGCGTCGTGGTCCTGGCCTGGCCCGTGGGGTGGAAGTCGGCGACGAGCCGCCAGCTGCCGGGGGCCAGGTCGAGTTCGGTGCTCCAGGTTCCGGACTCGTCCATCACGGGATGCACATGCTGGAAACCCGTGGTGTCGCGGTTCACCGCGATGAGGTGGAGCTCCTTGTCGTGCGTGGGATCGAACTCGGTCACCGGCTGCCCATCGGGGCCGGTGATCTGGAAGGTCACCGTCCGGGTGCCGGCGTCGAAGATGGTCGAGTCGAGGGTCAACGTGTAGCCGTGTTCGGAGACCAGCAGCCCGCCGGGCCCGCCGTGGCCTTGATGACCGGCCTGCTCGTCGCCACCGGGTCCGTGGTCGTGTTCGTTCGTCATCTCGTGTCCGCCTGAGTGGTGTGAGTCGTGGATGCGCCCTGATCGGTCAGCGCCCGTCGGCGAGGCTGTAGCCGGCGTCGGCGACCGCTTCACGGATGCGCTCGTCGGAGACGGGCTCGTCGCTGGTCACGGTGAGCCGGCCGGAGGCGAGATCAACATCGACATCGGTGACGCCGGGAACCTCGCTGACCTCCTCGGTCACCGACAGCACGCAGTGGCTGCAGGTCATCCCGACGACGGTGTAGTTCGCGGTGCTCATGGTGGTTCTCCTTCGTCGGCTGGTCTCGGGTTCCGGTACGGGGTCAGGTGCGAACGGGGTGGGCGATGGCGTCGGAGACCTTCCTGACCTCCTGCTCGGCCCAGCTGCGCCAAACCCGTACTTCAAAACACTATACCCCTGTGGAGTATGTATGGATACTATACCCGCCCACGGTATCAATGCGGGATGCGGTCGACGCCCCGCGACCGCGAGCAAGTGAAGGAGGACGCGATGTCAGCGCATCGGACAGCCATCTCGCAGGAGGACACCATGCCGACCGTGATCAAGACGGTGAACAACGGCCCACTCCGGATCAAGGGCGCGTTCCGGGTCGTCGACCACGACGGCACCACCTATGACCTTGACGGCCGTCGCACGGCGTCCCTGTGCCGCTGCGGCCACTCCAGCAACAAGCCCTTCTGCGACGGCACTCACAACAAGGTCGGCTTCACCACCGACGACCAGAAGCCTGCCTCGCCGGAAGACGACCAGAACTGACCTGACCCCACCGGCCCGGAAGACCCGGACCCTCCCTCGACCTCGTATACCCCCTACTAGTTCGGAGTAAAAAATGTCCACGGCACACGCATCACCGACAAACAGCGTGAGGTGGTGGGGGCTCGCTCTGATCGCCCTGGCCCAGTTCATGGTGATCATGGACGCCTCCATCATCGGCGTCGCCCTCCCGCATCTGCAGGTCGACCTCGGCTTCACCCAGGCCAACCTCTCCTGGGTGTTCAACGCCTACGTCATCGCCCTGGGCGGCATGCTGCTTCTCGGCGGCCGGCTGTCCGACCTGTTCGGCCCGCGGCGCATGTTCGCCACCGGATGGGTCATCCTCGGCATCGGTTCACTGGTGGCCGGGTTCGCCGGCAACGTCGGCGTCGAACTGACCGGCCGCGTCCTGCAAGGCGTCGGCTCGGCACTCATCGCCCCGGCCGCGCTGACCCTGCTGATGATGCTGTTCGGGTCGAACCCGAAGGAGCTCACCAAGGCGATGGCGTTCTACGGCGCCGCCGCTCCCGCCGGTGGTACCGCCGGCGTGTTCCTCGGTGGCGTGATCACCGAGTTCATCTCCTGGCAGTGGGTGTTCTTCATCAACGTGCCGATCGCCATCATCGCGCTGATCGCCACCGGTCCGCTGATGCCGGGGGGCACGATGGGCGCGCGCGGCTCGGTGGACGCGTTCGGCGCGCTCACCGTCACCCTCGGTCTAGCCGCCGTCGTGTTCGGCATCGTCCGCGCCGAGGTCGCCGGCTGGGCCTCGGGCGAGACATGGATCGCGATCGGCATCGGTGTGGCGCTGCTGATCTTCTTCTTCGTCTCTCAGAAGGTGAAGAAGGAGCCGCTGATGCAGCTGTCGATCTTCCGCAGCCCCAACCTGGCCTCGGCCAACGTGGCCCAGTTGCTGCTGGGTGCGGCGTGGATTCCGATGTGGTTCTTCCTGAACCTCTACCTGCAGCAGGTGCTGGGCTTCACCGCCTTCCCGGCGGGCGCCGCGCTGCTGCCGATGACGGTCCTCATCATGATCGGCATGATCGCGCTGGCCCCACGGATCATCGCCGCCGTCGGGCCGAAGATGCCCATCGTCCTGGGCCTACTGGCGCTCGCGGTGGGCTTGGGCTGGATGTCCTTCATCCGGCCCGACGGGAACTACTGGGTCGATGCGTTCGGGCCGTCGCTGCTCGTCGCCTTCGGACAGGTGCTGGCCTTCATCCCCTCGCTGCAGACCGCCATCTCCGCGGCCCCACCCGAGGCAGGTGGGCTGGCCTCCGGGATCGTGAACACCAGCTACCAGGTCGGCTCCGCCCTCGGCCTGGCCGTGGTTACCGCCGTAGCCGCCAGCTACGGGGCAAGCCAGCTCGGCAACCCCTCAGCGTTGACCGACGGATTCTCGGCCGCCTTCATCACCGCAGGCATCATCGCCCTGGTCGGCGCGCTCCTGGCGCTGATCACATTCCACACCCGGCCACGGGTCGCCGAGTCGATCCCGGCCGAATCCACCAGCGCGGGCTGAGCCACTCACCCCACGGGGTCCGGCGGGCCGCCTCATGGTCCGCCGGACCCCGGCAGTCTCACGGAGCTCACAATGCCGAACCTCACCACCGTCCGCAGCAACATCATCTCGGTCAGCAGGTCCCCTGTCGCACGACATATCGCGCGCTGCCTCCTCGGCTGCGCCCTCGCCGCCCTCACCGCCCGATCGCAGTCCGCAGCTCCTCCCGAGCGGGACGCTCGCCGTGATCGGTGTTGACGATGCTCGACGCGGATCGGGACGTTGATATCGGTGAGAATCCGCCGTGACGCGCGAACGACGTAGCCGTCCCGGCACCGGCTCAGCGGCGGTCAGGCAAGGGCTTCCTTCATGGACAGCAGGTGGGCACGACTGCGCTGACCAGCCGCCGGGCCATCGCGGTCGGCGATAGCGTCGGCCAGCGCGATATGCGCCTCGTGATCGGCGTCGCTTCCGAAGTCACTCCGGATGCGAAGCATTTCGATCATGGACTGGCGTAGTCGCGGGGTGAAGCTGTCGAACAGTTCGATCAGGACCGGGTTGTGCGCCGCGACGACGATGGCGCGGTGGAATGCGGTGTCGGCATCGACGTGGTTCTCGATGTCGGAGCGTTGTTCGGCCCGCTGCGCGAGCGCGCGGCGGATCGCGCGGAGGTCAGCGGGGGTGCGACGGGTGGCGGCGAGGCCGGCGGCCTCGGTTTCGATGGCGATGCGTGCCTCGATCACCGCCACGATGTCGGCCTTGCGCAGGACGGTGTCCCAGCCCTCGGGGGCGTCGAGCGCCGCGACGAAGACGCCAGCGCCCTGACGTGAGACCAGCACGCCACGCCCGGCGAGCTGCCGGATCGCCTCGCGCACGGTTGAGCGCCCGACACCGAGTTGCGGGGCGAGGGTCGTCTCGCCCGGCAGTTTCTCGCCGAGACCCCACTCGCCCGCTCTGATGCGTTCGAGCAGGAGCTCTGCGGCCTGGTCTGCCAGGGGCATCCGTGTCACCTGCGCCATACCCGTCACCTATTCTGCTCAGCTTGTCTGAGGAGTTGTGATAGAGTCTACCCGTGCGCTCAGTCGAGTTCCTCCTCCTTCGCTGCCACGGCGGGGCTTAGCCAGACCGGCTCCCCGACGTGGAGCCCAAGCGCGCCGGTCGATCATCCACTGATCGAGAGAGCAAACAAGAACATGACCAGCAGCACCTTCCCGACCATCTCGACGCCTGCAGGTCCGATCCCGGCAGACGCTCCCCTGTGGAACCGGCAACGGCATTCGCACATGCCTTCACATCGCTATCGCGACGTCTACTCCCGCGTCGAGGTGCCGCTCACCGAGCGCGACTGGCCAACCCGGAGACTCACCGCGGCGCCACTGTGGGTTCCGGTGGACCTGCGTGACGGCAATCAGGCCCTGGCTGAGCCGATGGACCCAGCGCGCAAACGTCAGTTCTTCACGCTCATGGTCGCGATGGGCTACAAGGAGATCGAGGTTGGCTACCCCTCTGCCTCGCAGACCGACTACGACTTCGTGCGGCTGATCGCCGATACCGACATCGCGCCCGACGACGTGACGATCGTCGTGTTCACCCCGGCCCGCAGAGACCTCGTCGAGCGCACCGTCGCCTCCATCCAGGGCATCACCAACCCGGTTGTGATCCACATGTACACCGCGACCGCACCGACGTGGCGCACGACCGTGCTCGGGCGCGACCGCGACGAACTGCGCGAACTCATCCTCGCCGGGGGCCGCGACGTGCTCGACCTCGCCGGTCATCTGCCGAACGTACGGTTCGAGTTCTCCCCGGAGGTCTTCAACCTCACCGAGCCCGACTACGCCCTCGATGTCTGCAATGCCATCACCGAACTGTGGAACGCCACCCCCGAGCGCCCGGTGATCATCAACCTGCCCGCCACCGTCGAGGTCGCCACGCCCAACGTGTACGCCGACCAGATCGAGTACATGCACAAGCACCTCGCCCGCCGCGACTCCGTGATCCTCTCCGTGCACCCGCACAACGATCGCGGCACCGGCATCGCCTGCGCCGAACTCGCCCTGCTCGCCGGCGCCCAGCGGGTCGAGGGATGCATCTTCGGCAACGGCGAACGCACCGGGAACGTGGACATCGCCACCCTCGCGCTCAACCTGCATGCCCAGGGCATCGATCCGATGATCGACTTCTCGGACGTCGACGAGGTGCGGCGCACGGTGGAGCACGCAAACCGGATCGAGATTCATCCCCGGCACCCCTACGTCGGCGACCTGGTGCACACCGCGTTCAGTGGCACCCATCAGGATGCCATCAAGAAGGGACTCGCCGAGCACCGCGCACGCGCGGTGACCGAGGGCAGAGCAGAAAGCGATATCGCCTGGCAGGTGCCTTACCTGCCGATCGACCCCGCGGATATCGGCCGAAACTACGACGCCGTGATCCGGGTGAACTCCCAATCCGGGAAGGGAGGCATCGCGTACCTGCTCGAAACCGAGTACGGCGTCGAGCTGCCCCGCCGTTTGCAGATCGACCTCGCGGGCCGGGTGCAGCAGCACACCGACGACTCGGGAGCCGAGGTCACCGCCGAGGAAATCTGGAGCATCTTCCAGCGGAGTTACCTCTCGGCGAACGACGGTGACACAGCCGTCGTCGAACTCGTCCGTTACGAGACATCCGAATCGGCGGGGCGCAGCAGGACGCGAATCGTGCTCCGCGCGCAGGGCCAGGAGCACGCGAGCAGCCACGACGACGTCGGGCCGGTCGAGGCGCTGGCGGCCGCACTGGCCGCGGTCGGCATCCGAATCCAGGTGCTCGAACTGCACCAGGTCAGCATCGGCCAGGGCAACAGCAGCGACGCGCTCACTGTCATCGAGTATCGCCACGACGGAGCCAACGGATGGGCAGCGGGCAGGGCGGGATCAGTGCTCGCAGCGAGCCTGGCCGCGGTGGTCACTGCAGCCAACACCCGCACACGCAGCGCGGCGCCCGCCATCGGGTGAGCACGCGAGGCGCCTGAGGAGGTCCGGTCGGCAACCGCGTAAGAACGCGGTCCACTCCCGTCGGCGGGGAGAGGGCGACGCCCCGATTTCGGCGCGCACGTCGATTCTGGGCCAGGCTCGCAAACCGCCGTACCGTCGGCACATGACCTTCGACCGGATCACAGTGGATCCCGACCTGATGGGTGGCGTCCCGACGATCCGCGGTATGCGCATCCCGGTCGCCACCGTTGTCTCCATGGTCGCCGACGGCATGACGGTCGGCGAGATCGCTCGCCCGTCTGCATGAGGCTGCTCGACTGAACGACGCCGGATGTGGGCGGAGCGCACGTCGTGATCTGAACTTGCACAAAGGTGCAGCATGGTCATCGTGAATCTGGATCTGGTGCGCGCATTCGAGCAGGCAGTCACCGCCGGCGATGTCGAGGCGGCGGCCGGTCTCGTCACCGACGACATCGAGGTCGGAGGCCCGCGGGGCTCGGCGTCCGGGCTGAACGTCTTCCGTCGGTGGGTAGCCAGTTCGGGCATCTCACTGGAGACCGTGCAATTGTTTGGACGCGGCGATACCGCCGTCGCGGTGCAGAAGGCCAGCTGGGCCGCCAGTGCTGATGTCCACACCGTCGCGACAGAGTTCGGTGTGCGGGCCGGACGGATCTGCCGGGTCATTCGCTACGACGACGGCGTGGACGTAGCGCTGGCAGCGGCTGGCCTTGGCCGTACCGACGAGCTGCCCCTCTGAGGATCTGGCGGACGTCGTCCCCCGAACGCCGTGCCCGCTGGCTCGTGAGTGGCGTGTGCTGGGCGCGACGTGGGGCACGAGCGACAGGTCCTTGCCACGCACACGCGGGCGCCCCAAGAGATCGCCGACGGTCTCCATGCCGTGGCCGGCGACGGCACGAGCGCTGGGTTGGCCTGTGACGCCCACGGCCCGCTCGCCGGTGGTGAGTTATCGGGATGCAGGGGCAGGGTACGGCGGCGAGGATTGGCTCGTGCACGTCGAGTTCGCGAGGCGCAAAGGCGGAGGTTCTTTGGCCACGATTGACCGCCCAGATGGAGTCCGGCTCCTGCTGACCTCGTACGACCGCGCGAACACGGTCCCGCACGATCTCGCTCACTTCGTCACCGAACGCGACCTCGGCCTGCGGCGCGGATTGTGGGGCAGCATCGCCACCGGGGCCCTGTTCGACAGCCTGCAGATCCTCTCCGGCAGGCGGCGGCACAACGACGCAGCCCGATCACAGGCGGTCCGCCGGGCCAACGCCGACGAGCTGGCTCTCGCCGAGATCCTGGTCGCAGCGGTGCACCGGGGCCTGCAGCTGAGTGACACCGCCGCGACGCGCGAGATCGAGCGCGCGTGGTCGAGCGTCCGCGACTCACCGTGCCCGTTCCCGCCCGACCGCAGAATCCTCGCTGTCACCGAGCTGCGTCGGCTCGGCCGCCTCTTCGGTGAGCTGGATGACTCAGGCAGGCTACCGCTCGACTGGCCCACTGCTTCGCCCCGCAAGATCGGCGGGAAACGACGGCGCCGCTGATCCCGTACGCCGGCCGAAGCGGCACAACTCGGCCTTTCGGTCCCGTTCGGTAGTGGGGCCGGGTAGCCGGTGCCTCGTGGATCGACTCGGGAGGAACGGCAGCTCGAGCACCGTGCCCGCGGCACAACCCGCGTCCTCCCGAACTGAGGGCGCTGCTTCATGACCACATCGGAGCGGTCGGCAACTCGCCCGACGGCCTCCTGTCCCACGGAGTCCGCGGCGTTCAGCGCGCCGAGAGCACGTACTGCCGTGTGTGGCGCAAGGCCCGTGTCGACGCGCTGAGCGCCGAGGACGCCGCCCGCCGCCCCTCGGGACGGAACTTTGGCGCGTATTGAGCGTGATCAGCCGGACAACACCGGCAACGAGAGATGAGGGAATCCTCAGCTCAGAGCATGGTCGGGCCGGTCAGGCGGGGTGCCCCCGGTGGGATTCGAACCCACACTGTGACCCTTTTAAGGGGCCTGCCTCTGCCGATTGGGCTACGGGGGCGCGGGCCACAGCCTACGGGCGACGGCCCGGCGCCCCGCGGGCCCCGCTCAGACCCCGACGCGCTCGGCGGCCGCGTCCATGGCCAGGCGCACCGGCTCGGCGGATGGCGCGGCCGGAGCGGGGCTGCCGACGACGCGGCTGAACTCCGCGCGTGGGGCGTGGATCTGGCCCAGCGCAACGACCTCGCGGCCCAGCACCAGCGCCCCCGTCCAGTCGAAGATGATCCGGATGCGCCGGTTCCAGGTCGGCATCCGGCTCACGTGGTAGGTGCGGTGCATGAACCACGCGACGATGCCGCGCAGCTTGATCCCGTAGATCTCGGCGACTCCCTTGTAGAGGCCAAGACTCGCCACCGAGCCGGCGTAGGAGTGCTTGTACTGGGTGAGCTTTCGGCCACGCAGGTGCGCGATCACATTGTCGGCCAGCACCTTCGCCTGGCGCACCGCGTGCTGAGCCGAGGGGCTCGTCGTCGCGTCCGGGTCGTCCTTGGACAGATCGGGAACCGCCGCGCAGTCACCGGCGCTGAACACGTCCGGCATCCCGACGACCTGTAGCTCCGCGGTGCAGTCGACTCGCCCGCGGGAATCGCGCGGCAGGTCGGTGTTGTCCAGCATCGGGTTCGGCCTGACCCCGGCGGTCCAGATGATCGTGTCCGCATCGAAGGACTGACCGTCGTCCAGCACCACGTGCCCGTCCACCATGCTCGTCACCCGGGTGTCGAGGTTGACCTCGATATCCGCATCGAGCAGCCGCTCAACGGTGTAGCGGCCCAGCTTCGGGCCCACCTCGGGCATGATCCGGTTCGCCGCCTCGACAAGCACCCAGCGGATGTCCTCGCGGTTGATGTTGTCGTAGTAGCGGCTGGCGTAGCGGGCCATGTCGGCCAACTCGGCGAGCGCCTCGATCCCGGCGTACCCGCCGCCGACCACCACGAAGGTCAGCAACTTGCGCCGAAGTTTCGGGTCGGTCGTCGCGGCGGCCTCGTCGAGCCGCGAAAGGACGTGATTCCGCAGAAAAATGGCCTCGCCGACGTTCTTGAACGCGATTCCGTGCTCGGCCAGACCCGGGATCGGCAGTACCCGCGCGACCGAACCGGGTGCGACGACGAGGATGTCGTAGTCGATGGTGGCGACCCGCCCGGTGGCCAACTCGGCGGTGACCTGCCGCACCGAATGGTCAATCCGGGTGACCCGCCCGGTGAGATGGTGGCATTGACGCAGAACCTTCCGCAGCGGCACGACCACATGCCGGGGCTCGATCGAGCCGGCCGCCGCCTCGGGCAGGAACGGCTGATAGGTCATGTGGGACTGCGGATCGATCACGGTGACGGAGGCCTCCGCGCGACGCAGTTTCTTCTGCAGCCGCAAAGCGGTGTACATCCCGACGTAACCGCCGCCAACCACCACGATCCGCGTGTCGCGCGCCATGGGTCCATGCTCGCATCCGAGGGCCGTCCGCCCACAACGCAGAGGACCGATTCCGCTATACGTCACACCGTCAACAAGGTCAAGACTGCCGTTCGGGTACGCCCTGTCCGTCGCCGATGATCCCCGCCGCACGGCCCGCGGCGTCCAGCACGTCCTGCAACATCTGGGGGGTCAGCCGTCCGGTGAAGGTGTTCTGCTGGCTGACGTGGTAGCTGCCGAACAGGCGCAGCGGGGCACGGCCCGGCGCGCCCGGGGCGAGCTCGGTGTGGGCACCGTGGCCGAACCGGGGCCTCGGCTTCGGCACCACCCAGCCCGTCGCCGCCAGCACCGGCAGCAGCGCCTGCCACCCGAACCCACCCAGCACCACGATCGCGCGCAGCGTCGGCGCGAGCAGCGTGAGCTCGGTGTCAAGCCAGAACCGGCAGTTCTCCCGTTCGGCCGGGGTCGGCTTGTTCGCGGGCGGGGCGCAGTGCACCGGCGCGGTGATCCGGGTACCGCGCAGCACCAGCCCATCGTCGCGATGAACCGCTGTGGCCTGGTTGGCGAGGCCGACGGTGTGCAGCGCCGCATAGAGGACGTCGCCGGAGCGGTCCCCGGTGAACATGCGGCCGGTGCGGTTGCCCCCGTGCGCCGCGGGCGCGAGGCCCACGATCAGCAGCGCCGCATCCGGGGGGCCGAAGCCGGGCACCGGACGTCCCCAGTACTCGTGCTCGCGGAACGCGGCGCGCTTGTCCACCGCCACCTTCTCCCGCCAGGTCACCAGCCGCGGACAGGCCCGGCAGTCGAGGATCGCCGCGTCGAGCGCCGCGATGCTCTCCGGAACGACGCAGGCGTGACGGACCATGGTCAGGCGATCGATCGGGCGATGCCGTCGAGAATGTCGTGCTCGCTGATGACGAGCTCGGAGATGCCCGCGCGCGCGTGCAACTCGTCGGACAGCACATCGACGATCAGCGCGCCGGCCCCGATGACGTCGACCCGTCCGGGATGCAACGCGCCCAGCTTCGCGCGCTCGGAACGCGGCGTGCGCAGCAGACGCTGGGCGACCTCGCCGAGCTCGTCGCGGGAGAGCCGGGACAGGTGCACGGCATCGGGGTCGTAGCTGGGCAGCTGCTGCGCGATGGCCGACAGGGTGGTGATGGTGCCCGCCACCCCGACCCAGGTGCGCACGCCCTCGACCGGGACCGCGGCGAACGCCTCGTCCAGGATCGTGGTGGCGACCGCGCGGGCCTTGTCGATGTCGTCACCGCTCGGCGGGTCGCCGGTCAGGCAGCGCTCGGTGAGCCGGACGCTGCCGATATCCACCGAACGGGCCGAGTGCACCCTCGCCGCGCCGTCGTCCAGCGACCCGACGACGAGCTCGGTCGAGCCGCCGCCCACGTCGACGACGACGAAGGGTCCGTCGGCCGGCTCGAGGTCACCGACCGCGCCCACGAACGACAGCGTCGCCTCCTCCTCCCCGGAGATCACCTCGGCCTCGGCGCCGAGCACGTCGCGCACCATGGCGAAGAAGTCCTCGCGGTTGGATGCGTCGCGGGTTGCCGATGTCGCGACCATCCGGATGCGTTCGACACCCGCGGCGCGCAGCGTCCCGACGTAGTCGACGAGCGCAGCGCGGGTACGTTCCAACGCCGCGGGCGCCAGCATGCCGGTCGCGTCCACGTCCTGGCCGAGCCGCACGATGCGCATCTCGCGGTGCACGTCACGCAGGTCGAGGGTCCCCGCGGTGCTGGCCACGTCCGCGACGAGCAGCCGGATCGAATTGGTTCCGCAGTCGATTGCGGCCACCCGCGGCATGCGCTCCCCCTCATCCGGTGTCGGAGATCTGCCGTCACGGTACGCGCGGTCGCGCACCGTCCAGCGTGGCCATGCCCCGATCGGGTTGTTCGCCGCTAGTCTCGGCCGGGTGACGGATGGACGGATGCGCGGCACCGAACAGACCGTGACCACCCCGGTCGAGGCGCCAGGAAACGGAACCGAGTCGGGTGAGGCGACGGCGGGGCGCCCGTCGTCCTCCACCGGGGTGACGAGCGCGCCGCGTACCCGCCCCCGGCCGGTCGCGGCGCCGGTCGGGACCGACCTCGGTACCCACGAGGTGCTCAACCAGGTCCCGCCACTCGCCGGGTACGACCCGCTGGCCTGCGACCCCGCGCTGGTCGACGCCGTGCGCCGAGAGGGCGCCGGGGACGCGCTGGACAACCTGGCCGTGCTCGGCCGCACCATCGCCTCCGAACCGGCTCGTGAGGACGCCCGGTTGGCCAACGAGAACCCCCCCGTGTTGCGTACCCATGACCGGTACGGGCACCGCATCGACGAGGTCGAGTTCCATCCGTCCTGGCATCGGCTGATGGCGCTCTCGGTCGGGTGGGGCCTGCACGGCGCTCCCTGGCAGGCCGATCCCGGGTCCGGGGCGCACGTCGCCCGCGCCGCGGGCTTCTACCTGATGAACCAACTCGAGCAGGGACATTGCTGCCCGATCTCGATGACCTACGCGGCGATCCCCGCGCTGCGGCACGACCCCGACCTCATGGCGCGGTTCGAGCCCGGCCTCATGGCCCGCGAGTACCAGCCCGGGCTCGCCCGGCCCGACACCAAGTCCGGGCTGCTCGCCGGGATGTCGATGACCGAGAAGCAGGGCGGCTCCGACGTGCGGTCGGGAACGACCGTGGCGGCGTCACGGTCGGACGGCACCTACGAACTCATCGGCCACAAATGGTTCACCTCGGCGCCGATGAACGATCTGTTCCTGACGCTGGCGCAGGCCCCCGGGGGGCTGACCTGTTTCGTGCTGCCCCGGGTGCTGCCCGACGGCAGCCGCAACCCGATCCGGCTGCAACGGCTCAAGGACAAGGTGGGGAACCGGTCCAACGCCTCGGCGGAGATCGAGTACGACGGCGCGATCGGCTGGCGGCTCGGCGATGAGGGCCGTGGCGTGGCGACGATCATCGAGATGGTCTCGATGACCCGATTGGACTGTGTGCTGGGCTCGGCCGCGATCGTCCGGGCCGCGCTGACCGAGGCCGCGCACCACGTGGCGCATCGCAGCGCGTTCGGCTCACGGCTCGCGGACACGCCGCTCATGCAGACCGTGATCGCCGACCTCGCCCTGGAGTCCGAGGCGGCGACCTCGCTGGCGCTGCGGCTGGCGGGCGCGGTCGACCGCGGGGAGCGCCACCTGCTGCGGCTCGCGCTCCCGGCCACGAAGTACCTGGTCTGCAAGCGGACGTCGACGGTCGTGGCCGAGGCGCTGGAATGCCTGGGCGGCAACGGGTATGTCGAGGACTCCGGGCTGCCTCGGCTCTACCGCGAAGCCCCGCTGAACTCGATCTGGGAGGGGTCCGGAAACGTCACCGCACTCGATGTGCTGCGTGCCGTGACCCGCGAGCCCGACTCCGTCGACGCTGTACTGGCCGAGATCGACGCGGCGAGCGGGGCCGACGAGTGGTTCGACCGCGGGGTGCGCGAACTGCGGACCGAACTTCGTTCCCGCGAGGAGCGACGCGCCCGGCGACTGGCCGAGATGCTGGCGTTGTGCCTACAGGGCTCGCTGCTGCTGCGGCATGCCCCGGAGGAGGTGGCCTCGGCGTTCGTGTCGTCGCGGTTCCTGCCCGACGGTCCCTGGCGGACCGCCGGCACGCTGCCCGCCCAGGTGCACACCCAAGCCCTGCTCCAGCGCATCACCCCCACCACCGTCTGACCCCTCCCCCGCGAGTCGCGGTATTTCCGACCGCGAGTCGCGGTCATTCCGCGAGCGAGCCGGGATGGTTGCGGACGTCTCATGCGAACTTCGGATCGGGTCTGCGGATCGAGGCTCGCCGGGAAGGACAGGGCCCCCTACGGTGCTGGCCGTACCGCCTCGACGCGGCCTCGTCATGAACCGTTGCGACGTCAGCACGAAGGAGTGCCAGGTGACGACGTCAGGGATGCAGCGATCGCAGCGTCTCCGAGGGGTTCTGCCCGAACCTCTCGCGGTAGGCGCGGGCAAAGCGCCCCACGTGGGCGAAACCCCAGCGATAGGCGACCTCGCCGACGGTGACGGTGGCGGGCGACGCCTCCCTCAGATCCCCGTGCGCCCGATCCAGCCGGCACCTGCGCAGGTAACCCATCGGGGAGATACCCACATGACGGCGGAAACCGTCCTCGATCGAACGGACACTGATCCCGACGGACGTGGCGAGCTCGGTGATCGTCCACGGATGCTCCGGGCGGGACTCGATGAGGTCCATGACCAGCTTCACATTGCGCGGCCGAGGCGCTCGGCCCGGAGCCCGCAACTCGTCGAGGTACGTATGCGGCTGGCCCCAAAGCAGACCGCCGAGGATGAGGTGTTGCACCTCGGCCGCGAGCAGCGGATGGGCGGCGAACCTCGTGCTCGGCGAACGCGTTGCTGGGCCGCGTCCTCCGGCTGGTGCGTCTCGCCACCGGCCGGTTGCCGCTCGACCTGCGCAGCGACCTGCTGACCCCCACTCAGCTCGACGGGATCGTTGACGGGCGGATCGATATCGGTTTCATGGTCCGACCCGACTGTCCGCCGCCCGCCGAACTCGTGATGCACACCCTGCTCGTCGAGTCGTTGGCTGTCGTGCTCCCCGACGGGCACCCGCTCGCGGGTTACGACGCGGTCCCGCTGGCGGAGATGGCGAACGACGACTTCGTGTCGTTCCCCGCCGACAGCGGCTCGGCCGTCCGGTGGCTGTTCGAGAACGCGTGCCGGACCGAGGGTTTTCAGCCGCGCATCGTGCACGAGGCGCGGGACACCGGCACACTGCTCGGGCTGGTCGCCGCCGGGCTCGGCAGTGCCGTGTTCCCGCTCTCGGTTCGCGACGGCGCAGCGGCGGGCGTCACGGTTCGTCCGCTCGCCGAACATCCACCGGTCGAGATCGTCATGGTGTGGCGACGCACCGAACAACGACGCCTGGTGCGCGAGGTCGTCGACACCATCAATCACGACTTCGGCTCACCCCAGCGGCCCGGCCGGGATCCCGAACCGGCCCGGCAGGGTGGGCACAGCCGCATTCCGGTCGTTCAGCTTCCGACGACCGTACGCTGACGGCTCACCCTCCCGGCCGCCGCGTCACGTCGAACCACGGACAATCGCGATCCCGCCAGTCCCACCGCCAGACCTCGAAGCTGATCGGATCGCTGCCGTCGTCGGGATCGTCGTCCAGCCCGAACCCATAACCGCAGCGCGGGCAGCGCTGCCGCGACGGGTCTCCGAAGTGGACGGCATAGGGCGGTTTGAGCGGTTCGTTCGGCGGTCCCTCGAAAGCCAGATAGGGCGGTTGATCCAACCCGACGAACCAGCACGCCGGGCACGTCACGGCCCGTTCCTGCTGAGTCCGCAGCTCGACCAGGCGCCAGGCGGCCCGACCGAGCCGTTCGAAGACGCGCAGCTCCTCCCGCCGGGCCCCCTCGAGGTCGGCCCGGTCGAGCTCGGCCGCGATCCATTCGCGACAGCCCCGCCATCTGGTCGCGAGTTCACGCACCTCGGCGGTCGTCATCCGGTGCACAGCGGCGATCGCCGGAACCAACTCGGAAAGGTCGCGAGCCACCGAGGGAAGCCGGAGATCCGGATCGGAATATGCATTCGATCCGATTCTTCTGGTCGATTCACACACCCCTGTCATGTCCACCATCGTGCAAGCCCACGGCAATCCGAACAAGAGGAAACCCGGCAAAGATCCGTTATTCACGCCATTTTCCCTGGCCCGGGGATTGAGACCGATCCGGTTCGCACTCAGACCGGATCGATCCTTTACATACGCCACATCCTACAAGACCGTGGTTCCTCAACAGGAACGGAAGCACGCGAAGAGGAGAAGCATGCCCAGCCTGAAACGCGAGGACTGGTTCGATCTCGGACGTCAGCTCGACTGGACCCCAGAGTACGCACCTCGAGACATCCTCTTCCCAGAGTTCGCCACAGACAGCTCCCGACTGCCGGCCGAGGCCTGGGAGAAATGGGACGAGCCGTACAAGGTCTCCTACCGCGAGTACGTCGATATCCAGCGGCAGAAGGACGAGGGTCTCTACGGGGTGAAAACCGCCGTCGGCCGTACCCGGTACATCGAGGGCGCCGACCCGCGGTGGCGCGCGATCATCAAGGAGCACTACGGGATCGCGTCGGTCGCCGAGTACTTCGCCGGGCTGTCCGAGGCGAAGCTCGCCCGGTTCGCACCGTCGGCCGCCTGGCGCACCGTGGCGACGCTGGGCATGCTCGACGAGATCCGGCACGGGCAACTGCAGTTGTTCTTCCCGCATTCCTACGTCAAACAGGACGACCAGTTCGACTGGGCGCACAAGATGTATCACACCAACGAATGGGGGGCGATCACCGCTCGGTCGATCTTCAGCGACCTGTTCCTCGCCGGCACCGCGGTCGATGCCGCGATCGCCGAGACCTTCGTCTTCGAGACCGCCTTCACCAACCTGCAGTTCCTGGGCATGGCGTCGGACGCGCTGAAGGCCGGTGACGTCGAGTTCTCCTCGCTGCTGCAGTCGATTCAGACCGACGAGGCCCGGCACTCCCAGCAGGGCGCCGCGGTGATCGAGGTGCTGCGCCACCACGATCCCGAACACGCCCAGTACGTTGTGGACAAGGCCGTCTGGCGCACCTGGAAGGTCTTCGCGCTGCTGACCGGAATGGGCATGGACTACTACATGCCGCTGGAACACCGGAGGCACTCGTTCAAGGAGTTCATGGAGGAGCTGGTCCTCGACCAGTTCGCCAAGTACATGCTCGACGCAGGTCTGGACCTGCCGTGGTACTGGGGCCAGCTGCTCGACGAGGTGGACAACTTCCACCACTCGATGCACCTGGGTTCGTGGACCTACCGGCCGACGTTGTGGTGGGATCCCGCGGCGGGTGTCTCCCCCGAGGAGCGGGAGTGGCTGGCCACCAAGTACCCGAAGTGGGAGCAGACCTGGGGCCGCAAGTGGGACGTTATCGTCCAGAACGCCCGCAGCGGGCGCGAGGAGCTCACGCTTCCCTCGACGCTGCCGGTCACCTGCAACATGTGCCACCTGCCGATGACGGTGTGGCGTGAGCATGCGGCACCGCTGCGGGTCATCCGGCGCGATGGCCGAACCTACCGGTTCTGCTCGGACCCCTGCCAGTGGATCTTCGAGCGGGAGCCGGAGAAGTACGTCGGCCACGAGTCGCTGATCGACCGATTCGTCACCGGTCAGATCCAGCCGCCCGACCTGGGTGGGGCCTTGAGCTACATGGGCATCACCCCGGAGGTCGCCGGCAAGGACGCGCTCGACTACGCCTGGGCCCGCACGGCCTGATAGGAGACGATCATGGGCAACCCCATGCCGGTCGTCGCGCACTTCCGCGGCGACTTCCTCTACAGCCTCGTCCTCATCGAGGACACCGACACCATCGCCGAGGTCGCGCACAAATGCGCGGAGCACTCGGTCGACCGCCGGGTGCCGCCCCAGAACCGGCCGATGCAGGTCGAGTACGCCGGCCGCGTCCTCGACAACTCGCTGACAGCAGCCCAGGAGGGTGTGGCGCCGATGGAAGAAGTGATCGTCTCCTACGCGGACCGGTGACGGCGTGATGACGACCCTCTCCGAGGCCGCCTGGGAGCGGCTGTGCGCGGCCGACGATGTCTGGGAGGGCGAGATGTCCTTCCACCGGCTGCCCGACGGCACCGCGGTGATCCTGGTGAACACCGCCGGCCGGCTCCGCGCGTTCCAGGGCATCTGTCCGCATCAGGACAACACGCTCGAGGACGCGGACTTCGACGGGGAGATCATCACCTGCCCCGCGCACATGTGGGAGTTCGACGCATGCAGCGGTGCCGGGATCAACCCGACCAACGCCCGCCTCACCGAGTACCCGACCGAGGTCCGCGACGGCGAGTTGTTCGTCCGCGTCCCGCGGAGTCACCCACGAAAGGCATCCCAGACATGACCCAGACCAAGGCGCCGAGCCCCGACGGGCCGTCGGTCTCCGCCGACGCCGCGTTGGTCGGTCCCATCATGCAGGCCGGCGAGATGGCCGAGCTCGTGGCCGAGGCGATCGCCGAGGACAACCCCGACGCGGAGGTCCAGGTCCGCGACGAGGGCTCCTACATCCGCATCCACACTCCCGGGCGTTGCCGGCTGACCCGCCGGACACTGAGCGAACTGGCCGGGCGCCCGGTGCGGATCGGTGACGTCGAACCCCACATGGCCTTCTTCGCCGGCCACATCATCACCACCACCGACGACATCGTGTGGCACTCCCGGCAGGGCGCCGCCCGCCCGACCCCCAAGGAGAGCTGAGGCATGAGCGCACCCACCCGCAAGCGGCGCAGCTGGAGCCGCTACACCGAGCGCAAGGTCCCCACCGAGTACGAGTTCGTCTCTCACGACCTGCACTGGCACTACAAGCCCGGGCAGAGCCCGTGGGAGATGTCCCCGGACCACGTCTGGAACCGCTGGTATGTCGAGCATCGCAACGAGTCGCCGTTCCGGTGCGCGGACTGGAACCGCTTCCGTGACCCCGACATGCTGGTCTACCGCACCTACGTGCGGATGCAGGACGAGGCCGAAACGTACGTGGACGGCCTGATCGACGATCACGAGGGTCGCGGCTCCTACGCGGCACTGACCCCGGAGTGGCTGCGCGCCCTGCGCGGGGGCTACACCCCGTTCCGCTACCTCGGACACGCACTGCTGATGTCGGCCACCTACGTGATGTCGATGGCGCCATCGAGCTACATCAGCAACGCGGTCGCCTTCCAGGCCGGTGACGAGCTGCGCCGCATCCAGCGGATCGCCTATCAGACCCGGCAGCTGCAGCTGCACCACCCGGACCTGGGGCTCGGGGACGACGACCGCGCCCGCTGGGAGCGGGATGCGGCCTGGCAGCCGCTGCGAAAGGTCGTCGAGCTGCTGCTCGCGGAGCGAGACTGGGGCAAGGTGTTCACCCAGCTCAACTTCGTGGTCAAACCCGCGGTCGACGCCGTGTTCAACCTGCGGCTCGCCGAGGCCGCCGCCGCCAACGGCGACGACCTCACCGCGATGCTGCATCGCAACCTGCAGTTGGACACCATCCGCAGCCGTCGCTGGTCGATCGCGCTCGCCGAGGTCGCGATCGAGGACACGGCGGACAACCGGCCACTGATCGCCGGCTGGGTCGAGGAGATCCGGGCGGGCGTTGTGGACGCCGTCGTCGACGCCTCGGCGCTGCTGTCCACATCTGCGTTCGATCTGGATCCGGCGGAGACCCGCAGCGCAGTCGACCACGCCCTGGCCGCCGGGCTGAGCACGATCGATATCGGCTCCGTCCAAGCCTGACGGCCGTTCCCGAGCGGCGGGGCACCCCAGCGCGCCCCGCCGCTCTCGTCCACGGAGAGACTCGAACATCGATGCGCGCATCCGATACCGCCCTTCCCACGACAGGCCGCGGCATCGTCGTGGTCGGCGGCTCGCTGGCCGGCCTGCACGCCGCCGAGGCGTTGCGCGAGCACGGCTACGACGGACCGGTCACGCTCCTGGGCGCCGAGGACGAACCGCCCTATGACCGTCCTCCGCTCTCGAAACAGGTCCTCACCGGCGAATGGCAACCCGGCCGCGCGGCGCTACGGAACGGCGGGGAGCTCGCGGCGGCGCGGATCGAGGTGCGCGTCGGCGTTCGCGCGACCGGGCTGGATCCCGACCGTCGCGAGGTCCGGACCGCCGACGGCGCCGCGGTTGCCTACGACGGTTTGATCATCGCGACTGGCTGCGCCGCCCGCACATTGCCCGGCGCCGACCCGCGTCCCGGTCTGCACACCCTGCGCACCCTGGCCGACTGTATGGCGCTGCGCGCGGAGCTGCGGGCCGGGGCCCGGCTCGTCGTGATCGGCGCCGGGTTCATCGGGATGGAGGCCGCGGCCGCCGCCCGGTCGCTCGGCGCCGAGGTCACCGTCGTCGATCCACTCCCCACCCCCATGCAGGCAGTGCTCGGCCCGCGGATCGGCGCTGCGTTGGGCCGGTTGCATCGGGAGCACGGCGTCCTGTTCCGATTGGGCCGGAACGTTCGTGCAGTCATCGGCAGCTTGCGAGTGGAGGGCGTCCAACTCGACGATGGCACCGTCTTGCCCGGCGACGCCGTCCTGGTGGGCATCGGCGCAACCCCCGCGGTGGGATGGCTGGCCGACAGCGGTTTGGACATCACGGCGGGATTGCGCTGCGACGAGTACCTGACCGCAGGCCCACCTGAGATCACAGCGGCCGGGGATGTCGTCAGCTGGACGAATCCGCTGTTCGGTGAGCGGATGCGGATCGAGCACTGGTCCAACGCCATCGAGCAGGGCGCCGCCGCGGCCCGCAATCTGCTCGCCGCCCCGGCCGAGCGCACGCCGTTCGCCTCCGTCCCCTACTTCTGGTCCGACCAGTACGACGTCAGGATTCAGTTCGCGGGACGGGCGGGCGCGGACTGTCTGACGCTGCTCGAGGACCCGGACGCCCCGGTATTCCTGATCCTCTCCGGTCGGGCCGGGCGGCTGAGCGGGGTCCTGTCGGTCAACGCCGCAAGGGCATTCACCCGTGCGCGTCGGATGATCGCTCAGCAGCGGCCGCTTCAGCAGGCGGCGAACGAGCTCAGTCGGCTGCTGCCCGTTGAGCCCAGCCGCCTGTAAAGGCAGGGCGAGACACCCCCGGACACCTCGCGACCGGACCCAGAATCGGATGAACGTCCGTTTGCGGTGGCGGTCGGGTCGGATCCCGGCGGAGGTGATGCGCGGCGACGTGCTCGATCTGCTGCGCACGAAGTCCGGCGATCATCGCAGCCGGCTCATCTCGCGGCCGAGCGCGGATCTGCCCCGACTCGGTCGCGGAAATACCGCGACTCGCGCTCGGAAATACCGCGACTCGCGGGTCAGGCGCAGGGGCCGGCGGGCCACCACTCGCCGATCTCGTCGAGCGCCTCGTCGCCGAACGGGTTGACACCGCGCCCGCGCGCCAGCGCGTGGGCGACGTGCACATGCAGGCATTTGACCCGGCCTGGCATGCCCCCGGCGCTGACATCCGTGCCGAGGGACTCGATCGCGTCGCGTTCGGCCAGGTACGACTCGTGCGCCCGCCGATAGGCGGCGGCGAGTTCGGGGTCGGTGGCCAGGCGTTCGGTCATCTCCCGCATCCGCCCCTGCGCCTCGAGCGTGCCGATCCGCGCCGCGAGCCGGGAACAGGTCAGATAGAACAGCGTCGGAAACGGCGTGCCGTCGTCGAGCCGGGGTGCGGTCTGCACCACCGCCGGCAGCCCGCACGGACACCGGTAGGCCACCTCTCGGATCGCCCGCGGTGGACGGCCGAGCTGCGCGGCGACCGCCGCGACGTCATCAGCAGCGATGCGGGACTCGTCGATCACGTCGTTCCTTCCGAAACCTCACGCCACAGCCGCGCGTACCACGGTGCGTCTCCGGCCCCATCCTGGCCGGGGCCGCTGCGCACCGGCTCGGGTAACTGCACGATGAACGGGACCTCCCCCGGCCGGACGTAGCCGAGCCGCGACCGCGCGTCGGCCACCACCCGGTCAGGATCGGCGAGTTCCGCGCGCCGCCGGGTCAGCTCGTCGACCTCCGCGGCGAGCGCCCGCTGCTGCTCGCTCACCGCGGCCAGCTCCTGGCGCTGGGTGAGGAAGTTGCGCAGCGGGACGGCGACGCTCAGCGCGATGGCGCACGCCACGAACGCGAGCACCGCGGCCCGTCGGGCGGAGGAGACACCGAGCCAGTCCGTGGTCGCCGCGACGACGCCGACGGCCCGCGCCCGGGTGCGCGTCAGCCGCGGCTCCCGGGTGCGGCGCCCGGTCGCCGCCGGCCGCGGGGGTGCCGCGCCGCGGCCGAACCGGACCCGATCGCTGCGGCTCCGGCCGCGCTCGTCCGCGGCGGACATGCGGATCAGACCCCGGACTGCGGCACCGTGTAACGCGGGAAGGCCAGCTCTCCCGCGTAGCGCGCGGCGTCAGCGAGTGCCTCCTCGATACGCAGCAGCTGGTTGTACTTCGCGACCCGTTCCGACCGGGCCGGGGCGCCCGTCTTGATCTGGCCGCAGCCGGTCGCCACGGCGAGGTCCGCGATCGTGGTGTCCTCGGTCTCGCCGGAGCGGTGGCTCATCATGCAGCGGTAGCTCGAGGTGTGCGCGAGGGTCACCGCATCCAGGGTCTCCGACAGAGTGCCGATCTGGTTGACCTTGACCAGCAGCGCGTTCGCGGCGCCCCGCAGGACGCCCTCCTCCAGCCGGTCCGGGTTGGTGACGAACAGGTCGTCACCCACGAGCTGGACCCGGTCGCCGAGGGAGTCGGTGAGCGCGATCCAGCCCTCCCAGTCGTCCTCCGACAGCGGGTCCTCGATCGACACCAGCGGATAGCTGCCGACTAGATCGGCGTAGATCGAGGCCAGATCCGAGGATGTCAGGTCCTTGCCCTCGTAGCGGTACGTGCCGGCCGAATGGAACTCGGTGGCGGCGACGTCCAGAGCGAGCACGATGTCGCGGCCCAGGGCGTAGCCGGCCCGCTCGACCGCGCCCGCGATCAGGTCGAGCGCGGCCTTGGTTCCACCCTCCAGGTCGGGGGCGAAGCCACCCTCGTCGCCGAGCCCGGTGGCCAGGCCCTTCTGCTTGAGCACCGACTTCAGCGCGTGGTAGACCTCCGCACCCCAGCGCAGCGCCTCCCGGAACGAGTCCGCACCGATCGGCGCGATCATGAACTCCTGCACGTCGACGGACGTGTCGGCGTGGGCGCCGCCGTTGAGGATGTTCATCATCGGCACCGGCAGCACATGCGCGTTGGGCCCGCCGATGTAGCGGAAGAGGTCCAGCCCGCTCGACTCCGCGGCCGCCTTGGCCACCGCGAGCGACACCCCGAGCAGCGCGTTGGCGCCGAGCCGGGACTTGTCGGGGGTGCCGTCGAGGTCGACCAGACGCTGGTCGACCAGGCGCTGGTCGACGGCGTCCATCCCGGTGAGCTCAGGCCCGATCTCGTCGAGCACCGCGGCGACGGCCTTCTCGACACCCTTGCCGCCGTAGCGGCTCGCGTCGCCGTCGCGCAGTTCGACCGCCTCGTGCTCACCGGTCGACGCACCGGACGGGACGGCCGCCCTCGCCAGCGTTCCGTCGTCGAGCGCGACTTCTACCTCGACCGTCGGGTTCCCCCGCGAGTCGAGGATCTCCCGCGCGCCGACCTGCTCGATGACCGCCACCAGTGCTCCCGTCCGAGATCAGAAGGTATGACCCGGTGCGTCAGCCTAACCGCCGCATCCGATACGCGGGTCTCGGAGCCCGCGTCGTGTCCCACTGCCGGTTGTCCACCCTCGCGGATCTCCCGTCGGGCACCTAACGTAGGCATGACCATGATGGGACAACCGGCTTCTGACAACGTGTTCGCTTCATATCGTCGCGCCGAGATGCTGCTTGCCAGCCGGCGCCCGCTCGACGCACTGCAGGCCCTGCTGCCCGTGCTGGAGAGCCAACCCAACGACACCTCCGTGCAACTGCTGGCGGGCCGCGCCTATCTCGACTCCGCGCAGCTGCACCTGGCCGAGGAGGCGTTCCGCCGCGTCGTCGACCTCGACCCTTCCGACCACTACGCGCGGTTCGCCCTCGGCAAGGCACTGCAGCGGCAGAGCCGATTCGACGAGGCCCAGGCCCAGCTGAAGATCGCCGCGGCGATGGACCCGCGCCCGGAGTACCAGGAGGCGCTCGGCGAGGTTCTGGCACGCCTCGCGGCAGACAGCTCCGGGCTGGAGTAGCGCCGTAGTCCGGAATCACAACCGGACGGATCGGGGCAAACTTCTTGTTGTCGAGCCGAGATATGCCACGAGATCTTCCTTCGTCCGCATTGATCAGGCTAGCCTCCCCAGAAATCTGATGAGGCTTGCCTAATCAATCGAAGGACCGTCATGTCCAGATCTCGGATCCCTGCAATCCTGCTCACCGCGGGCGCGGTCGGGCTACTGACCGGTTGTGCCGGCACCACCGGTCCCGCGCCGGCCGACCCCGCCGCGGTGGGCCCGGTCACCGTGACGGCCCACGACACGGCCTGCGACCTCTCCCGCACCCAAGCACCCGCGGGGACGATCTCTTTCGCGATCACCAACAGCGGATCCCAGGCCACGGAGTTCTACCTCTTCGGCGCCGGCGATCGGGTCATCGGTGAGGCCGCGAACATCGGCCCCGGACTCACCCGGTCGCTGACCGTCGAGGTCCCGGACGGCGGCGCCTACACCACGGCGTGCAAGCCCGGGATGACCGGCGAGGGCATTCGCGTCCCCTTCACCGTGACCGGCTCCACGGCCCGCTCCACCGACACGGACGCGCGGCTCGCCGAGGCCACCGGTAGTTACCATCGCTACGTCACCGCGCAGGTCGAGGCGCTGGTGACCAAGGCCGGCGAGTTCGCCGCCGCGGTGAAGGTGGGCGACGTCGAATCCGCCAAGGCGCTGTTCCCGGTGGCGCGCACCCACTGGGAGCGCATCGAGCCGGTCGCCGAGTCGTTCGGTGACCTCGACCCCCGGATCGACGGCCGGGAGGACGACGAGCGCGAACCCGGCGTCCGCTGGACCGGGTACCACCGGCTGGAGAAGGACCTGTGGGTGACCGGCCTGCAACCCGACTCCGGCACGATCGCCGACCAGCTCGTCGCCGACATCCACGACCTGCAGACCCGCGTCGCGAGCGTGCGGCTCACCCCGCTGCAACTGGCCAACGGCGCCAAGGAACTGCTCGACGAGGTGGCCACCGGAAAGATCACCGGCGAGGAGGACCGCTACTCGCACACCGACCTGTGGGACTTCCAGGCCAACGTCGAGGGCTCGCAGGCCGCCATCGCGGCGCTGCGGCCGGTCCTCGACGCCAAGGATCCGCAGCTCGGCGCCGCTCTCGACCAGCGGCTCGCCGCCGTCGAGGCGTTGCTCGCCACCCACCGTTCCGGCGACGGCTTCCAGCCCTACACCGCTCTGGCCCCCGAGGACGTCAAGCGGCTCTCCGACGCCCTCGACGCGCTGGCCGAGCCGGTCAGCCAGGTCGCAGGGGTCATCACGGCATGAGTCCCGCCGACGCAGCGACGTTCCGCGATGGCGGTGCGCCTCCCGCGCTGTCTCGCCGCAGACTGTTCGGTCTGGCCGGGGCCGGCCTCGCCGCGGCCGGCGCGACGGTGGCCTGCTCGCCCGAGGGAGCCGCCGGTGGCGCGGCCGGGGTCGTGCCGTTCCGGGGCGCGCATCAGGCCGGGATCATCACCCCGGCCCAGGACCGGCTGCACTTCGTCGCGCTCGACGTCACGACCACTGACCGATCCGCGCTCAACGCCCTGTTCAGACGATGGACCACCGCCGCCGAACGGATGGTCGCCGGACAGGAGGCCGCGCCCGGGGGCGCGGTGGGGGGCAACCCGCACGCCCCGCCCTCCGACACCGGCGAGGCACTCGGGCTGCCGGCGTCGTCGCTGACGCTGACGTTCGGCATCGGCGCAAGCCTGCTCGACAAGCTCGGGCTGCCGCGGCCGGCCGCGCTCGCCGACCTGCCCGCCTTCACCGGCGACAACCTCGATCCCACTCGCTCCGGCGGCGACCTGTGCATCCAGGCCTGCGCCGACGATCCCCAGGTGGCCGTGCACGCCGCCCGCAACCTCATCCGGATGGGATTCGGGACGACGTCGGTGCGGTGGTCGCAACTGGGTTTCGGACGCACATCGTCGACATCCAGGAGTCAGGACACCCCACGCAACCTGTTCGGTTTCAAGGATGGCACCCACAACCTCAAGGCCGAGGATTCCGATCTACTCGATCGGCACGTCTGGGTGCAGCCCGGCGACGAGCCGGCCTGGATGACCGGGGGGAGCTATCTGGTGGCGCGCCGGATCCGGATGCACATCGAGGTGTGGGACCGGACGTCGCTGGCCGAGCAGGAAGAGATCGTCGGGAGAACGAAGGGTGAAGGAAACCCGCTCGGCGCCCGCGCCGAGTTCGACCCCGCCGACTTCACCGCGCGAGACCCCGGCGGGGCCCCGGTCATCCCTGCCGACGCGCATATCCGCCTGGCCTCGGCAGAGCACCTGGGCGGCATCCGGATCCTGCGCCGCGGTTACAACTTCGTCGACGGCTCCGATGGGCAGGGCCATCTGGACGCTGGGCTGTTCTTCGTCGCGTTCGTCCGCGATCCGCAGGCGCAGTTCGTGCCGATGCAGCGGGCGCTCGCGAACCAGGATCGGATGATGGAATACCTGCAGCACAATGGGTCGGCGGTGTTCGCCTGTCCGGGCGGTCTGGCGGGGGGCGGCCACTGGGGACAGTCCCTCCTGGACTCCTGACCCGCCCCGCCCCGCCCCGCGAGTCGCGGTATTTCCGTGCGCGAGTCGCGGTATTTCCGTGCGCGAGTCGCGATATTTCCGTGCGCGAGTCGCGGTATTTCCGTGCGCGAGTCGCGGTCAGGGCGCGGTGGCATACCGGTTGGCAGCCGCCCAGACGAGCTGGGCGTACTCGACCGACCGGTTGTAGGTCAGCACCCCGTCCCACCAGCCCACCCCGCTGGCCGTGTCACGTCCCTTCGCACAGAGGTAGGCGGCAGCGGCGCGCGCGGCGTCGTCGATGTTCTGTGGATCGCCGTTCCCGCCGTAGCGGGCCCAGGTCGCCGGAAGGAACTGCAGCGGACCGACGGCCCTGTCGTACGTCGGGTCACCGTCGAGCCGACCGCCGTCGGTGTCGCGAATCTCAGCGACTCCGGGAGAGCCGTCCAGCTGCACGCCGATGATCGGCGGACGAGCCACGCCGTCGGAACCGAGCTCGGTCCCGCGCCACCGGCCGTGGTCGGACTCGACCCGTCCGATACCAGCCAGAGTGGTCCAGGACAACCGGCAGTCCGGCGTCACAGCGCGCTGGTCGAGTTCGGCTGCGGCGTAGGCCCGCAGCGCACGAGCGGGAATCGCGGTTCGGTCGGCGGTGTCACGCGACCATCCGACGAGGTCGAGGCCGGCCGGCAACGGGATGCCCTGCGCCACCGGTGTGTTCCGCGTGACGGGCGCCGGCCTCAGCCCGTCCGTCCGGGTCGACGTGCCCAGCGGATCGCCGAGCAACAACACGATCGCGACGACCAGCACACCGAACAGCCCCATGACGATCATCGCGGTGCGCACGACTCCACGGTACGGATTGCCGCTGAGAGCGCCCTCAGACTCGACGGCTCCGGCTCGCCGGGAGCAACTCGATCGCGGAAATACCCCGACTCGCGCTCGGAAATACCCCGACTCGCGCTCGGAAATACCCCGACTCGCGCTCGGAAATACCCCGACTCGCGCTCGGAAATACCCCGACTCGCGGGGCTAGGGGATGGGCCAGTAGTGCTTCCAGCAGTCGTGGTCGAGAGCGTGCGGGTCGAGCCCGTCGGCCCGGGCCGCGGTCTCGGCGGCGCGCACGGCCTCGGCGAAGTGCCGGGCGGCGGCCCGCAGCTCCGCCTCCGGGTCGAGCCCGGCCAGCTTGGCCTTTGCCGCCAGCGCGAACAGCTGATCCCCGACTCCCGGACCGGCGGGCAGGAGCTCGACGGGCAGCCGGGCCCGAGCGGTCCGGCTGGTGAGCTTCGCCGCCAGCGCGACAGCGGGCTGACCGAGCGGAACACCGTCGACGCTCGACTCCCGCTGCTTCTCGGCGCGCTTGAGCTCCTCCCAGCGGTGCTCCTGCCGCTCGGCGGTGTCGATTCGCTCGCCGTCGGCGAAGACGTGCGGGTGCCTGCCGACCAGCTTGGCGACGAGATCGGCGGCCACGGCGTCGATGTCGAACGGCTCGGCGCCGTCCTCGGCGGCCACCCGCGCGTGGAACAGCACCTGTAGCAGGACGTCGCCGAGCTCCTCGCGCATCGCTGCCCGGTCCTCGTCCTCGATCGCCTGGTAGAGCTCGTAGGCCTCCTCGATGAGGTAGGGCCGCAGCGACGCGTGGGTCTGCTCGGCATCCCACGGACAGCCACCGGGCGAACGCAGCCGATCCATCACCGCGACGGCATCGAGCAGCGCCCAGCCCGCCGAATCCGGGGCTCGGACGACGACGTCGGCACCGGCCAGCACCGGATGCTCGGGATCGGTGGTGAGCACGACGGCGTCGGCGGGTGGATCGCCCTCGAGCGGTTCCGCGCCGATGGCCGCGGCGTCCGGGACGTCGGCGGTGGCCAGCACCACCGATGCGGAGCGCAGCGCCGGCAGCGCGGCGGCAGGCAGCACCGAGACCCACCGCGGCAGCAGGACGACGGTGCGGGGCACCTCAACCCGCCGCCGGGGTGATGATGGATCCCGCCTGGTGTCCCGCCGCCACCACCCGCATCTGGATCGGGTCCCACACGCCGTAACGCGGGTTGACCCGCACCCCGAGCTCCTGGGACAACGGTTGCAGCAGCCGCTCCCCGATCTTGGCCAGGGTTGTCTCGTCGATCCGGCTCACGGCCGACGGATCGGTCGCAGCGGCGTCGATGGTGCGCTGAACCACCTTGAGCACGAGCCAGCCGCTCTGGCTGGGGGCGGGCTGGAACACCACGATCTGCCCCGCCGGGGTTCCGAACAGCGCCATCGAAGCGGCTTCCGGGTCGGCGGCGGCCCGGAAGGGCAGGTCGCGCTGTGCGTTCGTCCGGAACGCCGCGTCGGCGGCGGCCCCGCCCGCGGCGATCGCGCGGGCCTTGGCCTCGGCATCGGCCCGCGAGGGTGCCGCGACGATATCGACGACGACGTTCAGCCGGTCGACGTAGCGTTTGGCAAGCTCGACGGCGAGCAACTGGTCGCGGACCCGCTGGCGCAGCGAGTCCCGGTCGTGCAGCGACGACCGCAGCAGCGCGTCGGTCCCGCCGACGGCGGTGAGTTCCTGATCGATCTGAGCGTCGGTGACGGTGAGGCCCTCGGTGGCCGCAGTGCGTTCCAGCAGGTCGTGCATGATCGCGCGGGTCACGACGTCGCGGGCGATGTCGTCGGCACCGACCCCGCGCACGGCGAGCTGCGCCACCACATCGGTCTTGCTGAGCGCCGCATCGATGCGGGACTGGACCTGCGTCAACGAGACCGCGTCCGGCCCGATGATCGCGGCAGAGCCCACCTGGTTCGGGCCGCTCCCGCACCCGCTGATCACCGCGCCGACAATCGCCATGGCCACCGCGACGCGCCTCACTCGCCTGCGCACGCGGGCTACCCTCTCACGGCCCATCGAGGGCCGGCTCAGCCCCCCGCAACCGGCATCGGCGTGCCCGCCGGCACCACCAGAGCGTCGAGCAGCTTCGAGGCCCATTCGAGCAACGCGACATCGCGCAGCGGCGCCCCACCGATCCGGTTGCCCGCCATCGGCTTGGGCACCGTGACCAGACGCGCGGCGGGTTTGTAGGCGCTCTTGGGGTACAGCCGCCGCAGCCGTAGCTGCGCCGACTCCGCCAGCTCGACCGGTCCGATCCGGATCGAGGACCCGGCCACCGCGACCTCGGCGACCCCGAGGCTCCGGCACCGCTGCCGGAACGCCGCGACGGCCACCAGGTTGTGGACCGGGACCGGTGGCTCACCGTAGCGGTCGACGAGCTCCTCGACGATCGCGTCCAACGCCTGCTGGTCGGGCGCCTCGGCGATCTTGCGGTAAACCTCCAGGCGCAACCGCTCGCCCGTCACGTAGTCATGCGGGACGTGCGCGTCGACGGGCAGGTCGACCCGAACCTCGGCCAGCTGCTCGGGCTCCTCGCCGTCGGCCGCCCCGGCCTGTTTGCGGAACGCCGCCACGGCCTCGCCGACCAGCCGGATGTAGAGATCGAACCCGACGCCCGCGATATGCCCGGACTGCTCGGCGCCGAGGATGTTGCCCGCGCCGCGGATCTCCAGGTCCTTCATCGCGACCGCCGCGCCCGCGCCCAGCTCGGAATGCTGCGCGATGGTCGCGAGCCGATCGTGCGCGGTCTCGGTGAGCGGACGCTCCGGGGGGAACAGGAAGTACGCGTATCCCCGTTCGCGACCGCGCCCGACCCGGCCCCGCAGCTGATGCAGCTGGGCGAGCCCCAGCGCATCGGATCGCTCGACGATCAGGGTGTTGGCGTTGCTGATGTCCAGTCCGTTCTCGACGATCGTCGTGCAGACCAGGACGTCGAACTCGCGCTGCCAGAACCCGTTGACCGTGCGCTCCAGCAGGTCCTCGTTCATCTGACCGTGTGCGATGGCGATCCGCGCCTCGGGCACCAGCTCCTGGAGCCTGCGGGCGGCCCGGTCGATCGAGCTGACCCGGTTGTGCACGTAGAACACCTGGCCGTCGCGCAGCAGCTCGCGACGGATCGACGCCGCGACCTGCTTCTCGTCATAGACGCCGACGTAGGTGAGTGTGGGATGCCGATCCTCCGGCGGCGTCGCGATCGTCGACATCTCACGGATGCCGGCGAGGCTCATCTCCAGGGTCCGCGGGATCGGGGTGGCCGACAGCGTCAGCACGTCGACGTGGGTCCGCAGCGCCGTGATGTGTTCCTTGTGTTCGACCCCGAAACGCTGCTCCTCGTCGACGATCACCAGCCCGAGATCACGCCAGCGCACGCCGGGCTGCAGGAGCCGGTGGGTGCCCACCACGATGTCGACGGTGCCGTCGGCGAGGCCCTCGATCGTCTGCTTGGCCTCGCCGTTGTCGGTGAACCGGGACAGCCCCTTGACGGTCACCGGGAACGCCCGCATCCGGTCGGCGAACGTCTGCAGGTGCTGGGTGGCCAGCAGCGTCGTGGGCACCAGCACCGCGACCTGCTTACCGTCCTGCACCGCCTTGAACGCCGCCCGCACCGCGATCTCGGTCTTGCCGAACCCGACGTCACCCGAGATCACCCGGTCCATCGGCACCGGCCGTTCCATGTCGGCCTTGACCTCGTCGATCGCGGCCAGCTGGTCGGGCGTCTCGGTGTAGGGGAACGCGTCCTCGAGCTCGCGCTGCCACGGGGTGTCCGCGCCGAAGGCGTGCCCGGGCGCGGACTGGCGCGCGGCGTAGAGCTGTACGAGACCGGCCGCGATGTCCCGGACGGCCCGGCGGGCGCGCCCCTTCGTCCTGGCCCAGTCGGCGCCGCCGAGCTTGTTGAGCGCGGGCTGCTCGCCCCCGACGTACCGGCTCACCTCGTCGAGGGCATCGGTCGGGACGAACAGCTGGTCGGCGGGCTGCCCTCGCCTGCTGCTGGCGTACTCGAGCACCAGATACTCGCGGGTCGCCCCCTGGACCTCCCGGTGCCGCATCGTCACGAATTTTCCGATGCCGTGTTGGTTGTGCACCACGAAGTCGCCGGGCTGCAGGGTCATCAGATCGACGGCGTTGCGCCGGCGGGCGGGCATCTTGCGGGCGCTGTCGAGACCGGCGCGGCTGCCGGTCAGATCGGCCTCCCCGAGCACGACCAGCCCGATCTCCGGGGCGACGAAGCCATCGGCGACCCGGCCGCAGGTCACGGTGACCAGGCCCTTGTCCGGCGCCGAGGTGAGGTCCTCGACGAGCCGGGACGCGACGTCGGCGTCCTTGAGCTGCTCCATCGCGCGCCGCGCGGTGCCGTGCCCGGCCACGACGATCAGCGCGGCGCCACCCGCCGCGGTATGTGCGCGCAGGTCGACCAGCGCACGATCGGTGTCGCCGCGGTAGGACTCGACCTCGTGCACGGCGGGCACGAGCGCGTTGTCGGCCCCGGACAGCAACGGGGACAACGAGATCACCGGCCGCCCGGTCGCCGTCGCGTGCTCGAGCACATCGGTGAGATCCCGGTAGGCCGAGGCGCCGACGTCGATCGGGGCCGCGCCACCGGTGCCCGCGGCCAGCCAGGACGCCTCCAGGAACTCCTGCCCGGTGCGGACGAGGTCGTGGCTGCGGGTGCGGATGCGCTGCGGGTCGGCGAGCAGGACGGGCGAACCGACCGGGAGCAGGTCGGTGAGCAGGTCCAGCTGCGTGCCGACGAGCGCCGGGATGAGCGATTCCATGCCCTCGGCCGGAATACCCTGCGCCAGGTGATCGAGCAGCTCCCGCAGCTGGGGGTTGTTCTCGTGCTCGCGGGCGAGCGCGGCCGCGTGCTCCCGGACCGGCGCGGTGAGCAACAGTTCCCGGCAGGCGGGGGCGACGACCTCGTCGACGGCTGCGACGGAGCGCTGGTCGGTGACGGCGAACGCCCGCAGCTCGCTCACCTCGTCGCCCCAGAACTCGATGCGGACCGGGTGCTCCGCGGTCGGCGGGAAGACGTCGACGATGCCGCCGCGCACCGCGAACTCGCCCCGGGCGGTGACCATCTCGACGCGCGTGTAGGCCAGTTCGACAAGCCGCTCCAGCAGCCCGTCGAAGTCGTGTTCGTCGCCGACCCGCAACCGGATCGGGTCGAGCGTGCCCAACCCGGGCGCGATGGGCTGGATCAGGCTGCGCGCCGCGGCGACGACGAGTCGCAGCGACTCGTCGTCCGTCGAGAGTCTGCGGAAGATCGTGAGTCGGCGCCCGACGGTGTCCGGGCGCGGCGAGAGTCGCTCATGCGGCAGCGTCTCCCACGACGGGAGCACCGCGACGGCCGGCTCGCCGAGCAGATCGGCGGCGGCCGCGCCCAGATCCTCGGCCTCCCGATCGGTCGCGGTGATCGCCAGCACGGTGCGCCGGGCCCCGTCCTCGCTGACCGGGTTGGTCAGCGCGCAGGCGAGGAACGGCCGCAGCGGCGTGGGGGCTTCGACCTGAACCGCGGGGGTTTCGGGAGGCCGCGCCGGCGAGTCCGCCGCGGCGTGCGCGGCCTCGATGACGGCGCGCACGCCGGGGTCGGACAGGACAAGACCGAGCAGACCGGACAGGGTGGCCACGATGGTCAGATAACCCCTCGATAGAAAGGCGCACGCGGACAAACCCCTGACCGGTTCCCCGGGCGGGGTCTTGCGACTGCCAGGCTACGCCCGCCCTCCCGGCCCGCGACTCGCGCACGGAAATACCGCGACTCGCGGGGATCAGGGGCGGGGTGGGAGGGTCGGGCGGCGGCGCGACGGGCGGGTCTGCGGCTGCGGCGGGCGCACCGCCGGGTGCTGCCGTAGTGCCGCCATGGCCAGCTCGATCGCCCGTTCCAGCTGCGGGTCGCGCCCGGCCACCCAGTCCTGCGGACTGATCACCACCTCGACGTCGGGATCGACGCCGTGGTTCTCCACGTCCCACCCCAGATGGTCGAACCAGAACGAGTACCTCGGCTGGGTCACCCGGGTGCCGTCCACCAGGCTGTAGCGGCTGTCGATCCCGATCACCCCGCCCCAGGTCCGGGTGCCGACCACCGGGCCGAGCCCCAGCCGCTTGAACGCCGCTGTGACGATGTCACCGTCGGAGCCGGCGTGCTCGTCGGCCAGGGCGACCAGCGGTCCGCGGGGGGCATCGCCGGGATAGGTCTGCGGCTGCCGGTGGCGCACCACGTCCCAGCCGATCACCTTGCGCGCCAGCTTCTCGAGCACCAGCTGCGAGGTGTGGCCACCGCCGTTGCCGCGGACGTCGACGATCAGCCCGTCGCGCCGGGTCTCCCGGCCCAGGTCGCGGTGCAGCTGCGCCCAGCCGTTGGCGACCATGTCCGGGACGTGCAGGTAACCCAGCCGGCCACCGGAACGCTCGGCCACGTGGGCGCGCTGGCAGGTCACCCAGTCCTGGTAGCGCAGCGCGCGGTCGTCGGACAGCGGACGGACGACGACCCGCCGCAGCTCGCCGGACGTCCCGCGCACGGTCAGCTCCACCAGCTGGTCGGCGGTCCCGACCAGCAACGGGGCCGGCCCCAGCTGCGGGTCGATCGGCGCACCGCCGATCTCGAGGAGGACGTCGCCCGCGCGGACATCGACGCCGGGGTCGGACAGCGGGCTGCGGGCCCGCGCGGCCGACGTCTCCGGGGGCAGCACCCGGACCACCCGCCAGTTCCCCTCGCCGTCGCGCTCCAGATCGGCACCGAGCAGCCCCGGCCGCCCGGACCGGTCTGCCTCACCCGATCCGCCGATGACATACGCGTGTGACGAGCCCAGCTCGCCGTGCAGCTCCCACAGCAGGTCGATCAGGTCGTCCTTGCTGCCCACCGCCTCCACCAGCGGCCGGTACCGGGCGAGCTCACCGGCCCAGTCGACGTCGGCCATGTCCTCGACCCAGAAGTGGTCGCGCATCAGCCTGCCCGTCTCGTCGAACATCTGCCGCCACTCCGCGACCGGGTCGATCATGACCCGGATGCGACGAAGGTCGATCTCGAACTCGTCGGCGTCGGAGTCGCCCGGCACGCCGGAGCCGGACCGATCGGCGCGCAGTACCCGCAGGGTGTTCCCGTCGCGGACGACGAGCCGGGTGCCGTCGCCGCTGACCTGGTAGGCGCTCACCGGGTCGACGATCGTGTCGAGCTTGCGGCGCACCAGGTCGTAGCGTTCGAGCACCGGTCGCGGTCCGTTGTCGCCGGTGATCGCGCGGCCCTCGCCGAGTACCCCGGCGACCGGTGAGCGCAGCCACAGCAGACAGTCCTTCGCCGCCGCCAGACCGCTCAGCCTGCCCTCCGGGACCGGGATGGGCACCACCCGTGCCGCCAGCCCCTCGATATCGACGACGACCTCGGTCGAGTCCGGCTCCGTCGTCGGCTCCACCGTCTCGTCGGCGGCGGTGGTGGGCAGATCCTGCGGGCCCTCGCCCGCCGCCGCGACCGGGCGCCCATCGGGACTCGCCCCGAACGGTGAGGGCGTGCGGGCGGCCAGCGGGACCAGGAACGGCCGCCAGGACGCCGGGAAGGACAGGTCGAAGGAGTGCTCGTCGTAGATCGGGTCGAAGCTGCGCAGCGACAGGAACGCCAGGTAGCGGCCGTCGGTGGTGAAGACGGGATGCTGGTCGACGAACCGGGGCCCGGTGACCTCGACGAGGGTGTCGTCGGCCAGCCGGGCGATCATGATCCGGCTCAGGCCGGTCTCGGCCGGGTCGGCGAAGGCCAGCCACGCGCTGTCGGGCGAGTAGGCCAGACCGGAGACCTCGCCGTCGGCGCCGCGGGCCAGCTCGCGCAGCGCCCCGGTCGCGACGTCCAGGACGAGCAGCCTGCCATCGTGGGTGGCCAGCGCGGCCGTCGAGCCGTCGGGAGCGGCGGCCAGTTCCAGCACCCGCCCGAGCTCGCCGGTCCCGTACCGGACGAGCCCGGCGGCATCGTCGGCGATGGCATCGATCGGGGCGACGGTGACGGCATCCTCACCCTCGGCGTCATCGACCCAGATCGCCCGGTCCTCGCCCAGGGGCTGCGCCAGCCGGGCGCGCACCCCCGGCTCGGCGAGCAGCGTGCGCGCCGGACCGTCGCGGTGGGTGAGCCGGTGCACGGTGCCGCGGACCTGCACGATGCTGGTGCGGCCGGTGCGGTCGGGTGCGGCCCGCCGCAGCCACCCGGCCGCGTCGACGCGCATCGGGTCCCGCGCGGTGCGCGGCCCACCCAGCTCGACCTCGAGCCTGCGGGGGGCGCCGGTCGGGTCGTCGAGGCGCTCGACCAGCCACAGCTCGCCGGCCGACTCGTAGACGACCCGACGGCCATCGGTGGCGGCGTGCCGGGCGTAGAACTGCGGAGCCCCCTCGGCTCCGTGGTCGGTGTGCCTGCGCAGCCCGGCGAGGTCCCCGTCACGCCCCAGCGAGTAGAGGTTGCCCCAGCCCTCGTGGTCGGACAGGAACGCGATCCGGTCACCGACCAGCATCGGCGAGTCGAGTTGGCCGTCGAGCCCCGCGGCGAGCCGCTCGAACCGCCCCGACCCCACCGGGTCCCACCACAGCTTGCCCGCGGTGCCGCCGCGGTAGCGCTTCCACCACGCCATCTCGCGCGACATCGTGGTGGTCAGCAGCACCACGGGGGCCCCATCGGGCGCCATCGCCAGGTCCGAGACCGGCCCGTAGTCCAGCCGGCGAGGTGCCCCACCGTCCACCGGAATCGCGTACGCCCAGCTGCGCCGGATCGAGGGCTGGCTCGCCGCGGTCACCGCGAGCACCTGGCCGTCGGCGGTCCAGCCGACGGTGCGGGTGCGCGCGTCACCCCACCAGCTGAGCCGTCGGGCGCCTCCGCCCGCGAGGTCGGACACGAACACCTCCGGGGCGCCCTCCCGCCAGGACGTCCAGGCCACCCGCGCCCCGTCGGGCGACAACCGTGGGTGGGCGGCCGGGACCACATCGGCGGTGAGCCGGTGGGCGCGGCCGCCGACCACCGGCGCGCACCAGACGTCGTCCTCGGCCACGAAGACAACCGTGTCATCGTGCAGATGTGGGAAGCGAAGATAGCTACGGGGCACGACCAGACGGTATAGCCCCCGGACCTGCGGCGCCGACGGCGCCTACTCGACCGATTCGAGACTACTATTCGGGTTAGTACGATCCGACTGAACTACTATTTTTCTTCGTAGAAAAGTGCGCCGAACCCGATGCGATAACCTCGGCTCGCCTTGAGTCAGCGACCGAACGAGACGAGGACAGGCGTTGATCACGCTCTATTTGAACCGAGAGATTGCCGACGACGCGCGACGCGAATCACTGTTCGCTGGCAACTTCTATCTCTACACAAACCTGCCGGGCGCCCACGCCCTGGCCGACCATGCGAAGTCCCTCATCGCCGAGGCCTTTGCCGAGCGCGACCCGGAACGCGCCCAGTACGAGATGCCGGTCGACGAGTTCGTGGAACTGGTGGGCCCGCTCAAGGCGGAGTTCACGAATGGTCAACGCACCAAGGAACTCTGCCAGCAGTTCGCCCTCGACCTCGGCGTCGACCCCGAGAACACCTATTTCGACATTCCGCGCCTTCGGGTCATCCCGGCCGATGACTACCTCTCGGCGGGTGTCAGCTACAACTACAAGGCGCACCGCGACATGTGGTACGGCCACCCCCAGCAATTGGTGAACTACTGGGTCCCGGTGTTCCCGGTCGTCGGGGACAACGTGATGAGCATGTTCACCGACTACTTCGACCGGCCGGTCAAGAACGGCTCGAACGCCTACGACTACGACGAGTGGGTAGCCAAGTACCGCCCCGCCGCGGCGGAGAAGATCACCACCGACGACCGGCCACACCCACTGCCGCTCGAGGAGATCGACTCGCGGGGGGAGATCCGGATCGCGGGCGGTTCGGGCGATGTGATGATGTTCTCCTCGAACCACCTGCACGCGTCGGCGCCGAACCTCTCGGGCGTCACGCGGTTCTCCTACGACCTGCGCACGATCAACCTCGACGACATCCGCGCCGGCCGCGGCCCGCGCAACGTCGACTCCGGCGCCACCGGCACCACGCTGGGCGACTTCCTACGGGTCAGCGACCTGGCGCCGCTCCCGGCCGAGAAGTTCGCCGCCGCCCTTCAGGACAGCTGATCCGCGGCGACCGGGCCGTTCCCCGCGAGGGCGGCCCGGTCGCGGCCGCGGCGCTCAGCCGGTGACGCGCATCGAGCCGTCGAGCGAGCCGTCCTTCTGCCGGGCCGCCAGTACGGCGAGCCGGATGAAGCGATTGTCGAACGCCTCCTTGGTGAGCCCGCGCGACCGGTACTCGTCGGCCAACTGCTTGGCCCCCTCGGGGATCGTCCACTGCGCCTCGAAACCGAGGAACTCGCGGGCCCGGGAGAAGTCGACCCGGTAGGAACGCGGGTCGTTGCCGGTCTCGCCGGTGATGTTCAGCGTGGACCCCGGGACGGCCTCGACGACGGACTGCGCGATCTCGGCGACCGTGCTGTTGTTCTTCTCGGTACCGATGTTGAACGCCTTGGCCCGCACCGCGTCGGCCGGCGCAGCCAGCGCCGCGACGACCGCACCCGCGATGTCGTCGGCGTGCACCAGCGGGCGCCACGGGGTGCCGTCGGACAGGACCTTGACCTCGTCGGTCAGCACCGCGTACCCGACGAGGTTGTTGAGCACGATGTCGGCCCGCAGCCGCGGCGAGAACCCGAAGGCCGTCGCATTGCGCATCGACACCGGGATGAAGTCGCTGTCGGCCAGCTCGGCCAGGTCGTCCTCCACCCGCACCTTGGACACCGCGTACGGGGTGACGGGCTTGAGCGGGGCGTCCTCGTTGACGAGCTCGTCGCCACCCTGCGCGCCGTACACCGAACACGTCGAGGCGTAGACGAACCGGCGGACCCCCGCCTCCTTCGACAGCCGGGCCAGCCGGCTGGAGGCGTGGTGGTTGATGTCGTAGGTGATCTCCGGGGCGAGCGAGCCCAGCGGGTCGTTCGACAGAGCTGCCAGGTGCACGACGGCATCGAAGCCGGTCAGCTGCTCGACCGTGATGTCCCTCAGGTCAACCGGCAGCCCCTGGACGTCCGGAGTGTCCAGCGAGCCGAGCACGCAGTCGGCGAACAGACCCGAGTCCAAGCCGATCACCTCGTGTCCGGCCGCCGCGAGGATCGGCGCCATCACGGTTCCCAGATAGCCCTGGTGTCCGGTCAGCAGAACACGCACCTGGCAGATCCCTTCTCGTCGAATTGATGTCTCGGTGCTCGACCGCGTCGGCTCACTCGCCCGGGTCAAGACCGGTCAGGGGCGCCACGCCGAGCACCAGCTTGGCCACGTGGTAGGCCTCGGCGTAGCGGGCGTGGCACTGCACGCCGCGGATTCGCGCCAGCCCACCGAACGTCTCGGCGTCGAACCAACTGCGGTCTCGCTGCGAGCCGTAGTGCTCATGCAACTTCGCGATCTTCTCCCGCAGCACCGGCTCGGCCAGCGGCAGATAGACCGACGGCTGGGCGAGGTCGCCCTCCCACTTGAGGATCTCGTAACCCAGGGTCAGGTGGTCCCGAAAGACCGTCGGCACGATCTGGGCGAGCGTCCGGTGATCCTGGTGCGCATCGTGCGGCGAGGGCGCCAGGATCAGGTCCGGTTCGCCGAACGCCCGCAGATCCTCCAAGGCGAGCTTGGCGCGCTCCCAGCGGGTCGGCACCCGGCCGTCGGGCAGATCCAGCACGTTGATCTCGAGGTGGGCCCCCGGGCAGAACGCGGTCAGCGCGGCCCGTTCCTCCTCCTCGCGCAGGGAACCGCCACCGGTGAGGACCAGCGCGGTGACCTGGACGCCGGGGTGGGCCCGGCACAACTCCAGCAGCGACCCGCCCGCGCCGATGGCGATGTCGTCGCAGTGCGCACCGAGCAGCAGCATCCGGTCGAGCCGCTCCGGTAGCAGGCTCAGCATGGCGCGGACCCGGGTTCGGCAGGCACGCTCATCGCTCCAACGGTGCCGTGTTGAGCGCGGCGATCGCGGCCTGCAACGGGTCGCGGTCCGGTGCCTCGGACGGGCGCCGCTCCCACAGCATCCAGGGCCGGGTGCCGCCCTGGTAGGCGGCCTCCAGCGCGGTGCGCTCCTTGACCGTGTCGGCGGGCTGCCAGAAGCCGCGGTGCCGGTACGCCATCATCCGGCCCTCCTTGGCCAGCGGCGCGCATGCGTCGGCGATCAGATCGCCGTCCTCCGGAAGGTGGTCGAAGATCTCCGGCCGCAGCACGAAGTAGCCGCCGTTCTCCCACAGCGGCATCTGCTGCAGCGTGGAGATCGAGGCGATCCGGTCGTCGTCGCCGACGTCGACGCAGTGGAACGCCGACTGCGGCGGCACCGCCAGCAGCGCACCGACCGCGTCGGTCGCCCGGAACTTCTCGATCATGTCGTTGAGCGGCATGTCGGTGAGCACATCGGCGTAGTTGGCCAGGAACATCTCCTCGCCGTCGACGAGGGTGCGCACCCGCCGCAGCCGCTCCCCGATCGGCGAGTCCAGGCCGGTGTGCACGAACGTGATCGTCCAGTCCTGGATGTCACTGCCGAGCAGTTCGACGTCACCGCCGCGCAGCACGAAGTCGTTCGACGCGGTCTCGGAGTAGTTGAGGAAGAAGTCCTTGATGTGGTGCGCCCCATAGCCCAGGCACAGCACGAAGTCCTTGTGGCCGAAATGGGCGTAGTAGCGCATCACATGCCAGATCAACGGCCGGGGACCGACCGGGTGCATCGGCTTGGGCAGGTCGGACACGCCGTCGCGCATCCGCATGCCGTACCCACCGCAGAACAGGACGACCTTCACCGCGTCAGATCACCTCGAGCGTCGGGATCGGGAACACCAGGCGTCCGCCCCAGTCCCGCACGTAGGCGAGCTGCTCAACCAGCTCGGTGCGCAGGTTCCAGGGCAGGATCAGCACGTAGTCCGGGCGGTCCTCGGCGATCCGCTCGGGCGCCAACACCGGAACCCGCGTGCCCGGCGTGTAGCGGCCGTGCTTGTAGGGGTTGCGGTCGACGGTGTAGCTGAGCAGGTCGGGTCGGATGCCGCAGTAGTTCAGCAGTGTGTTGCCCTTGCCGGGCGCCCCGTAGCCGACCACCTTCTTGCCCTGCCTGCGGGCGTCGATCAGGAAGCCGACCAGATCGTCCCGGACCCGGGAAACCGCCGTGGCAAAACCGTCGTGGCCCTCGGCGGTGTGCAGCCCGGCGGCCTCCTCGGCGGCCAGGACGTCGCGCACCGCCTGGGACGGCTCACCGGCCACCTCCGCCGGGCGGGCCCACAGCCGGATGGACCCACCGTGGGTGTCGAGCAACTCGACGTCGACGAGCGCGAGGCCGCCGGAGGCGAGCGCCCGCTGCGCCGTCAGCACCGTGTAGTACTGGAAGTGCTCGTGGTAGATCGTGTCGAACTGGGTGCGCTCCACCAGCGTCAGCAGGTGCTGCACCTCGATCGTGACCCACCCGTCGTCGGCCACCAGCGCCCGCAGTCCCTTGGTGAACCCCACGACGTCCGGGATGTGCGCGTAGACGTTGTTCAGCGCCACCAGGTCGGCGGGCCCGTACTCGGCGCGCACCTGCTCACCGGTCTCCGGGGTGAGGAACGCGGTGAGGGTCGGGATGCCCTTCTCCCGCGCGGCGGCACCGACGTTGACCGACGGCTCGATCCCCAGACAGCGAATGCCCCGGTCGACGACGTGCTGCAGCAGATAGCCGTCGTTGCTCGCGACCTCGACGACGAACGAGTCCGCCCCCAGCCCGAGCCGCTCGATCGCGCCGGAGACGTACCGCTGCGCGTGCTGGACCCAGGAGGTGGAGAACGACGAGTAGTAGGCGTACTCGATGAACGTCTCCTCGGGGGTGATCAGCGGCGGCAGCTGCGCGAGCAGGCACCGGTCGCACACCCGCACGTGCAGCGGATACGTCATCTCGGGGCGGTCCAGTGCGTCCGCGGTGAGGAACAGCTCGCACGGCGGAGTGGCGCCGAGGTCGACGAAGCTGCGCAGCTGCGCCGATCCGCAGAGGCGGCAGGTGGCGACCGGATCGGTGAGCACACCGTCGTTGCCGGTCTTGGTCGCGTTGTCGGCAAGCGTCACAGCGACCTCGCCTGGGCATCACCGGGCATCACGAGTTCCAGGTTGAGCACCTGGCCAGTGTTCCACGAACGACGCAGCACTCACCCAGGGGTGGGTCACCCGGCTGCACGATGGGCGTTTGCCCACCTCAACCGGGTCAGCGGGCGCGCAGCTTCGCCAGCCTGTTCGTGGTCGGCCAGCGTACCTCGTGCACCCAGCCGAACCGCTCGAAGATCCAGATGATCCGGGCCGAGATGTCGATCTGGCCGGGCAGCACGCCGTGCCGGGCGCAGGTCGGGTCGGCGTGATGCAGGTTATGCCAGGACTCCCCCATCGACAGGATCGCCAGCGGCCAGAAGTTGCGCGAGCGGTCGCGGGAGCGGAATGGCCGCGACCCGACCATGTGACAGATCGAGTTGATCGACCAGGTGACGTGGTGCACGAGTCCCGTCCGGACCAGTCCACCCCAGAAGAAGCCGGTCAGCACGCCCACCCAGGACCACGTGAGCAGGCCCCCGAGTACGGCCGGAAGGATGAGGCTCAGCGCCACCCACAGGCCGAACAACTTGCTCACCCGTCGCACAGCGTGATCGGCGAGCAGATCGGGGATGAACCGCTCGTAGTTCGTCTTTCGGCGCTCGAACAGCCAGCCGACATGTGACCAGACGAAGCCCTTCGCCACCCCGATCGGCGAGGTGCCGTAACGCCACGGCGAATGCGGGTCACCCTCCTTGTCGGAGTACGCGTGGTGGCGGCGGTGGTCGGCGACCCAGGCCATCACCGAACCCTGGATCGCGAGCGATCCGCTGATCGCGAGCGCGATCCGCAACCACCGCCGGGCCTTGAATGACTTGTGGGTGAAATGTCGGTGATATCCGACCGTGACGCCGAGGATGCCGACGACATAGAACGCAGCGGCGATGCCGATGTCGTGCCAGCCGAGGCCCCAGCCCCACATCACCGGGACACTGGCGATCAGCGCCAGCATCGGGGCGACGACGAACGCCCACACCAGGCCTTGCTGCCAGTGTGTGCGGGTGGCGCCGAGAATCGGCCGGACGGGCGACGGGCCCGGCGGGTCCTCGGGCGCGGTGACTTCGGCGGTCATGCTCACCTCTGCGATCGGAACTCATGATCTGTCGGCGGTGCGCGCCCCCCGCCCGCACCGTCCGGAGCGTAGGGGAGGGCGACGCCGGCCCGCATCGCGTGGGGTGAAAAGCGGACGATTCGGGTGACATCCGCGCAGGCGATCACCTGCGGCGTCGGGTGCCGGGGCTCGGGGGGCGCATGTCAGGATGGAGGCCTGTCCGCCGTGGTGTAACGGCAGCACCTCGGATTTTGGTTCCGATGGTCCAGGTTCGAATCCTGGCGGCGGAGCGGCAGGTCAGGGCGAGGTTGCAGGTGGTCAGCCGCCGAGATCAACCCTCGGGCGCCGGGAGCCGCGGTGGGCGCGGCCTTCCCTGCCCAACTGCTGATCATGACTCGAGAGCCGCGGGGATGGACCCCATCACCTCGGCGGCACGGAAGGGCGCCAGGCCGAGGGGCGGCTCGTCGCGCATCGGGACCGCGCGGCCCTCGACGCCACGGTCACGTCGAGGGAAAGTCCGGCCCCGTCGCCGATCGCCCGCGTGCGGGCATGTGTCGTCGGAGCCGGATCGTCAGCGATCGCCCTTGGGCGACGGTGGCGGTGGCTTCGGTCGTCCGTTGCCGGTGCACCTCACGTTGTCCCCCTCCCCAACTCCGCACTCAGAGAGTGTTGGGGAACCCGGGAGATCAGTCCTGATGCTCGTCTGCTAGGCGGCGGGCGGCCTCGGTCTCGATCGGTCCTTGAGGTTCCAGGTCCTCGCCT
>NZ_JBHSQW010000013.1:0-8615 GCF_042658695.1 Pseudonocardia hispaniensis | reverse complement strand
GCAATCGCCGGCAACACCACCTCCAGGTTCCGCGCCTCGTTCCGCGTCGGAACCACCACCGACACCCGCGGGTCATGACGTCGCATCGCTGATCTCCCCATCGCCGCACCGCTCGGATGCACACGCTCGCCGGAGTCGGACAGCGTCCCCCGCGCCCGACCGTCACTTCGAACATTCGCCATCACGAGCCTTATCTGCCCGGCCGCCGACTTCGTTACGTGATCGTTCTCGCGCGTCGGTCGCACCGTTCGGGGTATTGCTCCTGCGGCGTATGGTGATCTTGTGCCCGCGCGGCCGGCCGGTGACCGCGGATCGTCGCCGCGTGGTCGTGCCGCATCCCACGAGCGGCCCAACCGAGGTCATCGCTGGCGGAATCGTCCGGAGGGGTACGGTTTGGCCGAACTGCCGGACGAAGGCCACCCGGCCCGCAGCCGGACACGGCCTCAGGACGGCCCAGCCTGCCGATCTGTGTCGTCCGGCACCAAGCGCACAGAGGGGGGTTGCGCGATGTTGCCGCAACCGAGCGTGTCCGTCTGCATCCCGGTGTACAACGGGGAGCGGTTTCTCGCGGAGACGATCCGCAGCGTCCTCGACCAGACGTACCGCGACTTCGAGCTCGTGCTGCTGGAGAACGCCAGCACCGACGGCAGCATGGAGGTCATCCGCTCGTTCGCCGACCCGCGGATCCGCGTCGAGCGCAACGCCACGACGCTCTCCCAGCCCGACAACTGGAACCGGGTGATCGAGCTGTGCCGGGCCCCCCTGATCAAGCTCGTCTGCGCCGACGACCTGCTGCACCCACGCTGCCTGGAGCTCCAGGTGGGCCCGATGGAGGCCGATCCGGGGCTGGCCGTCGTCGCGGCCCGCCGGCACATGATCGACGAACAGAGTCGGGTGATCGTCCCCCGGCGGGGCCTGGGCGGCCTGCTGGGTGTACGCACGGGTGTCGAGGTCGCCCGCAAGGTCGTTCGCAACGGCGCGAACCCGATCGGTGAGGCCGGCGGCGTGCTGTTCCGCCGCGACCACTTCTTCGCCGCGGGCGGCTGGCGCAGTGACCGGCGCTTGATCATGGATCTCGACATGTGGCTGCGGCTGCTGCAGTACGGGGAGTTCCTCGGCCAACCCGAGACGCTCGCCGCGTTCCGGATCGGGCGCGGCTCGGTGTCCGCGGAGAACGAGCAGGCCATCTACGAGGAGCAGCGGCTGTTCACCGAGGAGCTCGGCGAGTCACCGTACTTCCAGGTGCGCGGGATCGATCTCGCCATCGGCCGGATGCTGGCCCCGGCGGGGCGGGCCCGCCGGCAGGCGCTGTTCGCGATCTCCCGGTTCAACGCCCGCAAGCAGGACCGCACGGCCGCCGCCGAGCTCGCCGACTGATCGGACCGGCCGCCCTGCCCGACCGGACCCGCCGCTTGTCGCACACTCTTTGCGATAGCCTTTCGGTCGTGTTTACCTATGCATGCGGCCCGGCGGGGCCGCGTCATGGGAGGAGCGGTTCGTGATCGTCGCCATGCATATGAGTGACGGGCTGGTGAACGCGCCGACCTCGCTGGCCTTCGGCGTCGTCGCGGCGTTGGCGCTGGCGGTCGCGCTCAGCCGCGCCCGCGCGGATCTCGACGACCGAACCGCCCCGATGGCCGGGCTGGTCACGGCGTTCGTCTTCGCCGCCCAGATGATCAACTTTCCGATCCTGCCCGGCGCGAGCGGCCATCTGCTCGGCGGCGCGCTCGTCGCGATCCTCGTCGGCCCCTGGGTCGGCAGCCTGGCCATCGCGATCGTCCTGGTCGTGCAGTCGCTCCTGTTCGCCGATGGCGGGATCACCGCCCTCGGCATGAACATCATCAACATGGCCGTGCTCGGGGTGTTCACCGGATATCTCGTCGCTCGAGGACTGCGCGCCCTCGCGGTGCGCGGCCGGGGTGGTTTGCTGACCACGGCGTTCGTCGCCGCCTTCGTCAGCACCGTCGTCGCCTCGCTGGGCTTCGTCGCCGAGTACGCGATCGGCGGAGCCGCGGGCGCCTCGCTCGGCACCGTGTTCGGCCTGATGATCGGCATGCACACGCTGATCGGCCTCGGCGAGGGCATCATCACCGCCGCCACCGTGGGCGCCGTCGCCGCCGTCCGCCCGGACCTGGTCTACCTGCTGCGCGCAGCGCCACAACCCATGGTCCGCCACGGCCGCGCCGACGCCACCGAGGGGAGCACCCGGTGAACCGCACCAGCGCCCCCCGGACCTCGAGGTTCCTGCTCGGATTCCTCGCGGTGGCGCTCCTGGTCGCCGGCGGTCTGTCGTACTTCGCCAGCTCGTCCCCCGACGGGCTCGACAGCGTCACGCTGCACGGCTGCCAGGTGACCGAGACCGCCGACGGCGAACACCTCGACGGGCAGTGCCTCGCCCAGAACGCGCAGGAACACCCCTTCACCGCAGGCCCGTTCGCGGACTACACCGTGCGCGGCGGCGACGCAACGGTCGGCATCGCCGGGGTCATCGGCGTCGTCGCGACGCTGGCGCTGGCCGGCGCACTGTTCTGGGTGCTGCGGCGGCGCGGCCCGAACCCGCCCGGCCGAGAGGACTGACGCCGGGTGGGCGCCGGTCACGCGCATCCGTTGTACCTGCCGCGCGCATCGGCGGTGCATGCCCTACCGGCCGAGGTGAAGATCGTCGCGGCGTTCCTCGGCGTCGTCTGCGTGGTCGCGACGCCCCGCGAGGCGTTCCCGGTGTTCGGCGGCTACCTGCTGCTGCTCGCCGGCCTCTGGGCGATCGCCCGCATCCCCCCGGGCTGGTTGGCCCGGCGCGCGCTCATCGAGACCCCGTTCGTGGTCCTGGCCATCCTGCTCCCGATCACCGGCCCGGACCCGCGAATCGAGTGGCTCGGGCTGTCGGTGTCCGAACCCGGCCTGCTGGGCGCCTGGAACATCCTCGTCAAGGGCACACTCGGCGTGTTGACCTCGCTCACCCTCGCCGCGACCACACCGCTGCCGGAGTTGCTGCTCGGCCTGCAGCGGCTGCGCGCCCCGGCGCTGGTGACCACGATCGCGACACTGATGCTGCGCTACGTCGATGTCATCGCCGCCGAGGCCCGGCGGATGCGCCTGGCCCGGATCGCGCGCGGCCACGATCCGCGGTTCCTCTGGCAGGCCGGCGCGACCGCGCGCGGGATCGGCAGCCTGTTCATTCGCTCCTACGAGCGCGGTGAACGGGTGCACCTGGCGATGCTCTCGCGCGGTTGGACCGGTGAGCTGCCCCGGCTCACCGACCGGGAAACGACCCGGCGCGAGTGGCTGCGCGGGCTCGCTCCGGTCGTCGTGGCCGCGGCGCTGGCCTGCACCGGGTGGGTGATCGCGTGACGCGCGCACCGGATCCGGCTCCCGCGGCGGCCGCCGAGCCGACCCGTCGGCTCTCGCTCGCGGTGTCCGGGCTGGCCTTCGCCTACCCCGACGGAACGCAGGCCCTGCGCGGCGTGGACCTGAGCATCGCCGCCGGTGAGCGGGTCGCCCTGCTGGGCCCCAACGGCGCGGGCAAGACCACCCTCGTGCTTCATCTCAACGGCATCCTGAGCCCGGGGCACGGGTCGGTGACGGTCGGCGGGCTCGCCGTGACCAGGGCGAATCTGCACGAGATCCGGCGTCGGGTCGGGATCGTGTTCCAGGATCCCGATGACCAGCTGTTCATGCCGACCGTGCGGGCGGACGTCGCCTTCGGCCCGGCCAACTTCGGGGTGCGCGGCGCCGCGCTCGACGAGCGGGTACGCGCCGCGCTGGACGCGGTCGGGATGGCCGAGCACGCCGACCGCTCGCCACTGCACCTGTCCGGTGGGCAGCGGCGTCGGGTCGCGCTGGCCACCGTGCTGGCCTGCGACCCGGAGATCCTGGTGCTCGACGAGCCGTCGTCCAACCTGGACCCGGTGGCCCGCCGCGAACTCGCCGAGGTGCTGCTCGGGCTCGACCGCACGATCCTGATGGTCACCCATGACCTGCCGTATGCGCTGCAACTGTGTCCGCGCAGCGTCGTCATCGACGGCGGTGCGGTGGTCGCCGACGGCCCGACCCGCGAGCTGCTGGCCGACGCCGACCTGCTGCGCCGCCACCGCCTCGAGCTGCCCTACGGGTTCACGTTGTCCTGACCGGGCCGGCTCAGCCCGGGCGGTCGGGCAGGCGGTGCCGCCGGCGCAGCCCCCTCGGTCCTGCGCCTACCGCTGCGGCGGGGGCGACGGATAGCCCGGGCGCGGACCTTCCGGGCCACCGCCCGTGTGCCCGTCGGGCAGCTGCGGGGCGGGTCCGGGATAGGGGCTCGGGTTCTGCGGGCCCGCCCCGGCCGGGGGGGCGGGTGGCGCGACCGGAGGCGGCAGCTCGCGAGTCGGGGCATCGGCGCCGCCCGGCTGCAGCGCCGCCGGCGGCTGGTGATCGGCCTGCGGCACGGCCCTGCGTGCGGCGGCGCGCTCGGCGCCCAACGCGGGCAGCTGCTGGCGAGCCTCGGCGGTCGCGTCCGCCACCTGCCGGGCGATCTCCGGGTCGCTGGAGGTGTCGAACCAGTCGTGGATCGATTCGTCGTCCTCCTCAGGACGACTGTGCACCCCGTCGTCGGGGCTGGGCTGGTACCGGAACACCCCGTCCTCGCCGGGTGCGCCGAGCATCCGGGTGAAGCCCTCCAGCGCCTTGCCGAAGTCGCTGGGCACCAGCCAGACCTTGTTCGCGTCGCCCTGGGCCATCTGTGGAAGGGTCTGCAGGTACTGGTAGGCCAGCAGCTCCGGGGTGGGCTTGCCCGCCTTGATCGCGGCGAACACCTTCTCGATCGCCTTGGCCTGGCCCTGGGCCTGCAGGTAGCGGGCGGCCCGCTCACCCTGCGCCCGGAGGATCCGGGACTGCCGCTCGGCCTCCGCATCGAGGATGGCCGCTTGCTTCGCGCCTTCGGCGGTGAGGATCTGCGACTGCTTCTGCCCCTCGGCGCTGCGGATCGCCGACTCCCGCTGGCCCTCGGCGGTGAGGATCATCGCGCGCTTCTCGCGGTCGGCCTTCATCTGCCGCTCCATCGACTCCTGGATCGACGGCGGGGGGTCGATGGCCTTGATCTCGACCCGCGCCACCCGGATCCCCCAGCGGCCCGTGGCCTCGTCGAGCTCACCGCGCAGCACCGTGTTGATCTGGTCGCGGGAGGTGAGCGTCTCCTCCAGCGTCATCCCACCGACGACGTTGCGCAGGGTCGTGGTGGTGATCTGCTCGACGCCGATGATGTAGTCGGAGATCTCGTAGACGGCGGCCTTCGGATCGGTCACCTGGAAATAGACGACCGTGTCGATGTTGACGGTCAGGTTGTCCTGGGTGATCACCGGCTGCGGCGGGAAGGAGACGACCTGCTCGCGCAGGTCGATCCGCTCCCGGATCTTGTCGATGAACGGCACCAGGAAGCACAGCCCCGGTGGTTGCGTCGTCTTGTAGCGGCCCAGCCGCTCGATGACCGCCGCGGTGGCCTGCGGGATGATCTGCACCGCCTTGACCACCGAGACCACGACCAGCACCACGATCAGGACAACGACGATGAGCACGACCGCACCATCCACCTGATCCCCTTCCTCGGCTCTCCGCAGCGCGCTGCGGCTGCCCACTCGTCGCATATGTCTGTGTGGGCCGCACGGTAGCGGCCGCTGCTCAGCCCTCGGCGAGCACCATCGCCGTCGCACCGGTGATGGCCACGATCCGGACCCGCGTCCCCGCCTCGATCACCTGCCGGTGGTCGACGGACCGGGCCGACCAGACGTCACCGTCGATCTTGATCCGTCCGCCCTGGTCGCCCTGCACCCGCGCGAGGACCACCGCTTCCCGCCCGATCAGCGCATCGGAGTGCATCGCGGTGGTGTCGACCGTGCGGGCCAGCCTGCGACGCAGCGGCGGGCGGACCGCGAGCAGCAGCAGCACCGCCGCCGCGCCGAACACGAGGGCCCCCACGACCGGGCCGGCGCCCAGCGCCGAGGCCAGCGCGGCGATGAGCGCGCCACCTCCGAGCATGAGCAACACGAACTCACCGGACAGCACCTCCGCAGCGACCATCACGACTCCGGCGATGAGCCAGATCACTGCGGACATGCCCCGATCCTGCCAGAGATCACCCTGCCGCCGTCACGAAATCGATCAGTTGCTCGACCGCGCCGATGAGCGGCGCCTCCAGGTCCCGGAAGCTGCGGACCGCGCCCAGCACCCGGCGGGCCCCGTCGGCGGGCTCGCCCCAGCGCAGCGCGGCGCAGACCCCGCTCTTCCAGTCGGTCCCGCGCGGCACCGCGGGCCATTCGGCGATCCCGACGACCGACGGCTTGACCGCCTGCCAGACATCGACATAGGGGTGCCCGGTGACCAGCACGTCCGGGCCGGCCACCGCGCGGGCGGCCCGCATCTCCTTCGACCCGTCCACCAGATGGTCGACCAGGATGCCGAGCCGCCGCCCCGGTGACGGGCCGAACTCGCGGACGGCCCCGGCGAGATCGTCCATGCCGTGCATCGGTTCCACGACGACTCCCTCGACCCGCAGGTCGTGGCCCCAGACCGTTTCGAGCAGGGCAGCGTCGTGGATGCCCTCCACCCAGATCCGGCTGGCCCGCGCGATGCGAGCGGGCGCGCCCTGCACCCGCACCGAACCCGAAGCCGAACGGGTGGCCCCGGTGGGCGCCGCGCGCGGCGGCACGAGCGTCGCCGGCGCGCCCTCGACGAGGAAGCCGCCCGCCCGCAGCGGGAACACCCGGTGCCGGCCGTGCCGGTCCTCGAGGGTGACCTCCCGAACGTCGACCCGCACGACGGCCCCGCAGAACCCGCTCGCCGGGTCCTCGACCACCAGACCGGTCGCCGCGGGTACCTCGCGGATCGGTGTGCGCACCCGGTTGCGGGTTCCGTCGGCGGCGAAGGCGCCGCGGTAGTCGTGTGCATGCAGAGCCACCCGGTCCTTGTACCGGGCCTGCGCGTGGCTGTCGGGGACCGACACGCTCGGCGACGAGAACGACTGAATCGGCCGATGCCGACCCGGCGCCGCGGTGACGGAGCGTCATGGCGCTCACCTGCGCGGCGGGCGTGTCAGGCCCGGGGTCGTTCGTTAGCCTTGCCCACGTGCCTTGTCCCTCAGCGATTCTGACCGTCTGGGCCTCGGCGTGGCTGGCCGGAGCCGCCGCACCCGACGACGTCATCGACGCGCTCGAGCCCTGGGCCCAGGCACACGACGTGCTGGTGGCCGACCCGGTGACCGCCGCCGCGATCGACCTGCCAGGGCCGGGTGAGCGGGCGTCGTCGGTGACGTTCCTGCTGGGTGCGCTGCGGCGGACCGCGCCGCGGGGGCGCGCCCGGCTCGTGCTGCCCGCCCCCGGTGACGTCCGCGGGCTGCCCGGACCCGGCTCGTTCAGCCGCGCGGCGACCGCCGCGGGCGAGGGCGCCCTGTTCGTCGATGCGGGCCTGGGCGTGGTGCCGACTCCCCTCGCCGACGGGGTGCTGCGGTGGATGATCTACCCGGTGTCCCCGTCCGCTCCGATCGCCGAGTACGTCGCCCTCGGCTACGCCGAGTACGAACTGCGCGAACAGGTGCGCCAGTCCGCGTCGATCCTGACCTCGCTGGGTGTCGCCCGGCACCGCCCCGGGGTTCGTGAGGAGATCGCCGCCGCCCTGCGGTCCCGGCCCCGGTCGCTGTGGCCCGCCGGGATGCCCGGCCAGGCGCTGCGCGTGCTGCAGCACGCCGACGAGGTCGCGGCGATCCTCGCCGCGGCGGCGGTGGACGAGCCCGGTGGCGCGCTCTCCGCCTCGGCAGCGGCCGCCCGCCGGGAGGCTCTGCGCCCCATCGAGACCGCGGTGCGGGTGGCCCGCCGCGCGGCGGTGGCCGAGGCCGTTCGGGTGCTTGCCTCCAGCCCGGTCGCCTGAGTCGGTCGCCTGAGTCGGTCGCCTGAGTCGGTCGCCTGGGTCGGTCGCCTGGGTCGGTCGCCTGAGTCGGTCGCCTGGGTCGGTCGCCTGGGTCGGTCGCCTGGTCCACCGACGGCCCAGCGTCCACAACAGGATGGCTCCACAACGTCCTCGCGAGGCCACCGCCGGCAACAGGATGGCTCCACAACGCGGTGCTCGGCCGTCCTGGCCCGTCTCATTCGGTCGGGCCGTCCGCTCCGCCCAGGGCACGGACGAGGGCGCGCAGGTCATCCGGGTGCAGCGGCCGCGGTGCCGTGGCCCGATCGAGCTCGGCGCGTAGTCGTTCCACCTCGGCATCCGCGCGTCCCCGCAGCGCGGCCTCCCGCTCGGCGCGGTCGCGGGCCGAGCGGACCTGCGCGGTGAGCTCGGCGCGGTCGCGGTCGCGCTGGGCGGCAAGCTCCGCCGTCGAGCGGACGGCGGCGTCGCGCTCGCCGACGACCCGCTCGTGGGAGGCCACCGCGGCGTCCCGTTCGGCCAGGGCCGCGGTGGTCTCGGCACGCGCGGCGGCGAGCGCGCCGCGCAGCTCGTTCGCCTCCGAGCGCCCGGTCTCGAGCGCGACGCGCAGCTCGTCGGCCCGCGCCCGGGCGGCGTCGCGTTCCCCGGTCGCCTGCTCGGCCGCCACCGCGGCGGCGCGGGCGTCGCGTTCAGCGGCGACCGCGCCGTGCGCGGCCCCGGCGGCGCGGTGCTCG
>NZ_JBHSQW010000012.1:14965-43778 GCF_042658695.1 Pseudonocardia hispaniensis | reverse complement strand
AAGGTGAGTGACTTGGACGGTCTGCCACTCTTCCCCGCCGGGATCTCGCACAGGCCGACGACGTTGCGGCGCACCTTGTCTCGGGCCATCGCGTACGTCACCGCGCGGTTGAGGATCGAGTGCATGAGGCGCAACGTCCGGGTGCTGACCAGCGACGACTCCGCGCGGAGCCACCTGTCCACGTCCTCGGCGGAAAGATCCGCGAGCCTGCGGCGGCCCAGCGCCGAAACGATGTGATGGTTCGCGATCGTCCGGTAGTTGCTGATCGTGTCGGGAGACCGTCCGGACAGGCCGTAGTCGAGCCAGTACGTCACCGCCTCCTCGACGGTGTACCGCGGCGCGCGGGACGTGATGCCGTCCTCATGGTTACGCAGGATCTCGCGCAGCTTCTGCTTCGCTGCGGTCTTGGTGAGCACCAAGGAGCTGTACCGGGTCCCCGACGTCATGGCTCTGCTTTCGAGCGGCCACACCGTCACGGTCGTTAGCAACAACTCCGAGACCGCGATCCGGGCATTCATCCAGTCCCGCGACATCGCCGACCTCTTCGACGGCGTGGTCGGCCGCACCCGAGCCAGGTACGACGACCTCAAGCCGACGCCCTACCTGCTCCACCGCGCCCTTGGCGAACGAGGTGCCCGGCCGGCCGAATCGTTCCTGATCGGTGACTCACTGACCGACATCCAGGCCGCACGCGCCGCAGGCGTGGCCGCAGTCGCCTTCGCCAACAAGGCCGACAAGCAGCGATCCTTCGCGGCCGCCGGTCCTGACGCTCTCATCCTCGCGATGAGCGAACTCGCAGCGGCTGCCTGACCGCCAAGCTGCGGGCGCAGCGTCGGCGCGCTGTGTTCAGACTTTCTTCTCTGTATCAAGGGGCGCCTGCGGCGCCAGACGCCCGGGGCTGCGGCCTCCGGCCGGTCCCCGCGCGTCGCATCGGCGCGCCTACGCGACGAGGTGCCCAATACCGGTCGTGATGGCCGCGATGTTGGCGACGTAGGGCAACGCAACCAGGATTCCATCCCACATTGATTTGAGGATAGTCTTCCGAGGGGCGTCTCTGGCGAGTTCTTCGATGCCCGCAAGGAGTTCGGCCGCTCGACTATCCACAGGGGAACCATACTGGAGTGCTGCTACCAGCATCCCTGCGATACCCGATGCCCTCGCCGGGCGGGCAGATCAACAGGATGGCGGCCCGTGTTATCCCGACGACCTCCCGGAGTGCTACCGCACGGAGGCCCGTGGGCGGAGTTGTCGTAGCTCGACTTGCGGCGGCGCCGAGGGCCGCCAACGGGCCTCCGTGCGGTTGGGCTGTGCCAGGTCGACGGGATGGCACTCAGGAGCGCGGGTGCGGCTGAGCCGGAGCGAATCCAGAGTGGAACGGAATCTGCCCGGCCCATCCGAGCGGGGTATGAAGTGCCCTCCGCATCTACTGCATCGAGGCCGGTATCCTGCGCCTTGATCTGACTGTCCCGTGAGGTGGGCTGTCGCCGACACAGGATGAGTTGATGAGGACCGAGCCTCCGCCCGAGCGACGCCTGAAGTTCTACGGTCTCAATGACTACGGAACCTACTATCAAGCACGGCAAGCTATAGAGGTCATCGAGCAGTATGATCCGGGAGTATCGCCGCAATGCATGGCTGATGTTCTTGAGCTCTACAATGCGCAGCTCTTCATCGAGAACGACCTAGTCCCGATCTCTTACCGTGCGACTGAACGGGAAGCGATTAAGGGTCGCATCCCTGAAATCCGCAAAGCGGTTGCCCGGTACTTCAATTCTATCGATGATGCAAACATCGAAGATCGTATTGTCGATGTGGACTATTCACATCACGACGACCTGCTGACCCTGCTTGCAAAATTCAAGGTCTTTCAGCGTTGCGCTGCGGAACCGCTACTAGCTGCACTCGATGAGACCAAAGTTGGCTTGCGCCAGATGCTCGCATGCAGAGATCTAGTGAGGTCATACAACGAAGAGCTGCGCATGAGGGTTGTGTCGACCCCAATGAACGCAGAACACATACTCCACAAGAACCTTGAGAAGGGAGGCGAGTCGTCGATCCACCTCCCCTCCAGCCTCACGCCTGGCGACATGCGCGCCCTCATAGAGGCCTACCTTGACGAGGAAGATGCCAATCCCAACTTCGTGAAGCTCGTATCTCTTGCGAGGGTAAGCGCGAAGCATGGAATAGATGCCAGGCTGAAACTGAAAGCGAAGCGCAAGTACGACGCCTGGGTAGAAGACTTCTTCAAGACCGAGTCCGGCATCCGGACTGGCTGCGAGGTGGCGATATCCGATCAGCAGGATGAACCAAAGGAATGCACGATCGACGGCTTGTCAATTAAGTTGTCCTTCAGTAGGAAGTGGCTTGAGGAGGGCCTGGACTACCCGACCATCCTCAATAACTTCATCTATTTGTTCGAGTTCGTGGATTCGAGAATGATACTGACGCTGCCTTCGTACATGGCTCGACTCGGCACCCTGGAGCGTGTTATTGGGATAACGGGCGCGCAGGACTACCCGGTCGGCACCGCCTTCAGGACGAGCGAGAACCTATCGACACTGTGTGTCGTTGCTTACGACCGGTTCTTACGGCTACACGGAGTTGAGCTGGAATCAGTCATCTCATGGTTCTTTGCGGACTACCTCAACCTTGAGTTCGGCGCTAGTGCCTTCAAGTTCGTGCCTTCGAGTGTTACGGCGTCGTATCTTGAGCGGTGCCGGCATCTGTTCTCCGAGATGGAGAGTGTTGTCCGACAGTACACACTTTACGTCGAGAATGGCGAACTAGATCGCGACCTCCTCTTGATGTCATCGGAGCAGGTTCGTTACAAAGAGATCCCCAGCCTGATCGACGGCAAGTATGTCTACCCCAGTGATAGCTCGACGTTCCAGAGGATTATGCACCTCATGTTCTCTGATCAGTCTGGGCTGGCATACATCAACGAGACCTTGAAGGCAGACGACGCCGCCACGTTGATCTCACGAAACCAGATCACAGTCAATGAGTTTCATGACTACCAGAAGTCCTACCTCGACTTCTTGACCCAAGTCGGCATACTCGAACTTGATAATGGTTGCGTTAGATTCGTGGACGCCGGCCAGGTTCGGTTCCTGCGAAGTCTCTATTACACGGAGGCTGCAAGCTATTTCCATTACCCCACTTCTGTGCGCGCTGCAATTGATCAGATGGTTACCGCAGGCTGGCTCGTCCAGGAAAAGACCTTGCTGACGCGCGCTGAGGCCAGCTACTACAATTACTGTTTAAATCAGTCGGAATTTAGTAATGGACCCGATCTTCGAAACAAGTATCTGCATGGCTCACAAGTTGATGCCAGCAATGCCGATGAGCACTTCGCGACCTATGTCATCGCACTAAAGTTGCTGGTCGCGCTCGTCATAAAAATGAATGATGACTTCTGGCTGAAGGCCGAGACGTAAGATCCGGTGCTCTCGCCGGGCCTACGCAAGCACAGCTCAGCCAGATCGGAAGATCTTGCGACGCTACAGTCAGGGCTTTAGATCCACCTACACACCGACGAGGCCATACCCGTCGCGCCGCGCCCGGTCCAGGCCAGGAACCCTCCAGTCAGCACGGACGCCCGGAACAAGATCTCATTCCGCAGCCTCCACATACGCACCACCGCCTTTCTGATCGTCTTCCTCACCCGCTTGATGAGCTTCCGAGTCTCGTTGAGGTTGCACAGGAGGAGAAGGAGCGTTGACAGAGCGAGGTGGACGCCGTGCCCGAAGCTGGACTCGAACCAGCAGCCGGACCCAGACCGCGCGCGACGCGATGGAGTTGTGGCTTCAACCTAGCGTGCGACCGGCGCGTGGCCGCCGACGCCGGTACAGATCGGGTACAAGTCGAGGTCGACGCCCGACGTCACCAGCCGACACTCGACGGCATGGAATGGCAGGTCAGCGCATGATCGACCGCGAAATCCCTGGTCGGACGCAGTTCACCAACAACTGCAGCGCCCTCGCCGGGCGGGCAGACCTCTGGGATGGCGGGGTGCGGCATCTCGTCGGCCTCCCCAAGGGCTACCACACGACGTCCCGGGGGCAGAGCTTGACGGCGTTGGCCGGCGGTTGCGTCGAGGGCTGCACCCGGGACGCCGCGCGGTCGGGTTGCACCAGGCCGACGGGATGACGCACGAGCCCCAGCGTGGTTGGGCGGAGCGAACGCCCTGCCAGTGTCCGTCACGTCCCGAGACACATCAGCACGAACGCCCAGCTCAAATGGCACGCGATGGCACGGCCCGTCAGCGCCTGAGCCATCGCGTCCGCCTTCACACCGAAATGCTCATGCCTTCGCGACGAGGATTACCCCGGGGCTGATCTGTCCGTCGGCGGGAAGTCGGAGCTCGGCCGTCGGCTGCAGGCCGGCCTGCTCAACCATCGCGACGAGCTGGTCTGGCTGCCACAGGTGGGTCGTCCAGCGCACTGGGACCCCCTCCGTATGCCTCGGTGCGCACGAGGTCGCCATCGCCGGCGTGTGTCCCGATGATCAGCTGGCCGCCCGGCACCAGTGCCCTAGCGAAGGACGAGATCACCTGCGGCAGGACGTGTCGAGGCAGGTTGAACAGGGACCACCAGCCCACTATGCCGCCCCACAATCCCTCAGCTAGATCGAGGTCCGTCGACGACCCGACGGTAAACGTGCACTCCGGATGCAGGCGGCGCGCGTGCTCGATCATGCGGGGTGACAGGTCCACTCCCGAGACGTCGAGCCCGCGTTCGGCCAGGTAGGCGGTGACGGTGCCCGGTCCGCAGCCGACGTCGAGCACCGGGCCGAGCCCGCCGACTGCGTCGGCGAAGGCGTCCATTGCGGTGCGGTGCCACGGCATGAGGCGAATGTCGCCGAGGCTCGTCGTCGCCACCATGTCCACGTAGGTGTCGGCCACGCGGTCGTAGGAATCGCGGACGAGGTCAAGATCCGGAGGTTGCGACACCGAAGGTCGACTCACGTCCGCGGCTCTAAGGGGCGTCGGTTCAGGCGTGTCATGGAGCCAGGGATAGCAGCCGGCACCGACAACTCCCGCCGGCCGGTCTGGCGGGGCACATCTGGGGCACATCAGGGCCGGGACAGCCCGACACCCGCTGACACGACGTGGCAGCGGGTGGGCTGGTGGTCGAGGGCTTCGAGGGGGAGGCGCAGGCAGTAGAGGAGCCTGGTTCGCGTTAGGAGAGCGGCTCGCGGCGAACGGTGAGTGACTAACTGAGTGACAACCGGGCCGGGGGAGCGGGGACACCGGCGGACGTCGGCGGACTGCGCGCAGGTGGTCACGGCCTCCGAGGCGAGGCTGTGCAGACGCCCCGAGTGCCTGGCAGTCAAGGGGTCAGGGGTTCGAATCCCCTCAGCTCCACCCACTCGGAAACATTCGAACCTTGCCCCTCGTCAACGCGGGGCAAGGTTCTTTCGTTGTGTGTGTGACCGGGGCTGAACACTGACGAACGCCTGAACAGGGAAGACACCGCCGAAGCGCTTGATCCACAACAGCGTGAAGCGGGAGCGGGCAACCGTCAGGCTGCAGGTCGTGAGCGACCAACTGGGCGACAACCGCCGCGTCGATCAGCGGACCGGTGTGGACGACGACGGATAGCACGACCATCCTGAACGCCGTTGTGGCGCTGCTGACGGCAGGATTCCGAGTGTCTGGCAGTCCAGGGGTCAGGGGTTCGAGTCCCCTCAGCTCCAGCCTTCTGACCAGGCGGTATTCGTCGTCTGAGGTCTCTCCGCGATTGTCGTGGTGCGAATCGATCCAGCGATGCTGTTCGCTTGACAGTCTCGCCCGCCGCGTCGTTGGCGCAGCGGTCGCCTGCGGGGGCGGCTTTTCCGGTGATGTATGGCGTGAGCTAAACCTGCCAACGGAGGCCGCAGGTGGGAGATCTACCTGACCGGCGAGGTGCACGAGTGGCTCGACGAGTTGCTCCACGGCGACGAGGACACGCACTACCAGGTGGTCGCGGCGATCGAGGCCCTCGCCGAGGGTGGGCCGAACTTGGACCGTCCGTTGGTCGATCGGATCAAGAGCTCGTCGGTGCACAACGTGAAGGAGCTGCGTCCGGGGTCGGCGGGAGCAGCGAGGTGCGGATCTTGTTCGCGTTCGATCCGTGGCGCAGCTCGGTCCTGCTGGTCGCGGGGGACAAGGCCGGGCGCTGGACCGAGTGGTACCGGCAGGCGATCCCGCGGGCCGAGCAACTCTACGAGACCTATCTGAAGGACGCACAGCTGAGGAGTGCAGGTCATGAGCACCGTTCGGTGGTCGGAGATCCGTGGTGAGCATGTCGCGGCTGCGGGGGAGGAGCGGGTCGAGCAGGGCAAGGCTCGGCTGCTCGGTCAGGTGCGGGCGCATCGGCTGGCGGAGACGCGCAAGCGCCGTGGGCTGACTCAGCGGCAGGTGGCTGCGGCGATGGGGGTGACGGTCGGGCGGGTGAGCCAGATCGAGAACGGCGAGCTTGCTGGGATCGACGTGCTCGACCGCTACGTGCACGCACTCGGTGGGAACTTGCAGATCGTGGCGAACTTCGGGGACGAGCAGATCAAGGTAGGCTGAGGCACCCGCCGAGTGGCTGCCCCGGGCGCAGGTGAGTGACTATCTGAGTGACAACGACCGCGCCGGACGATGAATCCGGGCGGACACCGGCGGACGGCTCGACCATTCGGAATGGCTTGGAAACACAGGCCGAAATGGTGCCAGGAGTTCCTGAAAGTCAAGGGTCAGGGGTTCGAATCCCCTCAGCCCACCGAACATAGAATGCAAACCTACCGGAGTGAGTCAATTCGGGCGATGCATTTCTTCGACCATTCAGGCCCACGGGAAAGTGCAGAGTGTCGTCGGTCAAGTGGATGTCACAACGCGCGTCCCAGATGAAGGCGCTCACCGACTCCTCAAGGCATACGGGCCACGCTCATCGTGCCCCCGCTTGGTCCGTCTGCCTGTCATCTCGCTCCCATGGTCGAAGCCCCGACGGGACCGGGGAACCTCGGTGGCACCCTTGGCGGCGATGGGCGTCGGAGCCGTCGGCCCAGGGCGTCAGACCCGCCACACGGGGGCGATGGTGCGGCGGTAGCCGGAGCCGAAAATGCCCCCGATGATCGCGACGACCGGCGCCGGCACGTGTTCGGCGACGGCGCTGCGATCGTCGGCGTCCGGGCTGTCGGTCAGCCAGGCGAAGTACCGCCCGGCCTGGGAGATGGACTGGGACTTCATGAATTTTCGCGACATCGCCTTGAGTTCGGGCCCGCCCGCATGGGCGAGGAACACCGGCTCGATCTCCGCCTCCTCGTGGTCGAGGTGATCGTTGGTCACCGTCTGCAGCGTCTGGAAGGACTGGAGTGCCGCCTCGGCGTCCCGGGTCCGCGCGGAACTCGAGAACGTGGTCATGTCCTCGTGCAGGCGGCGCAGGGCGGCTGCCATCTTGTCGTGCTCGGCGTCGAGATTGGCGAGGCGAGCGGGTTCGACGCCAAGGACCTCCAAGGTCGGCCAGACGATCTCGTGCTCATCCTTGTGGTGGCGGGTGAGCTGCTCGTCGAAGTTGTTCCAGGCGAGCCCCAAGGCCCTGGCGCGCCTCGGGTCCTCGGCAGCATAGGAGCCCAGGGCGTCGATAAACCGCTGCAGGTCACGACGGACGGCGTTGTGGATCACCTTGTTCATGCTGCGGGAGGCCATGCAGGGGACGGTACTGCGAACTGTTGTGCTCGTGCGCAGCCGACGCCGTCATCGCGAACGCAGGTTCACATCGTGCACGGCGAGGAAGTAGTCGTTGTCGACGCCGAGGTCATCGACAGGATGCCGTCGGTCCTGCTGCCGAGGACGAGCAGACTCGACCTGCCCATGACCATGATCGGCATCTGGGCTGGGGGAGCCGTGTTCTTCGCGGTTGCCGGCTCCCAGACGCCGATCATGAGGCGTCTCGGCCCCGGATCCGCTCCGACTCCTTCGCGATCTCCCACAGGCGACAGGGCCACACCGGTGACGCCTTGGTCGGGTACTGGCAGCCGAGGCAGTGCCCGGTCGAGTCGGCCGTGTGCTCGACGAGGATCCGGCGCAGAGCCGCGGGTGAGTACGTGAAGGCCAGGATCTCGGCGATGTCGCGGATCTGGTCGGTGGGCTGCTGGGCCACGTCCGAGCGCCCGATCAGCTCGGCTGCCGGATCGGCAAGGTAGGGAACTTGCTCTGACGGCCCTTGCTGTCGGACCGCCCGGTCGAGGCGCGCACGGCGTCAAGTCTGCTGATCATGGTGGCCAGATGCAAGGCGCCTCGGCACGTGCATCCGATTGTGCGATGCGGGCAGGGAGCCGACGCCCGCGGCCCTGCTGGGCGTCGGTGTCCTACCGCATCGAGAGGTCGACGGCGAGCGCGCCCAGCGCGTCGCGCAGGGCATCCGGGGCCCGGTGCTCCTCGCGGATCCAGTGACCGATCTGCTCGGCGGAGAGCGCGGAGAGCAGGACGTCCGCGCGGACGGCGGCATCGCGCGCGTCACCCGCGGTGAGCAGGTCGACGGCGTGCTGGCGCCAGAACCGGTGGGCTCCGCTGCGCAGCCGCGCGCCGGTGCTTGCGGTCTCGCTCATGGCGACGAGGTCGAGATGCGCGATCACGAAGTCCAGGTACTCGCGGGTGAACGCCGCGAGCCGCTCATGAGCGGGGGCGCCGGGTCCCAGCGGCGGAGGGCCGTTCAGGATCCGCTGTCGTAGCGCACGTTCCCGCTCGTCGAGCAGGGCCCCGGCGAGACCGCTCTTGTCGCCGAACCGCCGATAGAGCGTGCCCTTGCCGACGCCGGCGGCGGCGACGACGTCGTCCATCGACACCGCGGCGACCCCGCGTTCGGCGAACAGCCGCTCAGCGGCCTCGAGCACGCGCGCGCGGTTGCGAACGGCGTCGGCCCGCTCACGCACCGCCTGCCGACCGATCACCGGCGGTTCGACCGGCTCGCCCGATCGTTCACCAGCCCTCGGCATGCTCGGCCTCTCCGTCCTTGACGATCCGGACTGTAGTCCGTATGTTTCGGCGCAGGCAACGGGACCGTGGTCCGAGTATTCGGAGGGTTGTCGCATGACAGTGGGAGCACCATGGCGAACCAGGTGACCCACCCCGATCCCGGCGTCCTGCAGGTCTGGTCCGACCTGCTGTGCCCGTTCGCTCACGTGGCGATGTGCGGGCTGCGAGCCGCCCGTGCCGAACTGCCGCCCGGCGACCCGGCCGCGGCCGTCCAGTTCGAACACCATGTGTTCCCGCTCGAGCTGTTCAACGGACCGCATCCGCGCCGCGGCACCGACAGCGAGGCCGTGGGGCTGGGCCAGATCGTGCCCGCCGCCGGCTTCCGGCTCTGGACCGCTCCCGATGATCGCTATCCGCATACCGTGCTGCTCGCCGCCGAAGCGGTGCTCGCCGCGTCCGCGCAGAGCCTCGCCGCCGCAGATGCCCTCGACGCGGCGTTGCGCACGGCCTTCTGGTCCCAGAGCCGCTCCATCTCCCACCGCCAGGTGATCCTCGAGGTCGCCGGGGAGGCCGCGGCCGCCCAGCCCGAGGCGGGGCTCGACGTCGAGGCGTTGACGGCCGACCTCGACACCGGGCGATACCGGGCGACCCTGTTCGGCGACTATGCGATCGCGCAGACCGACGCCATCGCGGGCAGCCCGACGATCCTGCTGCCCGACGGCAGCTCGGCGGCCAATCCCGGGATTTGCGTGCATTGGGAGGGTCCGTGGGCCGCCGGATTCCCCGTCGTCGATGCCTACGACCCGACCGTGTACGCCGACCTGCTCCGTCGCGCGGCGGTCGGCGCCCCGGCGGACGCGACCCGCGTCGGACTGCCGTAGCGCTCCGGATCGCACCGCCGCGGTTCCTCAACCCGATCATGATCGCGGTCGGACCCCGAGCAGGAGCGAGCGTCTCAGCAGCCCGGACTCGATCGCGGCGACCACCTCCCGGCGTCGGGTGAGCCGATCGGCCACCACCCTGGGTGGCTCGATCGCGGCGAGATCGTCCGCGGCCTCCTCGATCCCGCGCAGCCACGCCCGCGCGGTGTCGAGATAGGTGGCGGTGACGTCCTGCTCCTCGACCTCGACGAAGCCGGCCGACCACAGCATGTCCCGGTACCGGCCGCGGCTGGTGACGGCGGGCGGGCCGGCCTGCGCGGCCCGGCGCCGCCCCGCGGGGGAGAGCCCGGGCGCGACGACGATGGTGAAGAAGGCGGTGCGTCCGCCCGGGCGCAGGACGCGTCGGCTGGCTCTCAGCACGGAGAGCTTGGGGGTCAGTCAACACATCACGTCGGCGTGGCCGACCGCGTCGAAGGTCTCGGCAGCGAAGGGGAGATGCTGACCCGTCGCCGCGATGACCGCGCACCGCGTGTCGAGTCCCTCCCGCACCGCCCGGAGGGCCGCGATGCCGAGGCCGTCGCCGGGCAGGTCGGCGAGCACCACGGCGCAGCCGGTGCGGGCCGCGAGGTAGAGGCCGGGCCAGCCGCGGCCGCTACCCAGGTCGAGAAGCCGCCGTCCCGGACGCAGATCGAGGTGCGCGGCGAGGTCGTCGGCCTGGGCGAGGGTCGTGTAGCCGTCGGCGCCGAAATCGGCGCCGATGACCCGGCGCTCGATGTCGTCGGTGACGGCGCCGCGGGGCATCGGCGGCAGGCTCATCGGGGCGCCCCGGACAGCACCTGGGGCCGGGTCTCGTACATCCGCACGGCGACCAGCAGCCCCGACGCGACGGTGAGCGCGGCCACGGCCCATACCGCGGCCCGGATGCCGAAGGCGTCGGCGAGCAGACCGGCGGCCAGCGCGCCGACCGCGAACCCCCCGTCGCGCCAGAGCCGGTACACCCCCACCGAGCGGGCCCGCCACGCCGGATGCGCGACGTCGCCGACCGCGGCCAGCAGCGTCGGATACACCATCGCGGTCCCGGCGCCCAGCAGCACCGCGGCCAGCGCCCACACCCCGAACGAGTCGCCCTCCGCGACCAGGACGAGTGCGCCGCCCTGCAGGAGCATCCCGCCGGTGATCAGTGGTTTGCGGCCGGTCCGGTCCGACAGCGCCCCGGTCACCAGCTGCCCGAGCCCCCACACCGCGGGATAGAGCGCGGCGAGCACCCCGATCTGGGCGACGGAGAGCCCGGCGGCGGCGAACAGCACCGGGAACAGACCCCAGGCCAGACCGTCGTTGAGGTTGTTGACCATCCCGGCCTGGCTGGCCGCGGACAGGGCGGGCTCCCGGAAGCTGGTCTGGACGAAGACCTTCCGGTTGGTGAGCTCGGCATGCAGGTGGTCGTGGCGCCCGTCCGGGCGGGCGGTATGGGTGGCGGCCTCGAGCCGGGCGTGCCCGCTGGTCTCGCGCACCACCAGCGTGGACAGGCCCAACCCGAGAGCGGCGAAGGCGATGCCGAGATAGAACGGCTCGGGACGCAGCCCGTAGCGCGCGGCGAGGTAGCCGGTGGCCAGGGCGGTCGCTGCGACGGCGAGGTAGCCGGCGGCTTCGTTGAGTCCCATGGCCAGCCCGCGGCGTCGCGGGCCGACCAGGTCGATCTTCATGATGACGGTGGTGGACCAGGCGAGGCCCTGGTTGATCCCGAGCAGCACGTTGGCCGCGATCACCCAGCCCCAGCTCGGCGCCCAGATCAGCAGCAGCGGTACCGGCACCCCGAACAGCCATCCGGCGACGAGCACCGGTTTACGGCCGAACCGATCGCAGAGCGTCCCGGCGACGTAGTTGGTGGCGGCCTTGGTGGCGCCGAAGGCGAGGATGAACGTCAGCGCGGCCGTGTAGGCGGTGAGCCCGAACGCCCGGTCGGCCAGCAGCGGAAGCACGGTGCGTTCCTGCCCCAGCATCCCGCCGACCAGTGCGTTCACGGCGACGAGCAGGACGAACTGGGCCAGGTTGGCCCGCAGGCCCAGCCGGATACGGCCTCCGGTGGTCACGATCCGGTCTCCAGCGCCCGCCCGGCGGCCCGGGACCAGTCGTCCGGGCCGCCGACCAGGACGGCGAGGCCGTGATGGTCGGCCCGCTCCAGCACGCTCGCCGCGCCGGCGGCGCGTTCCCCGTGCCCGCACATGACCACGGTGGGCGCGTCGGGGAGCCGGTCCGCCGCCGCCTCCAGGGCGCCGAGCTCGACGTGCCGGGCCCCGGGCAGGTGCCCGCCGGCGAACTCCGGGCGCTGCCGCACGTCGAGCACGGCGCGAGAGCCGATCTCGTGCGCGCCGACCAGCTCGGTGCGGGCTGTCGGTAGCCCGGCCGCCGCCCACGCGTCCATCCCACCGGCGAGTTCTCCGGCGAGACGCTCATGGCCGATCTTGACCGCCTGCCAGAAGATCTCCTCGGCGTCCTGGTCCCGGTCCCGCACGATCACCAGGGGAGTGTCGGCCGGCACGAGCCAGCCCAGCCAGGTGGCGAACTGGTCGCGCAACGGGATCGACAGCGTGCCGGGGACATGTCCGGCGGCCCAGCTCGGGACCGGGCGGACGTCGACGACGAGCGCCCCCTGCGCCTGCAGCCGGCCGACCTCGGCCACCGGCAGCGGGACCAGCGGTCCGGCGTCGGGGGCCCGTAGCACGCGGGGGCCGCGCCGGTTCTGCTCGGCGAGCCGGCGGAAGTACGGGGGGTAGCTACCCAGCGAGCCGATCAGCGTTTCGACGAACGCGTCGGCGTCGGGGGCCTGCAGCAGCGGGTTCGACGCGATCTCCCGGCCGATCGTGGAGGTGCGTTCCACACCCGGTGGGGCCGAGCAGAACGAGCCGGCGCCGTGGGTGGGCCACACCGCGGTCTGCGGGGGCAGCGTCGTGAGCCGGTGCACCGAGCGGTACTGGGCACGGGCGAGCTCCTCGGCCCGTTCCTGCCCGAGCAGGTCCGTGCGCGCGGCCGACCCGACGATCAGCGACCCGCCGGTGAACACCCCGCACGGGGTGTCGCCGTCGAGCAGCAGGAACGCGAGGTGCTCGTCGGTGTGACCCGGTGTGGCCAGGGCGGCGAGCAGCAGGCCGCCGAGGTCGACCCGCTCGCCGTCGACCAGCCCGCGGTGCGGGAACTCGCGGCGACCAGCGGCCGAGGCGAACACCTGCGCCCCGTCGTCGTGGGCCAGTTGTACGGCGCCGGAGAGGAAGTCGGCGTGCAGGTGGGTGTCGGCGGCGAACCGGATCGCAAGTCCGTGCCGCTCGGCCGCGGCGCGGACCCCGCGCAGGTCCCGGGGCGGGTCCACCACGAGCGCGTCGCCGTCGCCGAGGTCGACGACGTAGCTGGAGTTGCCCAGCCCCTCGTCCACCACGGGGATCGGCCGCACGGATGGTTCGGTCATCGATCTCACCTCCGGCTGCGGGCGAGGAAGGGGACGGCATTCCCGGGGCCCACTTTTCAAGCGATGACTTGAGGATGCTGCCGGTCGGGCGGCGAGAATGTCAAGTATTCGTTTGAACTTGACAGGATGGCGGCTCCGGCCGACGATCGCCGCATGGGCGATCGCGCGGCGAAGGACACGCTGTTCTCGGCGTTCGCCGAGGTGGCGGGGGCGTTGGGGTCGGGCCGTCGGGTCGAGATCATCGACCTGCTGGCTCAGGGTGAACGCTCGGTGGAGGAGGTCGCCGACCAGATCGGGCAGTCCGTCGCCAACACCTCGCACCACCTGCGCACGCTCGCGCGCGCCGGACTCGTCCGCACCCGCCGGGACGGGACCCGCATCTACTACGCGCTCGCCGGCGAGCGGGTGCACGAGCTGTGGGCGGCGGTGCGCGCGGTCGCCGAGGAGCACTCCGCGGGCCTGGACCGGCTCGCCCGGGCCTACCTCGGGAACCGTGGTGAGCTCGAGGCGGTCGACCGGGGCACGCTCGTCGAACGGATGCGCCGCGGCGAGGTGCTCGTCGTGGACGTCCGTCCGGCCGCGGAGTACGCCGCCGGGCATATCGAGGGCGCCCGGTCGGTGCCCATCACCGAGTTGCCCATCACCGAGCTGCACCGACGGCTGCGCACGCTGCCCGAGGACACCGAGATCGTCGCCTACTGCCGCGGCCCGTACTGCGTCTACGCCGACGAGGCGGTCCGCTGGATGCGCGATCACGGCCTGCGCGCGGCGCGTCTGGAAGACGGCTTCCCGGAGTGGAAGCGGAAGGGTCTGCCGGTCGCCGTCGGCGCCGCCTAATGGGACCTGCCGGGGCCGCCCGCCGGCCGGACCACCCTTGTCCCTCATCCGGTCGATTGATATGAAGAAACATATCAATCGGGCGGGGGAGGTCTCATGGCTCAGGCGCTGCGGGGTCCGGAGAGCGACGCGACGCTCGGGTACCAGCCCGGCTTCGGGAACCACCACGTCACGGAGGCGGTGGCCGGGGCGCTGCCCGTCGGCCGCAACTCACCACAGCGGCCGCCGATGGGTCTTTACGCCGAGCAGATCAGCGGGAGCGCGTTCACCCAGGTCCGGGGGTCCAACCGGCGCAGCTGGGTCTACCGCATCCGTCCCTCCGCGGCTCACCCCGAGTTCCAGCGGACCGACAACCGGGACCTTCGGTCGGCGCCGTTCGGCGAGACCGTGCCATCGCCCAACCGGCTGCGCTGGGGTGTCCTCCCGCTGCCCGAGGAGCCGACGGACTTCATCGACGGCCTGTTCACCATCGCGGGCAATGGCGACACCCTGACCCACGCCGGGATCGCGGTGCATCTCTACCGGGCCAACCGCAGCATGGCCGACCGCTACTTCGTCGACGCGGACGGCGAGCTGTTGCTGGTCCCGCAGCTGGGCCGGCTGCTGGTGCACACCGAGTTCGGCAGGCTGGGCATCGGCCCGACCGAGATGGCGGTGGTGCCCCGGGGTATCCGCTTCCGGGTCGAGCTGCTCGATCCGGCGGCCCGCGGCTACGTCTGCGAGAACTACGGTGCGCCGTTCCGGCTGCCCGAGCGCGGCCCGATCGGGGCCAACGGCCTGGCGAACGAACGCGACTTCCTCGCCCCCCAGGCGGCCTACGAGGACCTCGAGGCGCCGGTCCAGGTCGTGCAGAAGTTCGGCGGCAACCTCTGGGCCGCCGACTACGACCACTCGCCGTTGGACGTCGTGGCCTGGCACGGGAACTACTCGCCCTACAAGTACGACCTGACGCGGTTCAACACGATCGGCACCATCAGCTTCGACCACCCCGACCCGTCGATCTTCACGGTCCTCACCTCGCCGACCGAGACGCCGGGGCTGGCCAACGCCGACTTCGTGATCTTCCCGCCGCGCTGGCTGGTCGGCGAGGACACCTTCCGGCCGCCGTGGTTCCACCGCAATGTGATGAGCGAGTTCATGGGACTGGTGCACGGGGTCTACGACGCGAAGGCGGAGGGCTTCGTCCCGGGCGGGGCGAGCCTGCACAACACGTTCACCTCGCACGGGCCCGACGCCGAGACATTCGTGCGGGCGAGCGCCGCCGAGTTGACACCGCAGAAGATCGACGACACGCTCGCGTTCATGTTCGAGAGCCGGTGGGCGCTCGTGCCGACCCGCGGTGCCCTGGACGCCGAGCACCGCCAGCGCGACTACGACGCCGCCTGGAGCGGCCTCGAGCGCCGGTTCCCCCGTCGGTGACCGTTCCCGAGACGAGCATCACGGCGATGCTCAGCCCACTTCCCTCACCGGTCTCGGGGCGGTTGCCGGTCTGGTACCAGGTCAGCCAGAGCCTGCGGGCCTACATCGTGCACCGCAGCACCGACGAGCCCACGCGGCTGCCCACGGAGGCGTCGCTGGCCCGCTACTACCGGGTCAGCGTGGCGACGGTGCGCCAGGCGTTGTCGACCCTGGAGGCGGAGGGTCTCGTCTCGCGGCACCGCCGCCGGGGCACGTTCATCAACCCGCGGGCGCACGAGCCTCGGCCGCTGCGGTTCCTCGGGACCGCGGACACGGTGGTCGCGCAGCAGGTCAGCGAGGAGTCGCGGCTGCTGGGCCGCGGCGCGGGACCGGTCCCGGCCGTATTCGCCGCGGCGTTCGGGGACGACGCCGAGGTCGCGGTGTTCCGGCGGCTGCGCTACGAGAACGGGGAACCGGTCAGCTACGCGGAGAACTTCATCCCGGTCCACTACGCCGAGCGCATCCTCGATGAGGATCTCGCCTGCGCGCCGATGACCGAGGTGCTGCGCGACCGGGTGGGCCTGGAGCTCGGGCGGATCGACAACGTCCTGCAGGCCCAGCGCTCGACGCCGCACCTGGCGGGCCTGCTCGGGACCGAGCCCGATGAGCCCATCCTGCTCTCGACGAACCTCACCTTCGACACGGACGGGCAGGTCGTGGACGCCGCGCTGATCCACTACCGGGGCGACCGGTTCCGCTTCGCGCTGTCGCTCGAGCTCGCCTGATCGTCCCGCTCGGCGCGTACCGCGGCGATCTGCTCGTCGGAGAGCCGGCGCATGCGGGTGAACAGCTCGAGGAACAGCCGCAGCTGCTCGTCGTCGTAGCCCGCGAGCAGCTCCGCCCAGCCGGTGGCGACCGATTCGTAGCGGGCCCCGATCTCACCGAGCCGCTCCGGCACCGCCGCGACGTGCACCCGGCGGCGGTCGTGCGGGTCGGGCTCGCGCCGGACGAACCCGGCCTTGAGCAGCCGATCGACGACCCGGGTGACGCCGCCGGTGGTGAGCCCCGTGCGGGTCGCGAGCTCGCCCGCGGTGACGGCACCGGACTCCTGAAGCACCGCAAGGCATTGCAGGTCCGTGGCGCCCAGCCCGACCTGGGCGGCGACCGCCTGATGGAACAGCACCCCACGGGCCATGACCTGCCGGACCACCCGCTGGATGTCGACGAGCAGCTCGGCGCGCCCCGGCGCTTCTCTTGACATCTATTCACTTCCTCGCGCAGTATCTGACAGAAGAAGATACTTCTGTTGTCAGGCAGATTTTAGGAGCGCGGGGATGTCCCTCCGAAGCGACATGCTGAACCTGCGGGAACGGACGGGGCCGGGCCGGACCGGGTTGCTCGTGGCGACGATCGGTGCACCGGCCGCGGTGCTGAGCTGGGTCGTCGACGGGGCCACCCGGCCGGGGTACGACGCGTGGCGTCACCAGGTCAGCCATCTTGCGCTGGGGGAGCGCGGCTGGCTGGGGAGTGCCGAGATCGCGCTGGCCGGCCTGGCGGTGCTGGGCGGCGCCGCCGGCCTGCGATGCACGCCCACGGCCGGCCCGTGGGTGCCGCGGCTGCTCGCGCTCACCGGCGCGGCGCTGCTGGCGGCGGCGGTGTTCCCGATCGACCCCGGCCAGGGCTACCCGCCGGGGGCCGAGGCCGTCCGGAGCTGGCACGGAACGCTGCACGACGCCGCCGGACTCGCGGTGTTCGCCGGGTTGACCGCCGCCGCGGCCGTGGCTTCGCGCCGGAGGCCGAAGCGCACGGCCTGGTCGCGGGTCTCGGCCGCGGTCGCGGTCGTCGTCCCGGTGAGCTGGCTCGTCGGCGCCGTCCTCACCGGCCTGGACTTCGCGGGTGTCTGGCCCGCCCCGCCGTCCGGGCTGTGCGAACGCATCGCGCTGGCGACCGGCCTGCTCTGGGTGGCGGGCGGCTGCGGTCGGGCCCTCCTTCGTGGGCCCGATCAGGCCGCGTAGTAGTCGTTGCCCCGGGAGAACTCGACGAACGTGCAGGGCACGTCGCCCACGGTCCACGCGTCGTGGCCCGGCGGCAACAGCATCACCTGGCCCGCGGAGAAGTCCTCCTCGCTGCCGTCGTCCATCACGACGCGCAACGTCCCGGCCAGCACGAGCGCGACATGCGGCAGCACGCAGCTGTCCGTGCCCGCGTACTCCTTGAGATCCACCGACCAGCGCGCACCCACGTCGAAGGTCACCCGGGTGACATCGACACCGTCGAGCTGCGCCGTGCGCTTGCTGATCTTGCCGTGCACATCGGGCGCGATCTCGTCGAACGACGCCTTCTGCATTGCTGTGTTGTAGGACGGCAACTCATGACCTCCGCGGGTTCGGACTATGGCGATCTGACGCTAGTCGGCCGGGGCCGCCGGGGCAGCCGCCATCGGCAGGAGCCTGTGCCGACAGCCGCCGTCAGGCGGTGCCGATGTCGCGCCCGCGGATACCGGTCAGACCGGCGGCGACGAGGGCCGTCGCGAGCACCGTCAGCCCGGCGAGTGGTGCGAGGTCCAGTGGCTCGCCGGGCAGCGCGGGAACCCACTCCAGCGGCGAGAGCCGCATCGCCCACCCGGGCAGATCCAGCAGCACGCCGAACATGCCCACGAGCAGCGCGTAGCCGAGGACGGCCCAGGCCAGCGCGGACAGCCGCGGCGCCAGCCCGACCAGCGCCGCGGCGATCCCGGCGATCACGAGCACGGCGGGCAGGAAGGCCAGGCAGGCGCCGGTCATGACGGCGACGAGGCGCCCGTCGCCGAGGGTGAGGGCCGCCGCGATGCCGGTGGCCAGCCCACCCGCCAGCAGCAGCAGGGTCGAACCCGCGAGCGTCACCAGCAGCCCACCGGCCAGCCAGCGCACGCGACCGGCCGACGCGGCCAGCAGCGGCTCGACCCGGCCCGCGGTCTCCTCCGCGCGCAGCCGCAGCACCGAGGTCACCGCGAAGGCGGCGCTGCCCAGCGCGAGATAGGTCAGCATCCTGGCCAGGAACGCGTCGGTCAGATCTCGGGTGGCGCCTGCGGCGAGGAAGGCGGACAGCTGCGCGTTGTCCGCCACGGCATCGAGGACCGCATCGGCGAGCGAGCCGAAGGTGACCCCGGTGAGCGCCAGCCCGACCGCCCATCCGGTGAACGTGCCGCGCTGGAGCCGCGCGGTCAGGGCGGTCGCTCCCGACAGCAGCGGAGACGCGCCCGCTGCCCCCGTGCGCGGTGGCCGAAGGCCGGCACCGAGGTCGCGGCGCCCGGCGAGCCGGTGGGCGAGCCCGGTCGCGACGACGATCAGCGTGACCGACAGCAGCAGCGGCCACCAGCGCAGCTCGACGAACGCGCGGGTCTGCTGCGCCCAGGCGATCGGGGAGAACCAGGACAGCAGGCTTCCGCCGGGCTCGGCGATGTCCCCGACGCCGCGCACGACGGCGGCGACGCCGAGCAGCCCCAGCGCAGCGCCCGACGCCGCCCGGGTGTGCTCGCTGAGCTGCGCCGTGACCCCGGCGACTGCGGCCAGAACCATCCCGGTCAGGCCGACCCCGACCGCGAACGCCAGCGAATCCGGGCCGGGCAGCCCGATCGCGGCCAGGCCGGCGACGGTCACCGCGACGATCGCCGCGTTGGCCAGCGCGGCGAGGACCAGCGCGGCGGCGAGATGGGCGCGGTGGCCGACCACGCAGGCCCGCACGAGCTCGGCGCGGCCGGACTCCTCCTCGGTGCGGGTGTGACGCACCACGAGCAGAACCGACATGATCGCGACCGCGATCATCAGTGTCAGGCCCATCTCGTTCGCGAGCATCGCGCCCAGCGTGTAGTCGTCGCGTCCGAAGCCCGGCCCGCCCAGTATGACGGCGGCGGGGTTCTCCATCAGCGTGGCGCGGGCCTGCCGATCGGCGGCGGTGGGATAGACGGTGTCCAGCGCCGTGGCTGTGTAGATCGGGAGCACCCCGACGGCGAGCACCCAGAGCGTGAGCCGTAGGCGGTCGCGGCGCAGCGCGAGGCGGACCAGCGCGCCGGTGCCGGCGAGTGCGTCGGCACCGCTCGTCGGGTGGAGCGCGCCCGGGGTGGGGGTTGCCGACGCCGTCGCGGTCATCGCGCACCGGCCCGGTCGGCCACGGCGAGGTCGTCGCCGTAGTGGCGCAGGAACAGCTCCTCCAGCGACGGCGGGGCGCTGACCAGACTGCGCAGACCCAGCTGGGACAGCTCGTGCATGACCTCGCCGAGATGGTCGTTGTCGAGATCGAAGCTGACCCGCTCGCCGTCGATCCGCAGGTCGTGCACCCCGGCCAGCCGGGCGAGCGGCGCCGGGTCGGCGATGGTGACGGCGGTGACCGTGCTGCGGGTGAGATGACGCAGCTCGGTGAGGGTCCCCGACTGCACGGTCCGCCCGTTGCGGATGATCGTGACCCGGTCGCAGAGCTTCTCGACCTCGGCGAGGATGTGACTGGACAGCAGCACCGAGCGGCCCGCCGCCTTCGCCTCGCCGATGCACCGGGTGAACACCGACTCCATCAGCGGGTCCAGCCCCGAGGTCGGCTCGTCGAGGATCAGCAGCTCGACGTCGGCGGCGAGCGCGGCGACCAGCGCGACCTTCTGCCGGTTGCCCTTGGAGTAGGTGCGGGCCTTCTTCGTCGGGTCCAGCTCGAAGCGTTCCAGCAGCTCGGCCTTGCGCGCGGGGTCGAGCCCCCCGCGCAGCCGCCCGAGCAGGTCGATCGCCTCGCCGCCGGTGAGGGTGGGCCAGAGGCTGACGTCGCCGGGCACGTAGGCCAGGCGGCGGTGCAGCGCCACGGCGTCGGCCCACGGGTCGCCGCCGAGCAGGCGGACGGTGCCCGCGTCGGCGCGCAGCAGGCTGAGCAGGATCCGGATGGTGGTGGACTTTCCGGCGCCGTTGGGGCCGAGGAACCCGACCACCTGACCCGACGGGACGGTCAGGTCCAGGCCGTCGAGGGCTCGGACGCCGCCGAAGGACTTGGTGAGGCCGCGGACCTCGATGGCGGATGCGGCCGTGGCGCTGGGCGCGATCGATGCGGACATGGCTGACCTCGGGGGTACGTCGGAACGGGACATGCCGGGGGGGGGGGGGGTGGGTCACCGCCGCGGCGGGTCCGGGACGTACATGAGGTAGGAGTCGAGCATCGTGCGGTCGGTCAGCAGACCCTCGGTGTAGATCTCGAGCGCGGGGACGGCTGTCAGGGCGGTGAGCTCGCGTATCGTCGCCGCGTAGTCGCCGCCGACCGGCGGATGCAGGCGGACGTGCAGCAGCAGGGCGCCGACGCCGGCCAGCACCAGGTAGCGGGCTCGCGCCGCCGGGTCGCGGCTGGGGCGGACCGTGCCCGCCGCGACGCCGGCGGCCAGGTAGGCCTCGGCGTCGGCGATCATCTGGTCCAGGAAGGCCGTCGCCAGGGCGCCGCCGGTCAGCATGCTCTGCACGATGTAGGCGACGAGCGGGGCGAACTCCTGCACCGCCGCGAGCTGGGCGAGCAGATCGGGTGCGCTGCCCGAGGCCAGGGCCGTGCTTTTGGACTCGCGGATCGCCCGCAGCACGTGCTCGTCGCAGGCGGCCCGCAGCCCGTCCTTCGACCCGAAGTGATGGATCACCAGCCCGGGGCTCACCCCTGCCTGCTCTGCGATGGCCCGGACCGACGCGCCCACCCCGTCCACGCCGATCCGGTGGATCGCGGCGTCGCGGATTCGTGCGCGCGTCGTCAGGTCCGCCGCGGCCTCCGACGCCCGAGCTGAACCCATGTTCAGGAGTTTAAACGCGTGTTCAGCTCGACGTCAATCACTCGGGGTGCGTGGCGGCGGCGAAGCGAGCCTGCGCGTCGGCCCAGTTGACGACGTTCCACCAGGCCTTGACGTAGTCCGGTTTCACGTTCTTGTACTGCAGGTAGAACGCGTGCTCCCACATGTCCAGCAGGACCAGCGGGCGCTGCCCGGCCGGCAGGTTGGCCTGATGGTCGTAGACCTGATGGACGAGCAGTCGCCGGCCGAGGGAGTCCCAGGTGAGCATCGCCCACCCCGAGCCCTGGATCGTGGTGGCGACGGCGGTGAAATGCGCGCGGAACGCCTCGAAGGAGCCGAATCCGTCGTCGATCGCGGCGGCGAGCTCTCCGGTGGGCTTGTCGCCGCCGTCCGGTGACATGTTGGGCCAGAAGATCGCATGGTTGACGTGCCCGCCCAGGTTGAACGCGAGAGTCTTCTCCAGTCCGACGATCGCGTCGAAGTCGCCGCCCTCGCGGGCCTCGGCGAGCTTGGTGAGCGTGGCGTTGGCGCCGTTGACGTAGGCCTGGTGATGTTTGCCGTGGTGTAGTTCCATGACCTCGGGCGCGATGTGCGGGGCGAGCGCGCCGTAGTCGTAGGGCAGATCGGGAAGTGAGTACACGGGCACGGGATCCCTCCAGCTTCGAACTCTGTTGCAGCTATCTTGCAACAACATATCGATCGCACTGTCGGGGTGGTCGGCGACGTCCGGACGATCGAGCGGCCGTCGGCGCCCGTCTTTCGGGGGAGGGGGCCGCTTCTCGGTGGCGAGGTGTCCCGGAACCGGGTCAGTTGTTCGCACACCCGGCCGCGGGTGCTCGACGATGGTCCGATTTTGAAACAGCAGGGGCCGCGGACCGCCACTAGCTTCAGTCGCGCCAGAGGGTGGGTGCACCCAATCGATGGAGGTTGCGATGAAGGCACTGGTCTACCACGGTCCGGGCGAGAAGGCATGGGAGGACGTGCCCGACGCGACGGTCAAGGACCCGACCGACGTGGTCGTACGAGTGGACACGACGACGATCTGCGGCACCGATCTGCACATCCTGCAGGGCGATGTCGCCGCGGTGACCGACGGGCGGATCCTCGGCCACGAGGCGGTGGGCACGATCACCGAGGTCGGCGACGCGGTGAAGGGGTTCAAGGTCGGGGACCGGGTTCTTGTCCCGGCGATCACCAAATGCGGCCGGTGCGAGTACTGCCAGCGCGGGATGCCGTCGCACTGCCAGACGGTGGGCGGTATCGGCTGGATCTTCGGCCACCTGATCGACGGAACGCAGGCCGAGCTCGTCCGCGTCCCGTACGCGGACACCTCGCTGTACGCGGTACCCGACTCGGTCACCAACGAGCAGGCGATCTTCCTTGCGGACTCGCTGCCCACCGGCTATGAGGTCGGGGTGCTGGCCGGGAACGTGCGCCCCGGCGACACCGTCGCCGTGGTGGGGGCCGGCGCCGTCGGTCTCGCGGCGATCCTGACGACCGGGCTGTGGGGGGCATCGAAGGTCATCGCGATCGACTCGAACAAGTTCCGTCTCGAAAAGGCGCTGGAGTTCGGTGCCACCGACGCCGTCGAGGTCGGCCCCAGCACCGTCGCCGACGTCATCGCGCTCACCGACGGCCTCGGTGTCGACGTCTCGATCGAGGCGGTCGGCTACCCGGAGACGCTGCTGACGGCGGCCTCGCTGGTCCGACCGGGCGGGACGATCGCCAACATCGGCGTGCACGGCACCCCGGTGGAGCTGCCCATGCAGGACATGTGGATCCAGAACGTGACCGTGGCGATGGGCCTGGTGGACACCGTCTCGATCCCGACCCTGCTGAAGATGGTGGGCAGCGGGCGGATCCCGGCCGAGAAGATGGGCACGCACTCGTTCACGTTCGACCAGATGGACGAGGCCTACGACGTCTTCAAGAACGCCGCGGCGAACTCCGCGCTGAAGGTGATCATCACCCCGAGCTGATGCTCGCGACGCCGGCGGGGCCTGCCCCCGCCGGCTCACGCGATGTAGCTGATCCCGAACGCGTCGATCTTCCGGTAGAGCGACGAGCGGGCGATGCCCAGCATCGCGGCGGCCTTGTAGCGGTTGCCCTTCGACTCATACAGCGCCTGGATGATCGCGTCGCATTGCGCGGTCTCCAGCATCGACAGCCGGCGGGCCCGGCCCTGGAAACACAGCTGCGGCAGGTCGGGTGGCTGTACCTCGCCCATCGGCTTGCGGGCCACCACGTAGCGCAGGACGTCCTCGAGCTCGCTGATGTTGCCCGGCCAGGCGTAGCCCTCCAGCACCCGGATCACCTGCAGGCTCAGCCGCAGCGAGCGCCGCCCCGACAGCCGACGCATGATCGCCAACGCCATGTCGCCGATCTCGTCGATCCGATGCCGCAGCGCGGGTATCCGGGTGACCTCGTGGAAATGCCGCAGGAGCAGCCCGTAGGGACGGGTGGCGTCCACCGCGGGCGTGTCGAGGCAACCGACCACCAGCGGCGGTGTCGGCAGCGCCACCAGCGGGCGCAGCTGTTCGTCGAGCCTACGGGCACTCACCGGGTCCAGCGCGTTCAGCCTGTGCAGCAGGACCAGATGCGGGCGGTCGTCGTCGATGTCCGGCAGCCGCAGTCCACCGTCGGTGCTCGCGGCGCTCTCCGTCGTGTTCGCGACCGACGCGCAGTCCACGGTCACCACGCGGCCCGGCGGGAACGCCGTCCGGAACTGGCCCACCAGCAGCGTCCGCTTGCCCACCCCCGGCTCCCCGATCAGCAGATGGTTGCGGCCGTGCCGGATGCTCGCGACCACCGCCTGCTGCGCGCGCAGATACGGTGAGAGCAGCTCCTGGTTGGCCCTGATCCGCGCCGCGGCATGGTCCCGCTCCGCCGGGTTCGCGCGCAGGTCCTTGGCGAAGTCCCGGCGCACCAGCGGCGCGACATGCGAGCCCTGACGGCGAACCGCCTCCGGTTGCTGCACCGGCTCGCGGGACCGGGCCCGCCCACCCCGCAGGACGGCGCCCGCGACCTCCCCGTCGAGCCGGACCGGTTCGATCACGACATCGCCGCACCCGGCCGACGGCAGGTCCACGTGTTTGGCGGAGAAGTCCTGCAACACCAGGCCGGCCAGCACAAGATCATCGAGTACCCGCTGGTCCTCGGCGGCGAGCCTGCGGGCCATCCCGTTGCTCAGCACGTAGTCCCCGTCGGTGGCCACCATCCAACCGCCGTCGTGGCGGTGGCGCTGCAGGGTCTGCAGCATCGCCTGGGTCCGGCGGTGCGGCTCGCCCGCCATCCGCTCGTTGAGCCGATCGGCGAGCATGCGGGCCAGCGGCAGTTGCAGTGCGCTGTGCTCGGCGTCATGGCAGACCACGGCGACGACCCCGCACACCGTGTGATTCTGCGGGTCCGTGACGAGTGCGGCCGCGGCGCTGAGGCAGGTCAGCTGCGAGTGGTAATGCTCGGCCCCGCTGATCGCGGTGTCCCGCAGCTCGTGCAGCGCGATCGACACCGCGGTGGTGCCGACCGTCCGCTCGGCATGGCCGTAGCCGGGCACCAGCAGGAGGCCGTCGAGCAGCCGGGCGAGCGAGGCGTCACAGTCGCGGCGGACCTGCACGATCCCCGAGGTGTCGAACAGGATGATCGAACAGCCTATGTCGCCGTGGCCGGTCGCGAACTCCTCGAACACGGCATCGGAGCATCGGACCGACAGGGGAACGTCGCGGTGGTGACCCAGGAAGCGGGCCTCGATCCGATCGGGGTTCACATCGTGACGCCGGGAGCGCTCCCACGACGCGGCGACCTCGGCGCGGACGACATCCCCGGCGAACAGGCCGAGACCCGCTGTGAGGTAGCTCCGGCGGGCGGCCTCGATGTCGACGGCTCGTCGCGTCACGGTGGTCAGCTTAGGTGGCGGCCGGGGCCGAACGCAGTGTCCGGTGCCTCCAGCGTTGCCTCACACCCCTTCCGCCGCGACGAGCAGATCCGACCTGATCCTAGAATCGTCGCTGGCGTCGCTAGGGGCCGAACGATCACGAGGAGGCGCACGTGACGGAAGTCGTGAACTCGGCGTCCATGGCGTCGTTGCTGATGGAGCGCAGCCTGGACGACCCCGAGCTGGCGGCCGCCACGGCGGCGACGCCGGACACCCCCGTCCTGCCCGACGTGACCGTGCTCAAGATCGGTGGCCAGAGTGTCATGGATCGGGGCAGGTCTGCGGTGCTGCCCATCGTGGACGAGCTCGTGGACGCCAAGCGGACCCACACGTTGCTCATCGGGACCGGCGGTGGCACCCGGGCGCGGCACGTGTATTCGCTCGCCGCCGAGCTCGGCATGCCTACCGGGGTGCTCAGCGCCGTCGGGCAGGCCGTGGCCGGGCAGAACGCGCAGATGCTCGGCCACCTGATGGCGCGCCACGGGGTGCCCGTCGTCGGTCCCGCGGCGTTCGGGGTCATCGCCCTGCACCTCGCCGAGACCCGCGCGGCGATCTTCCCCGGGATGCCCCCGTACAGCCTGTGGCAGCGTGTCCCCGGCGCGGGTGTCCTTCCGCCCTATCGCACCGACGCGGGCTGCTACCTCGTCGCGGAGACCTACGGATGCAGGCGGATGGTGTTCGTCAAGGACGAGGACGGCCTGTACACCGCCAACCCCAAGACCGACGCGTCGGCGACGTTCATCCCGCGCATCACCGTCGACGAGCTCATCGAGCGTGATCTGCCCGATGTCGTGGTCGAGCGGCCCCTGCTCGAACTCATGCGCACCGCCCGGCACATCCGCGAGATTCAGGTGATCAACGGCCTGCGGCCGGGACTCATCCGCCGGGCGCTCGAGGGTGAGCACGTCGGCACGATCATCTCGGCCGCCTGATCGGCCGGCGAAGGAGCCTGCAACATGACCGAACTCGTGCCGACGAACGCGAAGGATGTCCCGTCCGCGCTGGTCCGTCAGACGTTGCTCGACCGCGAGCTGGTCAAGGCGGTTGAGCGGCCCGTCATCCGGCTGCTGCCGTGGCTGAGGGTCGTCGCCATCGGTGGCCGCTCGATCATGGACCGGGGCCGCGAAGCGGTGCTGCCGGTGGTCGAGGAGCTGCGTTCAGCTCTCGCCGAGCACCGCCTGCTGATCCTGACCGGCGCCGGGGTACGCGGCCGCCACGTCCTGGGGGTCGGCCTCGACCTCGGCCTGCCGACCGGGGTACTCGGCGGGCTGGCGGCCACCGAGGCCGAGCAGAACGCGCACCTCGTGGCCGCACTGCTGGCCGCCGACGGCGTGTCCTATCTGTCGCACGGCACGGTGGCGAACCAGTTGGCCACCCATCTCGCCGCGAGCCCCGCGGTCGTCGCCAACGGTTACCCGCCCTACGGCGTCCACGAGTTCCCGCCGACCGTCGGCAAGATCCCGCCGCACCGCTCGGACGCCGGTGCGTTCCTGCTGGCCGACGCCTACGGTGCCGCACAGCTGATCTACGTCAAGGACGTCGACGGGGTCTGCACCGGCGATCCCGCCACGCGCGAGGGGTTCCTGCCCCAGGTGGGGGCGGGTGAGCTGCTGAGGATGGAGCTGCCCGGGCTGCCGGTCGACCGCATCGTCCTCGAACTGCTGGGGGCCGCCAAGCACGTCACCCAGATCCAGATCGTCAATGGCCTGACCAGCGGAAACATCGGTCGAGCGCTGGCCGGCGAGCACGTCGGCACGATCATCCACGCGGACTGACCACCGGAGCGACCGACCCGTCCGGCGTCCGGACGTGCATCATCTCGGCCCCGGACGACGACTTCGAGACCATGGCCGAGACGCTCGGCGTCCCCATCGGGGACGTCGAGGCGCGCATCGTCGACGGCCGGGCCGCGCTCCCGACGACGCCCACCGAGAAGATCCACAAATGCGAACTCCGGCGGAGCCCGGGCTGAACCCGACAGAGTCTCCGCCGCCGATCACCACGCGGCACTGGTCGCCCACGTCGGGCGGCCCACCTACCCCCGTGGGTGGGTAATGTGCGTACCTTCCTCCGCTCTGCTCCGTTTGGCCTCCCTGAATGCGTGACGCATCAAGGACATACGGAGGATGAATGCGAGCATCTGGTCGCATCGCCGCGGTAGCCGTCGCCGCCGCGATCGCTGCGGGAGGATTGGCCGGCGGAGTCGCCCTCGCGGCCCCGGACCTGCCCGGCCTTCCGGAACTGCCCGTCGCCGGCGCGATCCTCGCGAGCGGGGACGCCGCCGACTGCGCGATGACGCGCACCGGCGAGTACGAGAAGTCCTCGCCGCAGGCGGTGGGTCTCGACCCGGCGAAGGTCAAGGAGGCCATCGGCTACTGGACCTCGCGCGGCTCGGAGACCGTGAAGGTCTTCCGGCACGGCTGCCTCGTCGGGGAGAGCGCCCTCGACCCCGTGCTGGAGCGGGTGCCGCGGCTGAACTGGAGTCAGACCAAGACCGTCTCCGCGCTGATCGCAGGCGTCGCGGAGAAGCAGGGGCTGATCGACGTCGATGCTCCGATCGGTGACTACCTGCCCGAGGGCCTCGGCGACGAGGCGCATCGCGCGATCACGGTGCGCAGCGTGCTGACCATGACGGCCGGTGTCCAGATGAACTGGGCACGGGGACTGAACCTGTTCACCGACATCTCCCGGGCCCGCGAGGCGATGTCGATGACGATCGAGCACGAGCCCGGCGAGTACTACGAGTACGACCAGACCACCCCGTCGGTGCTCAACTACGTCGTCCAGCACGCGATCTGGAAGGCCGAGCCCGGTCTGGACTACCAGGAGTGGGCGCAGCGCGAGTTCTTCAACAAGCTGGGCATCCCGACCTCGGCCTACTGGTGGCAGCGCGACCGCTCGGGCAACACCCTCGGCTACTCCCAGCTCTTCCTGCGGCCGCTGGAGTTCGGCCGGCTCGGCGAGCTGATGCGTAACAACGGCACCTACGACGGCGTGGAGATCATCAACCCGTCGTACATGGAGCAGTTGCACACCGGTACCGAGGCCAACTGCGGCTACGGCTTCCTGACCTGGGTCAACTCCTGCTCGGGTGACGAGACGCAGGTGAACGCCTCGCTGTTCGCCCGCAGGGTGATCACACCCGCCCAGCCGTGGATCGCCTCGGCCCCGTCGGACATGTACTTCAGCTTCGGGCTGCACGGTCAGCACACGTTCGTGATCCCGAGCCTGGACATGGTCGTCACCCGCAGCGGCGAGGCGCAGCCCGACGTGCTGGAGAACACCCCGAACCTCGACGCGGACCCGCTGGTCGGTGCCGCGGTGAAGGAGGGCTACCACAACTTCTTCCGGACCCTGATGAGCGCCGTGACCGACATGCCCGCCGAGGTTCGCGCGTCCATCGCGAACCCGGACGGCCCGTGGACCGGTTCGCCCGACCTGGCGCTCGACCCGGAGACGATCCTCTACCCGATCGACGCCGCCCCCGGCGCCTACCTCGCCGTCGGTGACCAGGCGCCCGAGGGCTGCACGATCGCCGGGTGCGAGAACGACCCGAACGACGGCAGCAGGTGGATCACCGACGTCCCCC
>NZ_JBHSQW010000012.1:0-14868 GCF_042658695.1 Pseudonocardia hispaniensis | reverse complement strand
CGCCCGGGACGTTCCTCTCCTGTCGTCCCGGGCGCCACCGCATCCTCAGCGGCCGGTCCGTATCGCAGCTTGGGAACCGCACCAGCACGATGTGATCTCGCTGCACGGGCGAGTGGCCTGACTCGTGGTCCCCTGTGACCGATGCACCGGCGGGCGGGAAGGGCGGACCTGATGAAACGGACCCGGTGGACGGTACTGACGGTGCTCGTGATCGGACTGACCGCATGCGGGACAGGGTCACCGGCTCCGCCGCCGGGGCCGGCGACCCCGAGCCCCGGCACGGCGGTCCCGACCTCCGCCGCGGCGACGCCGGCACCGGGCGGACAGGAGCGGGCGGTGCCGGTGTACTACGTCGCCGACACGGGGGTGGGCTTTCGGCTCTACCGGGAGTTCCATCGCGTCACGACGACGGACCCGGCGAGCGACGCGGTGCGCGAGATGCTCTCCGCATCGACCGGTATCGATCCGGACTACCGCACCCACTGGCCGTCCGGCACCAGACTCGCCGCCCCGGTGACGACGAGCGGCGGCGTCATCACGGTCGATCTCACCGGCCTCGGCGCCGGCGCCCAGATGGGCTCCGAGCTCGCGGCGATGAGTGTCCAGCAACTGGTCTTCACGGTGCAGGGGGCGCTGCAGTCCACCGACCCGGTTCGCCTGCTCGTCGACGGCGAGCCGGTCGGGGAGCTGTTCGGGGTGATCGGCACCGCGGAACCGATCCGGCGCGCCGACCAGTACGCGGTGCGCTCACTCGTGCAGATCGACGAGCCTGCGCATGGTGCCCGCGTCGCTGGCCCGGTCGTGGTCCGCGGCGAGGCGGCGGTGTTCGAGGCGACCGTGGCGTGGGAGGTACGCCGGGACGGGCAGGTCGTTCGCTCCGGGTTCACCACCTCGGCGGAGGGCCAGCGGTTCGCGCCGTTCTCGTTCGAGGTGCCGCTCCCGCCGGGCACGTACGAGATCGTCGTGCGTGAGGATGACCCGTCGGGCGGGGAGGGGCGACCGGTGTTCACGGACACGAAGACGGTCGTGGTGAGCTGAGCGAAGCCGACTACGGCGAAACTGCGCCGGTCTCGGCACCGGCTTCGTTCGGACCACCCGCCGATGATCATCTACAGGTCGTAGTAGAGCATGAACTCCCAGGGGTGCGGCCGCAGGCGGATCTGGTCGACCTCCTTGGTCCGCTTGTAGTCGAGCCAGGTCTCGATCAGGTCGGTGGTGAAGACGCCGCCCTCGATGAGGAAGTCGTGATCCGCCTCCAGGGCGTCCAGGACGGCCTCCAGTGAGGCCGGCACCTGTTTGACCGTCACCGCCTGCTCGGGTTCGAGCTCGTAGAGGTCCTGGTCGATCGGCTCCGGTGGCTCGATCTTGTTCCGGATCCCGTCGAGTCCGGCTTGCAACATCGCGGAGAAGGCGAGGTAGGGGTTCGCGGTGGGGTCGGGAGGGCGGTATTCGAGGCGCTTCGCCTTGGCGCTCTCCAGGTACATGGGGATGCGCACGCAGGCGGAGCGGTTGCGCTGCGAGTAGACGAGGTTGATCGGCGCTTCGTAGCCGGGGACCAGGCGACGGTAGGAGTTGGTGGTCGGTGCGCAGAACGCCAGCAGCGCGGGGGAGTGGGCAAGGAGCCCGCCGATGTAGTACCGGGCCATATCGCTGAGCCCGGCGTAGCCCGTCTCGTCGTAGAAGAGGTTCTGCCCGTTCTTCCAGAGTGACTGGTGAACGTGCATACCGGAGCCGTTGTCGGCGAAGAGCGGTTTGGGCATGAAGGTGGCCGTCTTGCCCTTGTTCCAGGCGACCCCTTTGACCACGTACTTGTAGTTCATGACGTTGTCCGCCATGGTCAGCAGCGAGGCGAAACGCATGTCCATCTCGGCCTGGCCGGCGGTACCCACCTCGTGGTGCTGGACCTCGATGGGGATGCCCAACTCCATGAGGGTCAGGGCCATCTCACTGCGCAGGTCCTGGTGCTGGTCCATCGGGGGTACCGGGAAGTAGCCCTCCTTGTACCGGGGGCGGTAGCCGCGGCTTCCCGGGTGCCCGGACGCCCAGACCCCCTCGACCGACTCGATGTGGTAGTAGCCCTCGTGCTGGTTCTGGTCGAAGCGCGCCCCGTCGAAGATGTAGAACTCGAGCTCGGGTCCCCAGTAGGAGACGTCGGCGATGCCGGTTTCCTGCAGGTGGGCCTCCGCCTTGCTGGCGACGTGGCGCGGATCGCGTGAGTAGCTCGCCCGCGTCATGGGATCGACGACGAAGCAGTGCATCTGCAGTGTGGGCACCTCGCGGAACGGGTCCATCACGGCCGTCGCCGGATCCGGCATCAGGAGCATGTCGGACTCGTGGATCGCCTGGAACCCGCGAATCGAGGAGCCGTCGAAGCCGTAGCCCGACGCGATGCCTTCCTCGGTGAGTTCCTCCGCCGGAATGGAGAAGTGTTGCATCAGCCCGGGCAGATCGCAGAACCGAAGATCCACGATCCGCGCGGCGGCGTCCCGGGCAAGAGCGAGGACATCGTGCGGTGACTCAGGCATGACCAGCTCCTTGTCGGATGTGGCCGATGAATTGGACGCTGCGAGTGCCTACAGAACGCCGCCGGCGCCGCCGGTCGAGCATGCTCGTCCGCCCGCAGGCTGCGCTCGCCGCGTCGACGTCAGTCGTACGCCGTAGTCGGCGCTCGCGCTACGGCAGCGTGTCGCCGAGCAGCGCCCCGCCCATTGACGCAACCAGTCGGTTGCCATAGTATCGCAACCGATCAGTTGCTACTTCTGGGAGGGTGTCATGGGTTTCCCCGATCGCATCGAGCGGGTCGTCGAGATCGCCCACCCGCCGGGCACGGTGTGGGCTGCGCTCACCACGGCCGAGGGGCTGGGCAGCTGGTTCGGCGACCAGGCGACGATCGACCTGCGTCCGGGCGGATCGGCGACGGTGACGTGGACCGGCGGCCACACCGCCGACATCCGGATCGAACGGGTCGAGGAGCCGACGGTGTTCGGCTTCACCTGGAACATCTACGGACTGCCGGCGGATGATCCGCGCCGTACCTATGTCGAGTTCACGCTCGAAGCGGTCGGTGCGGGCACCCGGTTGGTCGTGGTGGAAACCGGCTTCGCTCAGTTGCCGGACGACGCCTACCGCAAGGCGTACGACGGCAACACTCAGGGCTGGGCGAGCGAACTGGTCGAACTGGTCGACTACCTCGATGCCGCCTGACATCGAGGGGATCGCCGAACAGGTCTTCGTTGCCCTCGCCGACCCGAGTCGGCGTGCCATCCTGGCGGCTCTGGCCTCGGGTGGCCCGGCCACGGCCACGGACCTGGCCGGTCGTCTGCCGATCACGCGGCAGGCGATCGCCAAACATCTGACCCTGCTGGCCGAGACCGGCCTGGTGACGGCCGAACCCGGGGAGCGGCGTCGGGTGCGGTACCGGCTTTGTTCCGCCCCGATGCAGGTGGCGCAACAGTTCCTGGCCGCGCTGGCCCGCGACTGGGACGGCCCGCTCGACGCATTGAAGGAGCACCTCGGACCGTGAACCGGCCATCAGTTCACGGACCGCAATTCCCCGGCAGACCGCGGAACTCGAGAAACCGTGAGCCCGAACTGGAGGTGGACATCACGATGAAAACCCCCCCGATCGTTTCACCGCATGACTGGGAGGCTGCGCGCCAGCGGCTGCTCGTGAAGGAGAAGGAGTCGACCCGCGCCCGCGATGCGCTGGCCGCGGAACGCCGGCGGATGCCATGGCTGGCGGTGGAGAAGGACTATCAGTTCGACGGACCCGAGGGGAGGGCCAGTCTGCTCGACCTCTTCGAGGGTCGTCGTCAACTGATCGTCTACCGCGCGTTCTTCGAGCCCGGCGTGTTCGGCTGGCCTGACCATGCGTGCCGTGGCTGTTCGATGGTGGCCGATCAGGTTGCCCATCTCGCCCATCTGAATGCCCGCCGCACCACTCTCGCCTTCGTCTCACGCGCACCGCAGCCGGATATCGAGCGGGTGAAGGCGCGGATGGGCTGGACGATGCCCTGGTACACCATGACCGACGAGTTCGACTCCGACTTCGGCGTGGACGAGTGGCACGGCACGAACGCGTTCATCCGCGAGGGCAACAGGGTGTTCCGCACCTACTTCATCAACGCCCGTGGGGACGAGGCATTGGGGAGCACCTGGAGCTATCTCGACATGACCGCGCTCGGGCGCCAGGAGGAATGGGAGGATTCACCCGAGGGTTATCCCCAAACCCCCCGTACGAATGGTGGAACTGGCACGACGAATACGACCACGCCGAGCCGATGCGGGGGAGCCCCCGCATCGGCCGCGCCGAGGCCGAGGTCCGGGCCGCTGCGCCGCCGACCGGTGGCAGTGCGCCCTCGTAGGGGAGTCGGCCGACGAGACGGTTCACCGGCCGGTGTTCGTCGAGGCCGCGTCGATCCGCATGCACGCGGCCAGCGCGGCGGCGTTGTCCGCGGCCAGCGATCGGGCGAGGAGTACCAGGTCGGCGACGCGCGGGTCGGCGACCTGGTAGTAGGCGAAGCGGCCCTCGCGGCGGACCTGGACGTAGCCGCAGTCGGACAGGCAGCCCAGGTGGGTGGAGACCCGCCCTTGAGACAGGCCGAGGTGCGCGACGCATTCGGTGACGGTGTGCTCGTCGTGCAGGAGGAACTCCAGCAGTCGCAGGCGGGCCGGGTCGCTGAGGGCGCGGAAGAACTTGGCCACCCTCTCCACCCCACTCGGTTCGGTGGGCAGCAGCGCGGACCGGGATTCGGGCACGGCAACCATGTCGTGGGCATCCTCACATCAGGTTCGCAATGTATGCCGATGAACAGATGTGAGGTTAGCATCGAACGCATCCGTTTAGGCGAATGTGTTCGAGGGAGGCGGTGGCGATGCGGTACGACCTGGCTGTGCTCGGCTCGGGCGGCGCGGGGTTCGCGGCGGCGATCGCGGCCCGCGGCAAGGGTCGCTCGGTGGTGATGATCGAGCGCGCCACGGTGGGCGGCACCTGCGTGAACACCGGGTGCGTCCCATCGAAGGCGCTGCTGGCCGCAGCTGAGGCACGCCACGTCAGCCTGGACCGCCGGTTTCCGGGCATCACCGTCGCCCCGTCCAGCGTGGACCTGCCGCGCCTGATCGACGGCAAGCGGGCGTTGGTGGACTCGCTGCGGGCGGCGAAGTACACCGGCCTGGCCGCGGAGTACGGCTGGGAGATCCTGGCCGGCACCGCCTGCTTCGCCACCGAGGGGCCGGAGCCGGTGCTGCACGTCGCGCTCGCCGACGGCGGTTCGACCACCGTGGTGGCCGAGCACTACCTGATCGCCACCGGAGCGGCCCCGTGGACCCCGCCGATCGACGGGCTCACCGCGGCGGGCTACCTGACCTCGACCACCGCGATGGAACTGGACGCGTTACCGACCTCGATGATCGTGCTTGGGGGCGGCGCGATCGGTCTGGAGCAAGCTCAGCTGTGGAGCAGGCTCGGCGTCGAGGTGACCGTGGTGGAGGCGGCGGAGCGGCTGGCGCCGTTCGAGGAACCCGAGATCAGCGCCGTGCTCGAGGAGGTGTACCGCCGCGAGGGCATCCGCGTGATGACCGGGGCCACGGTCGGCCGCGCCCATCGCGACGTGACCGGATACCGGGTGACTCTGGCCGGCGCCGACGGCCGGCCCGGCGAACTGAGGGCTGAGCAGGTGCTGGTCGCGACCGGCCGCCGCCCGGTCTCCGACGGACTCAACCTCGCCGCGGTCGGGGTCAAGACCGGGCCGGGCGGCGAGGTCCTGGTCGACGAGTACCTGCGTACCGGCAACCCGGGCGTCTGGGCGGCCGGGGATGTCACCGGGCACCCCCAGTTCGTCTACGTGGCAGCCGCGCACGGCACGTTGGCGGCCGACAACGCCTTCTCCGAAGCCGGTCGTACGCTGGACTACCACCACCTGCCGCGGGTGACGTTCACCAGTCCGGCGATCGCCGCGGCCGGGCTGACCGAGGCGCGGGCGATCGAGCAGGGCTACCCGACCGAGAGCCGGGTGTTGCCGCTGGAGTACGTGCCGCGAGCGCTGGTGAACCGGAACACCCGCGGTCTGATCAAGCTCGTCGCCGACCACCGCACCGGGCGGCTGCTGGGCGCGCATGTGCTCGCCGAGGGGGCCGGCGAGGTGATCGCGACGGCCGTCTACGCACTGGCCAACACCATGACGGTGCACCAGATGGCCGAGCAGTGGTGCCCGTATCTGACCATGGCCGAAGGGCTGAGGCTCGCCGCCCAGACGTTCACCCGCGACGTGACCGCACTGTCCTGCTGCGCTTCCTGAGGCCATGTTCAGCACGGGAGTGACGACGCTCGGAGCTGCCGCTGTGGAAAGACCATGACCAATGCGACCGGAGCTGTGTCGGCGGGCTGACATTCACGCTGCGCCACGTCGCGATCACTGATGGGCTGAGGCCACAGGTGGCTCACGACCGGAAGCAGGTGCGGCCAGTGGCAACAGCCAAGCGGGATCGCGACGAGGTGTTCGTCGAGTACACCAAGAGCATCTGCCCGGTGTGCAAGGTCGTGGTGGACGCCCAGGTCAACATCCGTGACAACAAGGTCTACCTGCGCAAACGCTGCCGCGAACACGGTTCTCCGGCGGTGAGCCCACCATCCACACCCGCATCCTCGACTTCATCGACGCCGTCCACGCCCGGCCGATCAAGGTGGTCAACCTCAACACCAACGGCATCCGGCTCGCGTCCGACAAGCGGTTCGTGACTGCGCTCGGCGACTGCAACGGCCGAGGCGCAAATCGGTGAACATCTACCTGCAGTTCGACGGGTTTGCCGAACGCACGCACCGGGAGATCCGCGGCAAGGACCTGCGGCAGCGTAATCGCGGCCGACTCCATGCCGCCGTCTGTGCCGCCCTGAGCCTGCAGGTGCTCACGCCGCTCGAGACGGTCCTGAGCGAGGTGCGCCGCGTCCTCAGGCCGGGCGGACTGCTGGTGGCGCTGGTGCCCGCACGACCCGGCCTGCGACCGGGCGGATCGCTCTGCTGGAGTCGCATCCTTCGCGCGCTCGACGTGCGCCGACTGGACTGGCCCAACCCCCGAGCCACCAACGGCCTCGCCCGGACCCTACGACGGCGCGGCTTCCACCCGGTGTCCGACCAACGCCGCCGCGACTTCACCCTCACCCTCGACAGCGCCGAGGAGTGCGACCTGTTCATCGACGGGTTGTACCGGCCCGGCGTACGCGCCTCCCGCGTGCGCGCAGCCAAGGACGATCTGCGCACGTGGGCACCTCGTGGCCTGCTGCTCCCGCTTCCGGTGCGCCGCGTCGTGGCGCAGTGGCGACCGTGAGCCCCTGCCGACCTGCTGGACGGGCAGCGGTTGACCGTGTCCGGCCGCGCGACGGCGCCGACGCCGCCGACCGGAAGACCTCATCCCCGCTCGCGCGCGGAGCGCATGCGCGCCGCCGAAGGTCGGCAGGCCGCTGCACAGCCGAATCGTTCCACGTCCTCGAGTCGGCGGTACCCAAACCCGCGTTCCGCAGCTGATGTGTGAGCTGGACACCCGAATGTGGGGGTTGAGCTGCGGAAACAGGTGCGCGCCGCCGAGACAGGCGTGTGTCTAGGTGGCGGTGTTGTGGCTGGTCAGGCGGGTGCGGCGGCGAGCTCGATGATCTTCTTGGGTGGGGCGATCGTGAGCTGGTCGAGGATGTCGCGCTGCGTGGCGGTGAGCTCGGTGCGCTGCCGGAACCGGCCGGCGGGGCCTTCGAACACCCCGACGTGCAGTTGCTGCAGCTGTTCGCGCAGACTTGTCCAGGTCGTGCCGGTGGTGTTCTCGGCGACCCGCACGAGGAGCAGGGCGAGCCAGCACAGCAGCACGTGGGCTCGGATGCGGTCTTCCAGGCGGTGGTAGACCGGGCGCAGCTCCAGGGTGGTCTTCAGGTCCCGCCAGCCGCGTTCGACCTCGAGCAGCTGCTTGTAGCCCAGCGCGATGTCCTGCGCCGACAGGGCGGGGTCCGAGCAGCGCAGCAGATACTTGCCGTCGAGGTTGGCCTCGGCCTTGAGCTTCGCCTTGTCCAGGCGCAGCAGCCCGCCCGGGGTCACGCGCAGGTACCGGTTGAGCCCGGGCAGGGTGGAGATCCGCCCGCGCAGCTCGGCCCGCTTGGTCGCGCTCGGCGCGTCGCTGTCGGTGATCAGGTCGGTGAGCCGACCGGTCATGACCTCGCGCAGCGCGGCGTCGCGGAGGGCCTGCTCGGGGTTGTAGCAGACCACGAACCGCTCGTCCTCGGCGAGGCGGACCTCTTTGACCTGCAGGTTCGCCGCCACGTGCTGGTAGCGCCCCGGGCGGGACAGCGCCGCGGCCGCCTCCGCCGATCCCGACCGCAGCCGCTCGCCGAGGATGTAGTGCTGCCCCCCGCGGCGCAGGTAGCGCCGGTTCTCCGTGGAGGTGAACCCGCGGTCGGCCACCCACACGATCCGGGCCAGGGTCCAGTCCCGCAGGTCCGCGCGCTTGGCGGATCAACGCCGAGTCGCTGGTGTTGCCCGGCCAGCACCACACCCGCACCGGGATCCCGTCCCGGGTGACCGCCATCCCGATCACCACCTGCGGCAGGTCCGGGCGGGAGTCCTTGGAGTGCCCGAAGCTGCGGAACCCCGCCCGCCGGCCCGCGCCGTCCTGCACGCCGCCGTCTCGCTCACCGTCCACGCCGCCGTCCTCCTGCCGCGCACCGCCGGCGGTGTCGGCGCTGGCGGTCTCCTCGGTGCTGCGGTGTCCGCGCTCGTCGCGGGCCACGGCCGGGTCCGGCTCGTCGATCTCGAAGTAGGTGGAGGTGATGTCGAAGAACAGCAAGTCGACCTCACCGTCCAACAGGCTTGTGACCTGCCAGAACACCTCGCGCTCCAGCTCCGGGGCGACCTCGATCAGCCAGTCCATCGCCCGGTAACAGGCGTCGTCGGAGGTTTAACTTGATGTTTAACCTTGGTGTGCTGTTGACATCGAGTTGATGCTGCTGGTGCGGCGTGTCGGCTGGGCATGGGCGCGGCCATCGCTTGATCCTCTTCGGGTTCCTCTCACGGAGCTCGAAGACGAAGGCGATGGCCGCGGTGATGAGTGTGGCGGATGGTCCTGGCGGCGGTGTGCTCGACACTCTGGACTGGCGGGGTGAACTCGGCCGGTTCCGGCATGAGTTCCACAGGTCCTGCACGGCCCGGGCTGATGCACTGTTCGAGCTCACCGAGGCGGTCCTGTGCGCGGATGGCCCGGTCCGGTCGCTTCCGGAACTGACGCTGGTGGGCGAACACCGGCGCGGGCACGGCGCGATGTATGACGCGCTGGCGTGCGGACAGGTCGAGCCGCAACGGCTGCGCCGGGTGTTGGCCGGGCTCCCGCTGCCCCGGGCCACCGACGGACGGATCGTTCTGGCTGTGGGTGTGTCGCCGTGGCTGCGCTCTGATGCCCCGACCAGCGCGGATCGGCTGTTCTGTCATGTCTACGGCCGGGGGAGGGGGAACGCGCAGCTGATCCCGGGCTGGCCGTACTCGTTCGTTGCCGCCCTCGAACCGGGTCGCACCTCCTGGGTGGCGATGCTTGACGTGGTCCGGATCCGCCCGGGCCAGGACGCCACCGCGGTGACCGCCGCTCAGCTGCGTGAGGTCGTCGACCGGCTGATCACGGCCGGGCAGTGGCAGGAAGGGGACCTGCCGGTCCTGATCGTGGCTGACGCCGGCTACGACATCACCCGCCTGGCCTACGTGCTGGCGGACCTACCGGTGGAGCTGCTGGGCCGGCTGCGTTCGGATCGGGTGCTGCGCGGCCCCCGCTCCCTGCGCACGGTCGCGGCGACGGGGCGCCCGCCGCGGCACGGCCCGGACTTCGCCCTGTCCGACCCCGACACGTGGTGGGCACCGGCACGCACCACCACGACCGAGACCAGCCGTTACGGCCGGGCGGTCGCCACCGCCTGGGACGGGCTCTACCCGCGGCTGACCCACCGCGGAGTCTGGGCCGACCACCCGGGCGAGCTACCGATCATCGCCGGCACTCTGCTCCGTCTGCAGGTGCAGCGTCTGCCCGGTGAGCACGACCCGAAGCCGGTGTGGTTGTGGTCCTCGGTCACCGGCGCGAGCGCGGCGGATGTGGACCGGTGGTGGCAGGCGTTCCCGCGCCGGTTCGACCTCGAACACACATTCAGGCTGCTCAAACAGACCCTGGGCTGGACCGTCCCGAAGATCCGCACCCCCGCCGCGGCGGACCGCTGGACCTGGCTGACCATCACCGCGCACACCCAGCTGCGGCTGGCCCGACCGCTGGCCGCCGACCTGCGCCGTCCCTGGGAGAAACCCGCCGAGCCAGGCCGGTTGACCCCCACCCGGGTCCGACGAGGGTTTCGCCACCTCCGGGCGAGGACCACCCTTCCGGCCGGTGCACCGAAACCCAGTAGACCCGGCCCCGGACGGCCACTTGGCTCCCGCAACCAACACCGATCCACCCACTACGACGTGGGAAAACACGCCACCACGACGACCACCCACAGCACCCCGGAAGGTTAAAGATCAAGCTGAGCCGGTCACCGGATCGTGACATTGTGTTTGTGCAGGTAGATGCCTTGTGGCCGTTACGCCCGTGGCGGGCGGGGTAGAGTCGTCGGCGACGCGTCCACCGCGGCCGCACCGACACGGTGCCGAGCGCGGGACGTGGCCGTTTCCCGACACGGGACGCGGGTGATCGACCGGCACGGTCGAGCCCCGGTGACCAACAGTCGTCTCGTGATCGGAATAACCCCATGCCATATTCCAGCCTCGTGGACCGTTCCGGGGCCGCCGGTGACGTGCCCGACCAGATCGCCGAGCAGATCACCGGTGTGATCAACGAGCAGTCCACCGCGATGCAGCTGGGCCGCCGGGTCCCGGTCAGCACCCGGGACAGCCGCATGCCGGTGCTGACCTCGGTGCCGGATGCCTACTGGGTCGACGGGGACACCGGACTCAAGTCGACCTCGGCCGCGGCGTGGGAGAACCAGCAGCTCACCGCGGAAGAGATCGCGGTCATCGTGCCGGTCCCGGACCCGGTGTTGGAGGACTCGGAGTTCGACCTGTGGGCCGCGCTGCGGCCGCTGATCGGGCGGGCGTTCGCGCGCCGGCTGGATCGGGCGGTGCTGTTCGGCGAGGAGGCGCCGATGTCGTGGGGGCCGGGGCTGGTGCAGCGCGCCACGACGGCCACGCAGACCGTGGTCAACGACCCGGCGGACCCGGCCGCGTCGATCCTGGAGGCCGCGGAACAGGTGGCGGTGGCCGCCGAACGGGCCCCGACCGCCGCGGTCGTGCGGCCGGGCTGGCAGTACACCGCGGCACGGCTGCGGACGGGCGAGGTCGTGGCCAACCCGGTCGGTGCCGGGCCGTTCCCGCTGGCGCTGGCCGGGCTGCCGCTCGCGCCCAACCCGGTGTACTGGGCGCCGGCCGCCGCGGAAGCCATCGTCGCGGACTGGGACTCGGTGCTGATCGGGGCGCGCCAGGACATCCGGTTTGAGATCTTCAACACCGGTGTGATTCAGGACGACACCGGGAAGATCGTCTACAACCTGCTGCAGCAGGACATGTCCGCGATGCGGGTCACCGCCCGGTTCGGGTACCTGCTGGCCACGCCGGCGACGGCCACCGGCGTGGCCGCGGTCCCGGTGTCGGTGGTCACGCCCCCGGCACCATAACGGGCTTCCCGGGTGTCGTTCCCGCCCGGGACGGGGTGGGCCTCCGCGTCGTCGTCTCCGAACGGCACGAACGACGGAGCGGGGCTCACCCCTTCGTCGTTGCTAGAGCTGGTCGCCGAGGCCGGCCCGGCGGTGCGCGGCGCGGGCCCGCTCGTCGGCCGCCGACGCGGCGTAGCGTCCGACCATCTCGCGGCTGCGCCACCCGGTCAGCCGCATAAGGTCCTGCTCCTGGTGGCCGTTGGCCAGCCAGCGATGCGCGAACGAGTGGCGGAACCGGTGCGGGTGCAGGCCGGGAACGCCGGCCTCGTCGCCGCGGCGGCGCAGCATCTGCGCGATTCCCGACGAGGTCATCGTCCCGCGCCCGCCGAGCCACAGCGCCGGCAGCTCGGCGTGCGGATGTTGGGCCCGGCTACGCAGGTAGCGGCGCAGCGCGTCACCGGTCTTGACCCCGAACGGGGCCGCCCGTTCCCGCCGGCCCTTGCCCAGCACCCGCGCCACGTCAAGATCGAAGTCAAGATCGTCGACGCGCAGGCCGGCGAGCTCGCCGAGCCGAACGCCGGTGTCGAGGAACAGCCGGATGATCGCGCTGTCGCGGCGGGCCTCGAAGGTGTTGCCGCGGCAGGCGTCGAGCAGTCGCCGCAGCTCGTCCTCGGTGATGATCGGCACCGGCTGTTCGGGCACGGCCGGCGGGCGCATCTTGGCGAACGGGTCGGTGGTGATCTCCTCTTCGTCGGTCAGCCACCGGAAGAACTGCTGGACCGAGCGGTAGGTGCGGGCCACGGTCGCGGGGGCGAGCGTGCCGCCGCGTCGGCTGGGCTTGTTCGCCAGGTACACCAGCCACTGCTCGAGGTGGGCCCGGGTGAGTTCCCGCGGTCGGGTCGGCAGCCCCGCGGTGTCGAGATAGTCGGCCAGGATCTCCACGTCGACGAGGTAGCGGTGGATCGTCTGCGGTGCCCGATTCGTCGCCATCAGGTGCCGGCCAAAGTCGGGCAGCAGGGCACGAACCGTGTCGACGGGCGCAGTCACCGCTCCAGGCTACCGGGCAGCTCCCTTGCTGTGGAAGCGGTGAGCCTGTACGGTGGGCCGCGTTGTCCCAGGTAGTGCCCCCGGCAGGATTCGAACCTGCGACCTAGAGATTAGAAGGCTCTTGCTCTATCCAGCTGAGCTACGAGGGCGCATTGTGCCTCGATGGTCGAGGACCATCGTCGGCAGCCTAGCGGGCCCCCGACAGCGGCCCGGAGCTGGGCAGGTGCTCGGCGGCCGCCACGAGCCGGGGTCACGGCACCCCGAGCAGCCCGTCCAGCAGCCCGATGAGACCCAGGTGGGCGAGCCTGTCGCCCTGCTCGGTGGCCGCGCGCACCGTGTCCTGCAGCACAAGCAGCGCCCGGAATGCGCGTCCGTAGGCCTGCTGGTCGGTCAACGGCAGCCGCGGGACGCGGGTCCGCCGCAGTTCGGCGCGGCCCGCGCTGCGGTTCCACGGACCCGCGGCGCGCAGCACGCCCGCGAGGAACTCGGCGTCGAGCTGGGCGGGGTCGACGCGATAGGCGGCGAGGCCGGGGCCGAGGACCGCCGGGGCCTCGACGACCCGGGCCATCCCCGTCGGTGCCGCGACCACGTCACCGGGCTCGAGTCGAACCAACCGGTCCTCGGGCACGGTCCGCCCGGATGCGGGCCGGCCAAGGGCCAGGTCTTCGCCGGTCAGCACGGTGAGCTCACCGCTGTCGACGGTCATGTGCGCCGCCGACCGCCGGATCGAGACCACGCCCGCCCGTTCGAGCCGCCCGATCGGGGTGGTCCGCATCTCGCGGCGCACGGCGAGGGTCGGCAGCTCCGGCGGAGCGAGTTCGAGCGCTCGAAGGCGCGCCAGCGCGTCGTCATAGCCCTGTCCCATGACCCCGACCGCACTCCGGCGAACATGGCGGGCCGGGGCGAGGTCGACGTCGTCGTCGAGTAGGTCGACGATCCGGACCCCGTGCCCGGCCGCGATCTCGGTCCACACGTCGTCGGACTGATCCGCGTCGCGCAGGAGCACGTGGGAGGGCGTCGGGTCACCCGGTCGCGGCCGTCGCAACAGCCAGAGATCGGCGTCGGGGCCGAGCGCGAGCACGGCGCGCAGCGCGCCGTCGCGCAGCAGGTTGGCGCGGATGCGGCGGCCGGCTCGGCGCGACGCCGCGGCCGCCGGCATCCGGATCACCACTCGTCCGCCTGGTCGAGCGTGCGCCAGACAGTGCTGTACCCAAGCCAGTTCGGGTTCGCCGCGCGGCGGTAGACCGTGGATCCACCGTGGGTCGGCGATCAGCCCGGGCTGGCCCCAGTCCCGGTCGCCAAAGGGCGGGTCACAGACGACGGCGTCGGCCTGGATATCGTCAAGTGCGTTGTGCCGCAACGAGTCTCCGGTCCGGACGGTGGCCGTCCGGCCGTGCAGTCGCAGCCGCGCCGCCGCGATTCCTGCACTGTCGGCGGCGGCGTCCTGGCCGAACACCCGGCGCGCCGTGGACCCGAGCAGCAGGCCGCCGGTGCCGCAGGCCGGGTCGAGAAGGCTGCCATCCGGCGCATCCGCCAACCTGATCATGAGGTCGGCGACCGCGGAGCTCGTGGCACCGAGCAGCCGCCCATGTGTCTCGAGGTAGCGCCCGTGCAGCAGTTCGAAGGCGCCCGCATGCCCGTGCCGCTCGGCGAGCTCCTCGACGAGTTCGACGAACGACGCGTCGGTCCGCTCGGCCACACCGGCAACCAGGGGTGAACCGTCGCCCTCGCGCAACCAGACCAGCAGCGCCCCCGCTCGGGCAACGACATGACCGAGCCCGAGATCGCCGCCCTCGGCGCGCAGCCGTTGCCAGACCTGATCGGCGGCAGAGACCGTATACGTCCTGCCGTTGCGCCGCAGCCACACCTCGACGTCGCGCAGCGAGAACCTCGGACTCGATGGGGTACCACCCACTGGCTGCGGAAAGTCCGGATAGCGGCGGCGCCAATTACTCACTGCGGCCCGGCTGACTCCACCGAGGCGGGCGATGTCGCCCGAATTCACGGTCGTGTCAGGGGCCACGATGCAAAGCTAATTCACGGCGATGGTTCTTGTGAAGTCGATACACAGACTCCATACTGCGCCAATGGCACTGGCTCTGCGGGCTGCGATCGGATCGGATGTCGGCAGGCAACGGGCGCGTAACCAGGATTCCGCGGCGGCAGGCC
>NZ_JBHSQW010000011.1:71054-115146 GCF_042658695.1 Pseudonocardia hispaniensis | reverse complement strand
ACTACATGCCCCCGATCGAACGGGAAATGCTGTACGCTACGGCCATCGCCCAACAGGGTGCGGTGGCCTGAACCTCAGCCTCTCGCAGACCCAGGACGGTTCACCCCACGAGGCACCCGTCGCCACCCACATCGCGGGGTCGAGCCGCTTGAAGGAGTTGACGAACGGGTTGAACATCAACGAGAACTCACCGAGCGAGTCCACCAGGCCGGCCACGTAGTGCGCCGCCTCCTCGCTCATGTTCCCCGACTCGGAGGCGAAGATGTTCCGGCCCTCGCGGGTCAGGCTCGAATGCACGTGTCCACCGGCGCCGGACCGATCGCCATACGGCTTGGCCATGAACGATGCGGCCAGTCCCCGTTCAGCGCACAGGTCGCGCAGGTACTGGCGCGCGCGGGCGGCCCCGTCGGCCGCGGCCATGGCCGGCTGGGGCGCCAGCGCGAATTCGAAGAACCCCGGGCCGAGCTCGGAGTGGAAGGCGTCGATGGACGCCCCGATCGCCTCCATCCGGGCGGCGAATTCCTCGGCGAGGTTCGCAACGCCCGCCGACCTGGACAGGCTGTACGCGCTTTCCACCCGGCCGAACGGCTGGATCGCGGCGAGGGAGTCCCGCGACCTCCCAGGGCTGTCCTCGAAGATCCACACCTCGTACTCGTAGCCGAGGACGGGCACCAGCCCCCGTGCCGCGTACTGGTCGAGCAGGGACTTCAACATCCATCGTGGTGAGGCGCCGAAGGGCTCCCCATCGCGGTCGACGAGATCACCGATCACGGCCTCGGTACGGCCTCGCCAGGGAAGATCGACTCGCGTGCTTTCGTCGAGAACGACCCGAGCATCGGGATATCCGTTCTCCATACGGCTGAAGGAGACGTCGGTGACATCGTCGGCCAGCGAGAGGCCGTAGGCGATCGTGCAGAACGCCGTCGACGATCCCGGAGACAGTTTACGGGCGTTGAGAACCTTGCCCCTGAGGCCGTGGTCGTAGTCCGGGATCTCCAGTTGGGTGAGCGCCACTGGGCTGAGATCAGCCATCACCATCTCCTCGGATCGGGCTCGGTCGGCGTGCGGGATCCCTGCCTACCCGGTGGTAAACGGAATCGGGGACGAGCGAAGGATCGCGGTAGATCCACCACGTGCACGAGGCGTCCGTCGTGCTGGCCGGCCACGTCGGCGCGTCGATCACCCGGGTGGGGTAGCCGAGGCGATCGATGGGGACGACTTCGTTGAGCAGGCAGCAGTGCACACAATACGAACAGATACCGATCTTGTTCCACGCCCAGTCATGCGCCTGGGTGGTCACGGCGAACTCATACGGCGCACCGGCTCGGGGCTTTCCGTCGGTGATCCGGGGATCGAGCGAGCGCCCTCCCGAGCCACAGGGGGCGAAGCGGAAGCCGATCCGGTCCGCCTCCTCGATCATCTCGATGTCGCCCTGCCGGTCGGCGCCACTGAGATGGGCGTGGAAGCCGTCGACGATGGCGATCATCAATTGGTTTATCGAAATCGGCCAGCGCTGGTTACGCACGTCGTAGCGGGCGCAGTGCAGGTCGTACCACTCGTTCATGAGGTGGTCCCACAACCGCGGCACCGCGGACTCCCCGAGCAGGCGCGCGGCCACATCGATGAGGCCCGAGAGACGATCGACGGCCTGGTCATGGACGGTCTGCCACGTCGCCCGGGTGGCCTCGATCGCCTCGTCCGCACCCGCGTCCCCGCTCCGGCACAGATCTGCGGCTCGCTCGACCGCGTTCACGAAGCGCGGCCACGCCTCGGCGATCCCGGCCATCGCCTCCGGACCGATCTTGGCTGCGAGATCGGCAAGGGCATCGGTCACCTGCTCAGCGGTAGCGCCCTGGGCCCGGATCCATTCGGCCGAGTTGGCCGGCCAGCGGTCATAGACGTCACGCAGTTCCGTCGCCTCCAGGACCGAGACCTCGAGCAGCTGCGCGGCGCCCTCCCGATCCCCCGCCGCGAGGAGATCGCGGGCCGTGCGGAAGGTGCCCTTGGTCAGCTCGTCCCAGGACCCGACGCGGGCGGCTCGGCCCAGGGACGGCTCGTACCTGACATGCGATGTGGTCTGCTCCCCGTCGGCGGTCATGTCAGCGAGAAACCTCCATCGACGACGAGGTCAGACCCGGTGATGTAGCCCGCCTGGTCGCTGAGCAGGAATGCCACGACATGAGCGATCTCGTCCGGCTGGGCGAAGCGCGCCAGAGGGACCCGGTCCTGCAAGGCCGGGGGCAGCGCGGTGGTATCACCATGCTGGCTGGCCATCGGGGTGGCCACGAACCCGGGAGAGACGCTGTTGACCCGCACCCCGGATGGAGCCAGCGCCCGCGCGGCGGTGCGAGTCAGCATCGCCAGCGCCGCCTTCGAGGCCGCATAGTGGGGCGTCGGGTCTGGGTTGGACAGTGCGATGACCCGATGGGCCTCCAGCGAGGCCACGTTCACGACGGCGGCCACGGGCTGCGTGACGAGATGGGGCCGCGCCAGCTCCACGACGTTGTAGGCGCCGACCAGGTTGACCTTCAGCAGCCTGTCCCATTCCGCGAGACCGACCCCGGCGTAGCCGGTGTCGGAGTGAATCCCGGCGCAGTTGACGACGTAGGCGACGTCGTGAAGATCGCCGGCCAGTGCGCGGGTGAGCCCGTCGAGGTCGGCGATATCGACGGTATGCACCTGCTGGAGACCCTTGTCGGCGCCCTCGAAGAGCGGCGTCTCCGCCCGGTCGAGACAGTGGGTCCGGATCCCGGCGCCCACCAGGAGCTTGGCAACCTGGGCGCCGATCCCCGAAGCAGAACCCGTGACGATGGCTGCGCGGCCCCCGAAGGTGAGCGTCATGGTGGCGTCGGCCATGGTCACTGCGCTCCGTAGCGCTGTTCGAAGGCGGTCATGGCCATCTCGAAACACTCGCGCGGGGCGCGGATGACCCCTGCGCCGATCTGGCCGCCATCACGACCGGCCAGGCCGACATCCATCACCGGGAGGATGCCGGTGGCCAGCACCTTCCGCGCGTCCACAGCGGTGGGCGTGCCGCGGAAGCCGAACAGCGGGATCCGGTATGTCGAGTTCTCCCCGTGGGTGATGCGGTACATCTCCATGTTCCGCTCGATCATCACCTCTGGGGAGCCGCCCTGGTAGTCCTGCAGGGAGAGGGCACAGGCCTGCGCGAATCCGCCGAGGCCGATGGTCTCGGTAATGGGCGATTCCCCACCCATCCAGGTGATCTCATCGTCGGTGTGGCCCGCGAAGAGCTTTCCCTGGTGGATCGGCGGCGGCCCCTCGAACCACTGGTCACCGAGACCGGCCAGCTTGATGGCAAACCCGCGGCAGCTGAAGGCCATCGCCGAGACCAGCGTGGAGCCCGGCACCACCATCGCGTCGGCGGTGGCCTTGGCAGCAGCCATGGACAGCCGCAGGAAGAAGTAGTCGTTCTCGGCCAGATGCAGCATCGAGTCGCGGACGCCGGGGAAGCCTTCACCGACCATGTCGAGCACGGCGGGCAGGATCTCCCGGTTGAACAGCACCGAGGCGGCCGCGTTCCGACTGTGCACCTCGTCGCCCATCCGCAGGGCGCGGGCGATCAGCGGCTTGAGGGCCACTCCGCCCTGACGACGGATCGCCTCGCCGACGACCGGGGCCAGCACGTTGTTGACGTGTTCGAGCCGCTGGTGGACGCCCTCGTCGTAGCACCCGTAGTTGAGCCGGCGCGGCTCCTTGCCCTCGTAGAAGTTGCAGAAGCCGACATTGCCGTGGGAGCGGTTCTCCACCACGAAGACCGGCATCGACGCGGTGTAGATGCCCGCCAAGGAACCGACGGCGCCGTAGTCATGGCACGCCCCGATCTGGATGCTGCCGTCGGCGAATCCGGCGATCGCCTCCTCCCGGCTGGCGGCCAGGCCCTCGAAGAGCGCGCCACCGATCAAAGCCTCGCGCTGCCCGCCCTGATACGAGGTCCACGGCATGGGTGCACCGGAGGTCAGTACCAGGCGGTCGGTGTAGCCCGGAATGGCGTCCCGAGCCAGGCGGACGTCGACGACCCATGGGTCGGCGGCGTCGAGTCGCGCGAAGGCCTCGGCGTTCGCTTCGGCCACGGTCCCCGGGGCCGTGGACAGCAGACCGGATTGGCTCACCACGCCACCACACCACCGTCCACCAGGAGCGTCTGCGCGGTCACGAAGGACGACCGGTCGGAGAGAAAGAACTCGACCACCTCGGCAACCTCTTCCGGCTCCCCGATCCGCTTGAGCATGGCGTGTTGCGCGGAGGCGTCCTCACCGCCGGACACCCGGGCCATCGACGGGCTCATCGGAGCCCGGATCACCCCGGGAGCCACGTTGTTGACCCGGATCTTGCGCGGCGCCAGCTCCGAGGCCAGGTAGCGCGTATAAGCCGCGATACCGGCCTTCGTGGCGCCGTATACCGAGGCTCCCTCGAAGCGCCCGAAATGCCCGGTCAGGGAGCCGATGTTGACGATCGAGCCGTGGTCGCGGATGCGAGGGGCGGTCACCTCCACCACCCGGGCCATGCCGGCGATGTTGACCTGGAACATCAGGTCGAGGTTGTCCTCGGAGAGCTCACCGAGGAAGGAGTCCCGCAGAACCCCGGCGCAGTTGACCAGGCCGGCTAGCTGCTCCCCCGGCTTGAGCGCCTTCGCCACCGCGGCCTCGATACTCGCCCGAGAGGTGACGTCCATGTCGACGAAGGCAGTCCATGGGGCCTCCTCGGCGGAGTGCGGCTGCTCGGAACCGGCATCGGCGAGATCGGCCGCGACCGGCTCGAGACCGCTGCGCAACAGACGTTGGCAGATGGCCCTGCCGATGGTTCCGGCGCCTCCGGTGACGATGACTTTGCGGGTCACTTCGCTCCCTCTGCTGAGCTGCTGGTCGGCGGAGCCATCGTTCTACCCGAGAAAGTCCTAAAGGTCAATGGATTAGGTCTTTAACCCATGGCCACCGAACAGGTCCAACCTTTGATCCCCCAACAGGACGTCACGACCTCCAGTCATCCGGGGTGCGGTAGCGTTGCCATCTACGGAAGGAGCGTGCCTCATTGGCCTCGAGTTCAAGCCTCGTTCCGGTGCGACAGATCGCCGCCCACGAGCTCGTCGTCGATCAGATGCGCCGCGCGCTGCAACAGGGCCAGTTCCGACCCGGGGATCGACTCCCCACCGAGCGCGACCTGGCCATGATGCTCTCGGTTTCCCGCACCACGGTCCGGGCCGCCATCGCGGTCCTAGAGCGGGATGGGCTCATCTCGGTCCGGCGCGGGCGCGGTGGCGGCTTCATCGTCCAGGAGCGGAAGTACGACCCCGTGCAGGAGCGCGCGCGCCTGCGCCAGAACCGGGCCGCCCTGCGTGACGCCTTCGACTACCGCACGATCGTCGAGGCCGGCGCCGCTCGGCTGGCCGCCGAGCGGCGACTCGTCGCCGACGTGAAGCGGTTGCGCAAGATCTCCAACAGCATGGACCGGGTCCTGCGCCTCAGCCTGACCGAGCAGAAACCGCAGTTGGTCAGTGAGTTTCAGGCGCTCGACTCCGCGTTCCATCTCGGCATCGCCGAGGCCTCTCGCAACAGCCATCTGGCCGAGGCCGTGGCGGATGCCAGAGGGAAGATGTGGATGCCGGTTGGCTCGCTCTTCGGCCGTCTCGAGCCCAATGCGAATGATCAACATGAGGCGCTCGTGGATGCCATCGAGGTCAAGGACGGGGATCTCGCTGCCTCGATCATGGAGGAGCACATCTCCGGTACCCGAGTGACCGTGGAGGCCTGGCTCAAGCGCTGACCGCTCAAGCCAGAGCCTCCCAGGGGTTGGAACACCTCGAGGTGTTCCAACCCCAGATCCCTTCTTGACGAGAGAGCGATCGCCTATGCGCCTTCCTCGAAGACGGTGCTGCCGATTCGCGCATAGAGATCGGGACGGCTCTTGCGCCAGTAGAGCGCCGTCGCGATGGAGCCCACCAGCAAGCCCACCACGATCCATGGAATCAGCTTGAAGAACAGTGTCTCCGATGCCTCCCCGGCAGCCGCGGACATATTCGACATCATCAAGTAGATGACGAAGAGCATGCCCAGACCGCCGATTGCCGGACTCAGCAGGGTCCGCCACCACGACGCGGTCTCTCGATCTCGCTTATAGACGTGGAAATGAACGATGACCGCAATGGAGCAGATCGCCTGTACGGTCAGCAGGCACAGGGTGGCCAGAATCGCCACCAGCACGAACAGGGTCGCATAGGGATCGGCCTTCATCACCGAACAAAGCAGCAACACTACCCCGGCAAAAACGGTCTGGGTGAGCGAGGCGACCCAGGGCGAGGCGTGCACGGGATGAGCCTGGCCAAGGCGCGACCACATCAGTCCGTCACGCCCGAAGGCGTAGAGGTAGCGCGCCGCCGAGTTGTGGATGGCCAGCGCGCAGACGAACGAGCCCGCCACCAGCAACCATTCGAACAGGGTCACCGCCCAGCTACCCAAATAGGTACCGGTCGGCACGAAGAGCAAATCGAACGGGTTGGGCCCCGAGGCGATCGCCACCGAGTTCGTGATCCCGTTACCGGACACGGCGGTCCACGAGATGAAGGTGTAGAACACGCCGATGCCGACCACCGCGATCAGTGTGGCCAGTGGGATGATCCGCTTGGGGTCCTTGGACTCCTCACCGTAGATCGCGGTCGACTCGAAGCCCACCCACGACCAGAATGCCATCAACAGGCCCAATCCCACGACTCCGCCTGCCACACCGTTGGTGCTCAGCGCCGTGGCAGGGTTCAGGGACGTCCAGAGGATCCCGTCGGGACCACCACCGGAGAAGAGCACACCGAAGGCCATCGCGAGCAGCAAGGCCACCTCGAGGATCAACACCAGGCCCAGTACCTTGGCCGCCACCGAGATGTCCCGATGGGAGAGCAGCGAGATGGTGGCCAGGGCAACCAGCGCGTATATCTCCCACGGCAGGTCGATACCCAACTGTGCGCTCATCGTTCCCTTGGCGTACATCGAGACCAACCCGATGAGGCCGGCCTCCATGAGCATGTAGGTGCACATACTCATGATCCCGGCGGGAAGGCCGAGCACCTTGGACCAGCCCTTGGCGATGAACGTGTAGAACGCGCCCGCCGCCGTGATGTGCCGAGCCAGGGAAACGAACCCGATGCTGAAGAACGTCAGGACCACGGTCGCGATCATGAAGCCGCCCGGAGCCCCGATGCCGTTTCCGAAACCTACGGCGACCGGCAGGTTGGCCGTCATTCCCGCGATTGGCGCGGAGAACCCGACGACCATGAAGACCACTCCGACGAGACCGATCGCCCCGGATTTGAGCCGACTCGATGATCTAGGTTCGGCGGATTGGCCGGTCGCTCCGGTGATGCTCATGCGTGCAACCTTTCAGTCGGGTAACGCGGGAGCCTAGGCAGTTTAAGGTCCATTGACAAGACCTCTAGACCATATGCAGTAGAAGAGCGCGCCCGGACCCTGGCCGGAGCGGTGCTGTGCACCCTCGACTCCTCACCGGGAGACGTCTATGGGCTATTGCTTAGTCCATATGTGCGATAGTGTCCAGCTACCCGCACGGGAACTCGTTGACGAAGGACCACGATGAACCTGACTCGGCCGTACGCCGCAGCGGGCGAGAGCCCATACGAGGTTCGGCCCAGCCTCCTGCGGGAGTACAGCGAGCGAGCTGTCTCCCGAGGGCGCGCCGCCGCGGCCGACGGCCGAGTGACCGCTCAGGTCCCGGCGCTCGGCTTGGTACCGCCCACCAAGTTCGCGTTCGTCGTCGCGACCGTCCACGGTGATGTGGTGGCGGTGGGCGACGCGGATGAGCCGTTCTCCCTACAGAGCGTAACGAAGCTCTATTCTCTGTGCGCCTTGCTGGCGCGAGACCCCTTCGCCTGGGACCACGTCGGCTGGGGGACCACCGAAGCGGGTTACGGCTCTGTGGCCGAGTTGGAGCTCCGGGCCGGACAACCCCGCAACCCGTTCGTCAACGCAGGCGCCCTCGTCGTCACCGACCGGTTGCTGTCCTGCACCGGGGATGCCGTGCAGGCCACTCGGGACCTCATCGCCGGACCATCCGGGGAGTGCGTGCTCTCCGACAGTCACGTCGCGGCGTCGGAGGCACACGCGGATCACCGCAACCACGCCATCGCGCATGTCCTGGCCGAGCATCGGCGTCTGCAGAACCCGATCGATGAGGTGCTCGACCAGTACTTCGCCCAGTGCGCCATCGCGGCTTCGGCGCGCACCGTCGCCGCATCGGCGCTGTTCCTCGCCGAACGGAATCGTGCCGCAGGCCCCCTGGACCCCTCGATGTCCCGCCGGGTCAACGCCGTTCTCCTCATCTCCGGGATGTACGGCGCCGCCGCCGAGATCGCCTATCGGATCGGCCTGCCCGCCAAGAGCGGCATCGGCGGCGGCATCGTGGCCGTCCTGCCCGGGGTCGGGACAGTGTGCGTCTGGAGCCCCCCGCTCGGGGTCGATGGCAATCCGGTCGGCGGTATCGCGGCGCTCGAGGAGTTCTCCCGGCTGGCGGGCTGGACGGTGTTCTGACGAGGGGGATGCGGACGAGCCCCGCAGCGGTCGACGGGATCTGCCGTTCGTCCGCCGCGAGGCCCGTCGTTCAGTGGTCGTGCAGCGGGAGCTCGGGCAGGGTCTGGCCGCCGTCGACAACCAGGGTCTGGCCGGTCACGAAGCCGGCACCGTCGCTGGCGAAATAGGCCGCGGCGTAGCCGATGTCCTCGACCGAGCCGAGCCGCCGCTGCGGGATGCACCGCTCCATGGCGGCGATCGTGTCCGCCCCGAGCCCGTCGAGGCCCTCGGTGCGGATGCTGCCGGGCAGCACCGCGTTGATGGTGATCCCGTGCGGGGCAAGCTCGAGTGCCGCCGAACGCACGAAGCCCAGCTGCGCGGCCTTGCTGGCCCCGTAATGACTCAGACCGGGAAAACCGGTGGCCGGTCCCGTGATCGAGGAGGTGACCACGATACGTCCCCGACGCGACTCGGCGAGGGCCTCCAGGCAGGCCTGGACGCTGAAGATCGTCCCCTTGAGGTTCGTCGCGAACATCGCGTCCACGTCGTCCTCGGACAGCTCCGGCAGGCCAACCTCGGGGTAGATCCCGGCATTGGCGCACAGGACGTCCAGGCCGCCGAGCAGCTCCACGGCGCGGGCGGCCATCCGCTCGCACCCCTGCTTGCTGGCCACGTCGCCGACGCACACCTCGACGGGCAGGCCCTTGACCGACAGCTCGTGGCGGGCCCGGTCGAGCCGCGTCTCGTCCCGGCCGCTGATGACCACCCTGGCGCCCTGCCGGGCGAAGACCGCAGCGATGCCCAGCCCGATGCCCTGACTCCCGCCAGTCACCAGAACGCGAAGCCGACTCACGGCTCTCTCCTCTCACACGTCATGCAGGAAGTCTAATTAACGAGTCAATAGACCTTTTATCGAAGCGGCCGCATACACCTCCGTTGCGAACCGCAGAGACACCTCGGTCGGCCGCCGGCCGCTCCAATGCGGGCGAGCCAGGCGCGCGGCTCGGCGTCGTCGGCCGGGTCGCCGACGGCGCACTACACCGGTAGCCGACGCGCAGCTGCGACAGCGTCCGGACCGCCTCGGCCCGTCTGCGGTGGCCGAGGAGCGTCGGCAGCAGAGGCGGCTCCCGACAACGTTATGGCTCCATAACGCGCTCTGGGATCGGCCTGCGATCACGTTATGGCTCCACAATGCGGTCACCGAGACCATCACGTGGGTGGCCGCGCGCGTCGGCGGGACCGCCGGCCCGGACGAATGCGGGCGTAGGCCCCTGCTCCAGTCCGGTTGGCGGGCCGACCATCGGGGGAATCAGCGTCACCTGGAGGTGAGTGCGGTGCATGCACTGGTCGTCTTCGAGTCCTATTTCGGCAACACGAAACGGATTGCCGAGGCCATCGCGGAGGGTCTGTCGAACCAGCTGGCGGTGGACATCAGCGAGGTCACCGACGCACCATCGGCCGTCGACGCCGACGTCGACCTGCTGGTGGTGGGCGGCCCGACGCACGCGTTCGGGCTGAGCAGGCCGGCCACCAGGGCGGATGCGGCCCAGCAGGCCCGCGGGGCCGAGACCGCCACCGGCATCGGGCTGCGGGAGTGGCTCGACCAACTGCCTGCGGGACGGCCGGGTGCGGCCGCAGCCTGTTTCGACACCCGGGTATCGCGGCCCCGGATCCCCGGGTCGGCAGCACGGCGGGCCCGGTCGCGGCTGCGCAAGCGCGGTTTCACCGCCCTCGATCCGGCGACGACGTTCTGGGTCCGCGGCACCCCGGGCCCACTGCTCGACGGCGAGCTCGCGCGAGCCCGAGAGTGGGGCGCCCGGCTGGCCGCGCAGCTCGGCCGGGGTGGGGGACCAAGGGCCCTGCCCGGATGCCGGCGTCCGTAGCACGGTGGACAGGCACGGATATCGGCACACAACGGTGAGGAGGACAACGAGTATGAGCATGATGTCCCGTCGCGAGCGCGGCTCCGAACTCGCCCGCCGATTCAACTGGATGGACCGCGTCTTCGAGGAGTGGATGCGATCGCTGCCGATGCGCCGTCCGTTCGGGCTCGGCTGGGACTGGCCGGGCGAAGATCTCATCCGGGTCGACGAGTACCGCGACGGCAACACGCAGGTGATTCGCGCCGAGCTGCCCGGTATCGACCCGGACAAGGACGTCGAGATCACCGTCCGCGACGGTGTCCTGCGGATCAGGGCCGAACGACACTTCGAGGAGAAGACCGAGGAAACGGGATATCGCCGGCACGAGCTGCGCCACGGCGTGCTCAGTCGGACCCTGCCCCTGTCCGAAGGGGCTTCCGAGTCCGACATCACCGCCAGGTACAAGGACGGCATCCTCGAAATCCGGGTCCCGGTCGTGGAGCCCTCCGCCGGGGCGGAACCAACCAAGATCAAGATAACCAAGGCCTGAGCACGACCGTCGTGTCGGGCGGCCGGGCCGACCACCCGGCACGCGTGCGCCGGCCCCGCTCTTCGCAGAAGGAGCGCGACATGACCGTGGCAAAACGATGGACCGTCACCATCGACATCGACGAGCACGAGAACCGTACCCGGGCGGTCGCCCGATTGTTCGCCCGTGATTCCGACAAACTGGTCGGTGTCGGGTTGGCGAGGCTCAACCCGACCGACCGCAACGTGCCGGAGATCGGCGACGAGATCGCGGTGGCCCGAGCGTTGTCCGAGCTGAGCCACCACCTCCTGGACGTCGCCGCGGGCGACATCGAGCAGATCACCAGCGAGCCCGCTCACCTTCATCTCTGAAACGAACGCCGCTCGACGTCGCCGCCGTCGGCGGCGACGTCGTCGTCAACGGATGTCATGGTCGGTGCAGGACGAGCATGCCGTCGGCATCGAGCTCGACTCCGGAACCGAACTCGCGGCTGATGGCGTCCAGGACGCCGCGCAGCCACCTCCTGTCCTCGACCCCGGCCCGCCGTAGCCGCATCCGCCGGGCCTGCAGGGGCGCCATCCGGAGCCGGACCAGGACCCCGGTGTCCGGCTCGACGGCGGCGACGTAGAGCAGCCGCAGGTCGTCGCGGTAGTCCGCAAAGCCCCCGATGCCCTCGTAGTCGTCGATGAAGTCACCGCAGCCGTAGAGGATCAGCTTGTCGCGGTAGACCTCGATCGGGCGGGGATGGTGCGAGGAATGCCCGTGCACGAGGTCGACCCCGCCGTCGACCAACCGGTGGGCGAAACGGACCTGCTCCCGGGAGACGTCGTAACCCCAGTTGGATCCCCAGTGGATGGACACGACGGCGATATCGCGGGGCGTTCGGTGCTGCCGCACCCGCCCGAGCACCTGGTCAGCCGCGGCGTCGGAGAGCTCGCGCAGGAATGCCACGCCCGGCCGCCGCCCGACCGCCGACCAGCTCGCCGGGATGCCGCTGGACGCCGTTCCCATCGAGAACACCAGCACCCGCGCGCGGCCGTCGACCGGGACAGCAGCGGGCAGCCAGGCCTGCGTGGCGCCCTGCCCCGCCCCCGCCGACGTCAACCCGGCCCCGGCCAAGGCGTCCAGGGTGTCCGCCAGTCCGCGGCGGCCGAAGTCCAGAACGTGGTTGTTCGCCAGCGCGCAGACGTCGGGCCGGGCCAGCGCGAGGCAGGGGATGTTCGCCGGGTTCATCCGGTAGTGAATGCCCTTGCCCGGGGCGAACCGACGGCTGCGGGTGATGCCGGTTTCGAGATTGATCACGCGCACGTCGGGGGCGATCCCGTCGAGCATCCCGATCGCGTCCCCCCACGGCCATGCGAAGGGAACCGGGCGTGGAATGGGACCATTCGCCGATTCAGCCAGGTCGACATAGCAGCGCGCGTCCGTCACGTAGCGCTCCCGCACCGCGGGCCGGCCCGGATGCGGCAGGATCTGGTCCACCCCGCGGCCGAGCATCACGTCGCCGCACAGAACGACGGTGATCGGTTCGCCGGGCATCAGCTGCCTCGACCGCCGGGATGCGGTACCGCGCCGACGTGGTCGATGAACCAGTCCCGGGCCAGTGCCGCAACCTGTTCGAGCGCCCCGGCCTGTTCGAACAGATGCGTTGCACCGGGGACGACGGCGAGCCGGTTCGCGCAGCGCAATCTGGCCTGCGCCTGCCGATTCAGATCGAGGACGATCTCGTCGCGGCCGCCGACGATGAGCAGGGTCGGAACACGGATGTCGCCCAGCCGCGGGGCGGCCAGGTCGGGCCTGCCGCCGCGGGACACGACCGCGGCGATCTCGGCGTCCGGTGCGGCGGCGGCCCACAGCGCCGCCGCCGCACCGGTGCTGGCACCGAAGTAGCAGGCAGGCAGGTCGCGGCACTCCGGCTCACGGCGCGCCCACTCCGTGATCTCGGCCAGCCGTCCCGCCAGCAGCTCGACGTCGAACACGACGGCGCGGCTCGTCTCCTCGCGCTCGGTCAGCAGATCGACCAGCAGCGTCGCGAGGCCCGCACCCTGCAGGACGCGCGCGACGTACCGGTTGCGGGGGCTGTGCCTGCTGCTGCCGCTGCCGTGCGCGAACACGACGATTCCCCGGCTGTCCACCGGTACGACGAGCTGCCCCGGCAGCCGCACGGTGCCCACACCCATCTCGATCTCGTCGTCGCGCAGCGGCGGATCGTCGTCGTCGGTCGGGGCGGCGCGCGGTGCCTGGACGCCCCGTTCGGAGCGTTGCAGCAGCGCGATGACCTCGTGGTCGGACGTCTGCCCGAAACGTTCGTAGAACTGGCCGACGGCGCCGAACCGGGCGGGGGTTTCGAGACACACCAGCTCGTCGACCTCGTCGCGGAGCCGAGCGGCACTTTCCCTGGCGCACACCGGCACCGCCAGTACGACGCGCGCCGCGCCCCTGGCCTTGACCACCTGGCACGCGGCGGCGGCGGTCGAGCCGGTGGCGATCCCGTCATCGACGACGATCACGCTCCGGCCGGCCAGTCCCAGCCCGGGCCGGTCACCGCGGAACCGCCGGGCGCGCCGGTCGAGCTCCGCCCGCTCCCGTTGCTCGACCTCGGCGAGTTCGGCGTCGCTGATGTGCGCCGTTCGCAGCACGCGTTCGTTGCGCACCAGCACCTCGCCCTCGCCGATGGCGCCCATCGCGAGCTCGGGCTGGAACGGAACCCCCAGCTTGCGCACCACGATCACGTCGAGCGGGGCCTGCAACCCCTGCGCGACCTGGAACGCCACGGGCACCCCGCCCCGGGGAAGGCCGAGCACCACGACGTTCTCCCCGCGCCACCGCCGCAGCTTCTTGGCGAGCCGCTCGCCTGCATCCACCCGGTCGGTGAACGGCATTGGGTACCTCCTCGGGCTCGTACCGCCGATACTCGGCACACCGCGCCCGCCTCGGCAGGGGATCGTGGACCCACCCCGTCGGATCGCGGGCGGCACCCCTCGTCGACGCGTAGCCTCGATGACCCGTCCTTGGTGGAAAGAGGTCAGGAGGATGACCAAGCAGGATATGACATCTCGGGAGACGTGGAGCGCCACGGAATGGCTACGCCGGGCCGCCGAGGCGCTGCGGCGGATTCCGGACGACGGGCCACCACACCGGCGCGAACCGGACGTCTGCGGCGATGCGGGACGTGCCACCGTTCTGGATGAGATGCCGAGGCGCACCGTGTTCCCCGCAGGGCGACCGCTCTCGACGGGTGATCCGATGTCCGCCGGGTTGCGGGACCCGATGAGACAGTTCGAGGACGCGGCGCGGGCAGCGCGTCCCCCTGTGCCGGCATTCGCCGGGTGGGTCCCGATCGTGAGCCCGGTGCTCGCCGAACCCCTCGCCGCCATGCTCGACTCGCTGGCGGAAGGCGCCGAGCGGACGATTCGGGCGGGCGGGTCGGTCACCGAGGACCCGTACCGGTCCGCGGTCGACGTCGCCAGGCTCATCGTGGAGGCCAGCACCGTCACCACCGCCACGGACTGACCTCGACGAAGGTCATTCGGACACCGTCGGCCACGGCGACCACGCCCTCGACACGTTCGGTGAGCCGGGCGGTCAGCCTCGCCGCGCCCCTGGGTTCACCAGGTGACGGGCAGCGCGGCGAGACCGCCGGTGAGCGACTCGTTGCGGGGCTGCAGATCCGCCGGCGGTACGGCGAGGCGGAGGGTGGGGAAACGATCGAGCAGGGCGGCGAACAGCACCCGAAGCTCCAGGCGCGCCAGCGGTGCGCCAATGCAGAAATGGGGGCCGTGCCCGAACGTCAGATGCGGGTTCGGATGGCGGGTCACGTCGAAGCCGCCGCTGTCCCCCACCAGGCGCGGACTGTCGTTGGCCTCTTGCAGACCGAGTAGCACCAGCTCACCCGCCGGGATCGTCGTGCCCCCGATCTCGACGTCGGCGTTCGTCCAGCGCGCCAGGCCGGTGGTACCGGACGCGCGCACCGGAACCGGATCCGGCAACGCGGCGCGCAGGATCTCCTCCACCGCGGCTTCTCCGAGATCGGGGTTGCGGCGCAACGCATCCCGCTGCTGCGGGTGGGTCGCGAGCAGCACCACGCCGGTGTCGATCGCGGCGACCGTGGTCTCGTGCCCGGCGAACAGCAGACCCGCGCCGAGCTGAGCGACGTCGTCGAGGCCGAAGGCGTCCGGATCGGCCCGGTGCGCGGCTACGAGAGCCGAGAGCACGTCGTCGCCAGGGTCGTCGAGCTTCACGGCGACCAGGCCGGAGACGTACTGCCACAGGGCGCCGAGCCCGCGTAACGACCGCTCCTGGTCCTCCATGTCGGCGGCCTCGTCCGACCAGCGCCGGAAGTCCTCGCGGTCGGTGTAGGGGACGCCGAGCAGCTCACAGATCACCAGCGCCGGCAGCGGGAACGACACCACCTCGTGGAAGTCCACCGGCCGGATGCCTGCCGCCAGCTCGTCCAGCAGCCCGTCGACCAGCTGCTGCACCCGCGGGCGCAGCGCCGCCAGCCTGCGCGCGGAGAACCACGGTGACAGCAACCTGCGCATTCGCGCGTGGTCGGCGACCTCGGTCGGAGACGCCGGCTCCGGACGCCCGAAGATCACCGACTTCGAGTAGTGGGACGCGTTCGCCGGGTCGGCATGCGTCCGGCCGAGCCGTCGGTCCGCCAAGAGGCTGCGCACCGTGTCGTAGTTCGAGACATACCAGGCCGGATCACCGGCGGGCGTCGTGGTTCTCCGCACCGTCTCGTTCATGGTCGTCCTTCCGTCGAAGCCAACCAGGACCATACACATGATGTATCTAATACACTAATGGGCTGATCTATGATGTAGTAATCTCTTTTTCGTGCCGGTTGACCCCCTCGTCGCCCTCGACAAGGCCTTCGAGTTGGCAGCGCGCATCGGCGAGGGCATGCAGGCGGCCCTGGCTGAGCGCGGACTCACCCCGGGCCGTGCCGAGGTGCTGCTGGTGCTGCACGAGCACGGACGGCCGATGGTCCAACGCGCGCTCGCCGCGGCCCTGCGGTGCACGCCGCGGCACGTCACCGCGCTCGTCGACGTCCTCGAGGAGCAGGACTGGGTGCGGCGCGGGCCGCACCCCACAGATCGGCGCGCCACCCTGGTCGCCCTCACCGAGCGCGGCAGGGACACCGCGGGGTGGATGGCCACGGCCCGCCGCGAGAGCGCCCACACCCTGCTGGGCGACCTTCCTCCGGCCGACCTCGCGGGCTTCGTCGCCGTCGCCGACCGGCTACTGAACAGCTCAGCGCCCGGTGGCGGGGGTGACGATCCCGGTGGTGCCGTCGACGGTGATCATGTCTCCGGCGCGGAGCCTGGCGGTGGCATCGCCCGTGCCGACGACGGCGGGGATGCCGTACTCGCGGGCGACCAGTGAGGCGTGGGCCGCGAGGGTGCCGCCGTCGGTGACCACCGCGGCGGCCCGCGCGAACAGCGATGTCCACGCCGGCGCCGTGGCCTTGGCGGCCAGAATCTCGTCGGGTCCGAACGCGGCGGAGTCGACCGGCCCGTGGACCAGGCGGACCCGGCCGGCGGCGCGGCCCGCGCCGGTGGCCGGCGAGTCAGGCTTCGATGTCGCCCCGGTCGATCCGGTAGATGTAGTGCAGCGGCGAGTCCGCGGGGTTGTCCGGCTCCAGGTCACCCACGGCGACGCGACGCAGCCCGGCGCGTTCCAGCGCCCGCCAGGAGGCGGTGTTGGCGGCGACCACGGCGACGATGATCGTGGCGGCGTCGGGATAGGCCTCCCAGGTCTCGGCGACGGCGGCGCGGATCATCTCGGTGCCGATCCCGCGACCGGTCCGCTCCGGGTCACCGATGAGGTAGTCGATGGTGACGGCCCCGGCGGGCACCGTCGTGATCGCGGCGAGCCCGGCGAACTCCTCGGGATAGTCGGCGATGCGGGACCGCTGGAGCAGGCCGATCGGCTCGCCATCGCGGTGGACGATCAGGTCCTCGCACGGCTCCGTGCCGTCGACACCGCCGCCGAAGTCGTGTTCGACGGCCTCGGGCGTGCTCTGGTGGTACCACCAGCGGTGGACGTGCGGTTGCGCGAGCCAGCCCGCGAGCAGGGGGAAGTCCGCCCGGCTGAGGCGACGGAAACGGTAGGTGGTCACCGCCTGGCCGCCCGGCGACGGAGCGCGCCGAAGGGGACGACGAGGCACACGGCCGGATCAGCCGCTCCCGTACCGCGAAGCACCGCAACGCCTCCATGCGGCTCGTCCAGTGGCCCGGCGTCCGAACCGGCTCCCCTCATGGTGGGCCACAGCCGGATTCTGCCCGCTCATGGCGGATCGGAGAGCCGTCCATCCGGGCCCGGATGAACGTCCATGATCGACGAGAACGGGACATGGGACGCATGGGTGCGGCGCATGTCCCGCTTTCGACGATCACCGGGGGCGAGCCGGTGCCCATGGGGCTTGTGGAGCCGGTGGTCGGACTCGAACCGACGACCTACCGCTTACAAGGCGGTTGCTCTACCAACTGAGCTACACCGGCGAGGCGTACCCCGCCTGCACTTCGCGAGGTCTGAGGCCGAACGACCCGGCAGCGGCCACCGTCCGATGCTCGGCCTCGGAGATCGAGGTACATAGTGGCATGAGGGTCCGGGCTCGACAGCATCGGACCGGGATCCGGGGCCTCCCGGATCCCCGATCGACGCCGAACCGATGATCGGCGTTTGGGAGCCGGGAGCCGCGAACTTCGCGGCTGCGGCGGCCGCAACGTCGATCAAGGGTGGCCGAGTCGCGATGGCCCTGGTGTACGGCCCGGCAGCGCGCAGGGCCCGGCGGCGTCTCTACCCTGGCGGGCATGGCTTCCTCGATCATCGACCGGCCCGGTCGTAGGCCGCACCGCACGGGCTGAGAGTGGTCGCCGGAGACGCCCCCGCCGACCGGTTCACCCGGCGGCTGCGCGGCGCGTTGCGCCGCGACGCCCGGCGGCTGCTCGCCGCGGGACCGTCGACCGTCCCGATGCTCAGCGTCGGCCCCGAGGTCCCCGACGACGCCCGGGTCCAGGAGGTCCTCGACCTGTGCATGCGCATCGGCGAGGTCTTGCTGTCCAGCGGTGAGAGCGTCGACGAGGTCACCACGACGATGCTGCGGCTCGCCGCGGCCTGCGGGCTCTCGGCGGTGGCCGTGGACATCACGTTCACCTCGGTCACGATGTGCTGCCACCGCGGCATGGCCGCCCCGCCGGTCACGTCCATGCGGCTGGTGCGTCACCGCTCGCTCGACCTCACCCGGCTCGCCGCCGCCCTCCGGATCGTCGCCGGGGTCGAGGCGGGCCGGCTCGATGCGCGCGGCGCGGCCCAGGAGCTCTCCGCGGTCACCGAGGCACGGCACCCCTACCCGCGCTGGGTTGCAACGGTCGGCTGGGCGGGCCTGGCGGCGTCCGTCGCCGTGCTGCTGGGCGGCGGCGCACTCACCGCGCTCATCGCGTTCGTCGTCACCGCCGTCATCGACCGGACCGGGCGGCTGCTGAACCGGTGGGGCCTGCCCCCGTTCTTCCGCCAGGTCGTCGGCGGCCTGCTGGCCACGCTCGCGACGGTCGGGCTGCTGGTCGCCGGGGCCTTCCCGGCGGGCACCGGTCCGTCGCTGGTCATCGCGGCCGGAATCACGGTGCTGCTGTCCGGGCTGTCGGTCGTCGGCACCGTCCAGGACGCCGTCTCCGGCTTCTACGTCACCTCGGCGGGCCGGGCCGCCGAGATCGCGGTGCTGTCCGCGGGCCTGCTGACCGGTGTGGTCATCGGTCTGAAGCTGGGCCTGCAGGTCGGCGTGACGCTCGAGGTGGCAGGTGCCATCCGGGTCAGTGCCGGGTGGTTCACCGCGTCGCTGATCTCGGGGGCCGTCGCGGCGGCTGCCTTCGCGCTCGCCGGGTACGCGCCGCTGCGCATGCTGCCGGTCGCCGGCCTCACGGGCGCCGCGGGCTGGGGCGCGTACGGCGCGCTGACCCAGCTCGCCGGCTTCGGCCCGGTGGCCGCGACGGGCGTCGCGGCGGTCGGGATCGGGGTCATCGCAGGGCTGCTGCACCGCCACCTGCGGATACCGACAGTGATGGTGACGCTCGCCGGGATCACCCCGCTGCTGCCCGGGCTCACCGCCTATCGCGGCTTCTACCAGTTGGCGGTGCAGGGCCTTGCCGAGGGGCTCGTCACGGTCACCCTCGCGATGGCCATCGGGCTGGCGCTGGCCGCGGGGGTCGCCCTGGGCGAGTTCATGACCCAGCCACGGACCCGGTCCACCGCTGCGGAACCGACGCCGGACGGTGATCGGCAGTAGGCTCACTCGTTGGATCCGTGGCCCCGGTGACCAAGGCCGCGGCGCGAGGAGGATTCGTGGCTCTGCCAGGCGCCGATTTCGTTGTGGTGGCTAACCGGCTTCCGGTCGACCTGGAGAAACTGCCCGACGGCGACCAGCGGTGGAAACGCAGTCCGGGTGGGCTGGTGACCGCACTCGAGCCGATGTTGCGCAGCCGCGACGGCGCCTGGGTGGGCTGGCCGGGAACGCCGGACGTCGACGTCGCACCGCTCGTCGAGGACGGCCTGCAACTGCACCCGGTCCGGCTCTCCGCCCAGGAGGTCGAGGAGTACTACGAGGGCTTCTCCAACGGCACGCTCTGGCCGCTCTACCACGACGTCGTCGCACCGCCCGCGTTCCACCGGCACTGGTGGCAGGCCTACGTCCGAGTCAACCAGCGCTTTGCCAGAGCGACGGCCGAGGTGGCCGCCGAGGGCGCCACGATCTGGGTGCAGGACTACCAGCTGCAGCTGCTGCCGGCTGCGCTGCGCACGCTGCGGCCGGACCTGCGGATCGGGTTCTTCCTGCACATCCCGTTTCCGCCGACCGAGCTGTTCATGCAGCTCCCGTGGCGCCGCGCGATCGTCGAGGGTCTGCTCGGCGCCGACCTCGTCGGCTTCCACACCCCCGGCGGCGCACGGAACTTCCGCTGGCTGGCGACCAACCTCGCGCAGGCCACACCGGGGCGCAGCCGCAACGAGATCATGGTCGACGATCGCCCCGTGCGCTTCGGCGCCTTCCCGATCTCCATCGACTCCGCCGCGCTCGACCGGCTCGCGCGCAGCGAGGCCGTGCAGAAGCGCGCCGCCCAGATCCGCGCCGACCTCGGCGAGCCGAAGAAGATCATCTTGGGGGTCGACCGGCTGGACTACACCAAAGGCATCGACGTGCGGCTGCTCGCGTTCCACGAGCTGCTCGCCGAGGGTCGGGTCAGCGCCGACGACACCGTGATGATCCAGCTCGCCACCCCCAGCCGCGAGCGGGTGGAGCACTACCAGCGGATGCGCGACGACATCGAGCTCGCGGTCGGGCGTATCAACGGCGAGTTCGCGAGGGTCGGGCATCCGGCCGTGCACTACCTCCACCAGTCGCTGCCGCGCGAGGACCTTGTCGCGTTCTTCGTGGCCGCCGACGTGATGCTTGTCACACCTTTACGGGACGGGATGAACCTCGTCGCCAAGGAGTACGTCGCCTGTCGGCACGATTTCGGCGGCGCTCTCGTGCTCTCCGAGTTCGCCGGCGCGGCCGCCGAGCTCACCCAGGCATTCCTGGTCAACCCACACGACACCGACGGCGTCAAGAACGCTCTCCACGCGGCGCTCACCGCTCCGGTCGCCGACCTGCGCAGGCGGATGCGGGCGATGCGCCGCCAGGTCCTCACCAACGACGTCGACCGCTGGGCCCGGTCGTTCCTGTCCGCACTCGGCATGCCCGATGTTCCGACCGCGGAGGCCGGTGATGACTGAGCGCAGGCCGGCCCCGGACCTCGACGCCGCCCTGCAGACGCTCGCCGCCACGCCCGAACTGCTCGTCGCGCTCGACTTCGACGGCGTGCTCGCCCCGATCGTCAGCCGGCCCTCAGCCGCCCGGCCGCTGCCCGAGAGCGCTCGCGCCGTCCAGGGGCTTGCCGCGCTGCCGCACACCACGGTGGTGCTCGTCTCCGGGCGCGGACTCGCCGACCTGGCCGCCGTCTCGGGGCTCGCCGCACCCGTGCAGATGGTCGGCAGCCACGGCGGCGAGTTCTCCGACAACCCCGGCGGGTTTCTCGACGACGACCAGAAGCGGCGGCGATCCGAGCTGATCGCGGAGCTTTCTCGGCTGGTGAACGGCGCCCCCGGCGTCGCGCTCGAGCACAAACCCGCCGGGGTCGCGGTGCACGTGCGCAACGCCGATCCCGCGACCGGGGCGCGCGTGCTCGACGCGGTGCGCGCCGGACCCGCCGCCCGGCCCGGCATCCATCCAACCGAGGGCAAGGCCGTCATCGACCTCGCCGTGGTGCAGGTGAGCAAGGGCGGCGCGCTCGACGTGTTGCGCGAGCGGAGCAACGCGGGCGCGGTCCTGTTCGTCGGCGACGACGTCACCGATGAGGCCGCGTTCGCACGGTTGCGCCCCGGCGATGTCGGGGTCAAGGTCGGCGACGGGCCGAGCCTGGCCCGGTACCGGGTGGCCGAGCCGCCGGACGTCGCGGTGCTGCTGCAGCGGCTGCGCCGGCTCCGGGCGCTGCGCTGAGCACCGCCCGGATCACCAGCCGGAGAAGAACCGATGCAGGGCGCGTGGCGCCTTGCTCGTCGTGCCCACCACCAGTTCGGTGGGCAGAATCACCTGACGCGGCTTGCTGCGGTCGCCGCGTTCGAGCAGTAGCTCCCCTGCGACCTGCCCCTTGTCCCGCACCGGCTGCCGGACGGTCGTGAGCCCGGCCCGCTCGGCCTCGGGGACCCCGTCGAAACCGGTGATCGTCAGCTCCTCGGGGACGCCGAGGCCGTGCTGGACGGCATAGCGCAATGCGCCGAGAGCGAGGATGTCGGAGGTGCACACCAGGGCCGTGATGTCCGGATGCGCAGCCAGCAGTTCGGCCGCGGCGGCGGCCCCGGCGTCGATCGTGTGCTCGAAACGTTCGTGCACCGGCACCTCGGCCCACGTCACCCCGACCTCGGCGAACCCGTCGCGCAACCCCGCCAGCCGGGTGCGCTGCACCGGATAGCTGGTCTGGGCCTGGCGAGCCTCGTCGGCGGGGCCGTCGTGTCGATGCGCCGTCAGCCGCATGCACAACACCCCGAACCGGCGGTGGCCCAACCCGGTGAGGTGCCGGGCCATGCCCAGCATCGCGGCACGGTCGTCGACCCCCACCCGGTCGACGCCCTCGACACCGATCGGCTGGTCGCAGACCACGGTGGGCACCGGCCGTTGCAGCACGGCGAGGAAATGCGGATCGTCCTCGCGGACGGAATAGACGACGAAGCCATCGACGCCGGCCTGGTGCACTGCGGTGACATCGGCGTGCTCGGGACTCACCGGGACCAGCAGCAGGCCCTGGCCGGCCTGTTCGCAGGCCAAGGCGAGTCCCTCGAGGAAACCAGTGGCGACCGGGTCCCGGAACGCGTAGGACAGGGCCTCGGTGAGCAGCAGCCCGACCGCACCGGCCCGGCGGGTGCGCAGCGAGCGCGCCACCGGATCGGGACCGGGATAACCCAGCCTCCGCGCCGCCTCGAGCACCCTGGCGCGCAGCGGGGCGGAGAGCTGGTCGGGCCGGTTGTAGGCGTTGGACACGGTGGTTCTGGACACGCCGAGTTCCGCAGCGAGCGAGGCCAACGTTGCCGGCCTGCGGGTATGCGGAGCCCCAGACATTCCACGAACCTAACCGGGCGATCCGCGAGGCGAAAGGGCCCCCCGACCAACGCGCATCGTGACCGGAGACCCGATAGAGTTGCACAGATAATGGTTATCAATACAAACATGCGCATCCACTGATACAGGAGCTTCCATGTCCCTGCGCCTCCCGCGACGCCTCCGCGTCGGCACCGTGACGGCCGGTCTCGCTGCCCTCGCCCTGGCCCTGACCGCCTGCGGCTCCGGTGACGCCGGCACCGGCGGTGCCCCCGCGGCGGACGTGGGGACCGTCCGTGTCGTCGCCTCCACCAACGTCTACGGATCGATCGTCCGCGCGGTCGGCGGCAACCGGGTCACCGTCACCTCGATCATCGACGACCCGTCCGCCGATCCACATTCGCACGAGGCCACTCCCGCCGAGGCGGCGAGCGTCACACAGGCTCAGCTCGTCGTGCTCAACGGCGGCGGCTACGACGACTTCATGTCCAAGATCGTCAATTCCGCGGGCGGTCACCGCCCGGTCATCGACGCGGTCGAGGTGTCCGGACTCGAACCCGCGCTCGAGCCCGGGCATGACCACGCCGACGGACACGACCACGGCGAGTTCAACGAGCACGTCTGGTACAGCCTGCCCACCATGCAGACGGTCGCGAGCCGGATCGCCGGCGAGCTCGCCCGCCTCGACCCGGCGTCCGCCGCGGAGTTCACCGCCAACGCCGAGAGGTTCAACACGCAGGTCGGCGAGTTGCTCGAGCGCGCCACGGCGATCGGTACCAGCCACCCCGGCGCACGCGTCGCGGTCACCGAACCGGTGCCGGGCTGGCTGTTGCATGACGCCGGGCTCACCGATGCCACCCCCGAGGAGTTCGCGCACGCCGTCGAGACCGACACCGACCCGCCCGCCGCGGTGCTGCAGCAGACCCTCGCGTTGTTCACCGGCGACCCGGTACGCGCGCTGCTGCTCAACGCGCAGACCCAGACCCCGACGACCGACCAGGTCAAGCAGGCGGCGGTGCGCGCGGGTGTCCCCGTCGTCGAGGTGACCGAAACGCTGCCCGAGGGTACGACCGACTACCTCAGCTGGATGGGTGGGCAGATCGACGCGCTCTCACGTGCCGTCGATCGCTCCTGACGCGCACCGGGATGAGGTCGGCACCATGGGAATCGTGACCAGCCAGAGCGCCCCACCAGCCGATCTCCGGCCGGGGGCCGCCGCACCCGCGGTGTCGCTGCGCGGCGCCCGGCTCAGCTTCGGCGCGCGCACGCTGTGGCGCGATCTCGATCTCGATATCGCGCCCGGCGAGTTCGTCGCCGTGCTGGGACCCAACGGCTCGGGCAAGACGACGCTGGTCAAGGTGTTGCTCGGGATCCTGTCGCTGTCCGCGGGAGAGGTACGCATCGCGGGCCGCCCGCCGCGGCGGGGCAGCCCCGATATCGGCTACATCCCGCAGCAGAAGGCACTCGAACCGGACCTGCCGCTGCGCGGGCGCGATCTGGTCGGGCTCGGGCTCGACGGGCACCGGCTCGGCCTCGGCCTGCGCTCGCGCCGCAAGCGCCGGGAACGGGTCGACGCCGCCCTCGCCGCCGTCGGCGGCACCGGCTACGCCCAGGCCCCGATCGGCCGGCTCTCCGGCGGCGAGCAGCAGCGACTGCGGGTGGCGCAGGCGCTGGTCGGTGACCCCTCGGTGCTGCTGTGCGACGAGCCGCTGCTCTCGCTCGACCCGGCCCACCAGCACACCGTCACCCGGCTCATCGACGCACGGCGGCGCGCCGCGTCGACGGCGGTCCTGTTCGTCACCCACGAGATCAACCCCGTCCTCACGCTGGTGGATCGGGTGCTCTACCTCGTCGACGGCCGGTTCCGGATCGGCCGGACCGAGGAGGTGATGACCTCCGCCGTGCTCTCCGAGCTCTACCGGTCGGAGATCGACGTGCTTCGGGTGCGGGACCGGCTGGTCGTCGTGGGCGCCGACACCAGCTGCCATCCCGACCACGGCGACGCCGAGCCCATCGTTCACGAGGTGGTGCGCCATGACTGAGATCCTCGGCCGGATCTTCAGCTTCGACGGCACCCGCGAGCTGCTCGGGCTGCCGTTCGTGCACAACGCGCTGATCGCGTGCACGGTGCTCGGACTGGTGGCCGGAGCGCTCGCACCGCTGATCGTGGCCCGCGGGATGTCGTTCGCCGTCCACGGCACCGCCGAGCTCGCCTTCACCGGCGGCGCCGCCGCGCTGCTGGCCGGCGTCAGCGTCGGCGCGGGCGCGGTCGCGGGCGCGGTCGTTGCCGGGTTCGTCTTCGGGCTGCTGGGGCTGCGCCAGCGCGAACGCGACGCCGTGATCGGCGTCGTGCTCGCGTTCGGGCTCGGGCTCGGCGTATTGCTGCTCGCGCTCTACAGCGGCCGGGCCTCGAACAAGTTCGGGCTGCTGACCGGCTCGATCGTGTCGGTGGACTCGACGAACCTGGCCGTGCTCGGCGTGGTCGCAACGCTCGTCGTGCTGGTGCTGGCGATCCTCTACCGGCCGCTGCTGTTCGCCAGCACCGACCCCGACGTGGCCCTCGCCCGCGGGGTGCCGGTGCGACTGCTCTCGGTCGTCTTCGCGGTGCTCATCGGGCTGGCGACGGCGCTCGCAGTGCCGATCGTCGGCGCCATCCTGGTGCTGTCGGTGATGATCGCACCGGGTGCCGCCGCGGCCCAGGTGACGGCCAACCCGCTGACCGCCAGCGTGCTGGCGATCGCCATCGCGGAACTGGCGCTGCTCGGCGGCACGGTGCTGTCGCTGGCGCCGGGGCTGCCGGTGTCGGGCTACGTGGCCGCGATCGCGTTCGGCTGCTACGTCGTCTGCCGGATCATCGGCCGAACCCGCGTCCGCGCCTGAGCTTTCCGCTCAGGCGTTGCGGCGGCGGCGCGCGACCTCGGCGAGCACCACCCCGGTCGCCACCGCCGCATTGAGCGACTCCACCGGGCCCGCCATCGGGATCGAGACGGTGACATCACAGGTCTCGCGGACCAACCGGGACAGGCCCTTCCCCTCCGAGCCCACGACCAGCACCAGCGGGTCGGCGGCGAGATCGAACTCGTCGAGCGACACCGTGCCGTCAGCGGCCAGCCCGGCGATCATCAGTCCGGCCGAGGCGTACTCCCGCAGCGTGCGGGTCAGGTTCGTCGCGCGCGCCACCGGAACCCGGGCCGCGGTACCCGCGGAGGTGCGCCAGGCGACCGCGGTCATCCCCGCGGCGCGCCGCTGCGGGACGACCACGCCGTGTCCACCGAACGCCCCCACCGAGCGCACCACCGCACCCAGGTTGCGCGGATCGGTCACGCCGTCGAGCGCGGCGATGAGCGCGGATCGCCCCGACGCCGCCGCGGCCTCGAGCAGCTCGTCGGGATGGGCATAGCCGTACGGCGGCACCTGCAGCGCGAGGCCCTGGTGCAGTGCACCGCCCGCGATCCGGTCCAGGTCGCCCCGCGGCACCTCGAGGATCGAGATCCCGGCCTCGGCGGCAAGCTGCACTGCCTCGGCGATCCGCTCGTCGGCTGTGGTGCCGAGCGCGACGTGCAGCGCGGTCGCCGGCACCCCGGCGCGCAGGCATTCGACAACCGGGTTGCGGCCGAGCACGGTCTCCGGGGTGTCGCCGTCACCGGGGCGTCGGCGCGATCCGGCGGCCTTGGCACCCTCCTGCTGCTTGCGTGCAGCCTCCCGGGCGGCACGGCGGGCCGCCGGATGGCCGGGTCTCATCTCGGCCGGTGGGGTTGGGCCCTTGCCCCGCAGCGCCCGGCGGCGTTGCCCTCCCGAGCCGACGACCGGGCCCTTCTTGGTGCCTTCCTTGCGCAGGGCACCGCGCCGTTTGGAGTTGCCGGCCATATGTGCGTATCCCTCGCTCACTGCGGGATGAGAGTCGATGTCAGAGGTTCTTGAGGGACCAGGTCGGCCCGTCCGGGTTGTCCTCGACGAGGATGCCCGCCGCGATCAACCGGTCCCGCAGCTTGTCGGCCGTCGCGAAGTCGCGCGCCGCCCTGGCCTCCTGGCGCCGGACCAGAAGGTCCTCGACCAGCGCGGACAGCGCACTCAGCGCGGCCTCATCGGTGCGCTCGACGGTGGACCACCTGGGCGCGAGCGGGTCGAGCCCGAGCACCGCGGTCATCCCGCGGACGGCCGCCGCGGCGGCCACCGCGCCGCCGCGATCACCGGAGTCGAGCGCGGAGTTGCCCTCCCGGACCGCTCCGTGGACGACGGCCAGCGCGCCGGGGGTGCCCAGGTCGTCGTCCATCGCGGCGGCGAACTCGGCGGGCACCTCGGCGTCGGCCTCGGGCGCGCCCACCCGCTCGCGAACCCGGTGCACGAAGCCTTCGATGCGCCGGTACGCCGCGACGGCCTCGGTCAGCGCCGCGTCGGAGTACTCGATCGCCGACCGGTAGTGCGGGCCGACGAGGTAGTAGCGCAGCTCCACGCCGCGGACCCGGCCCAGCAACGCCTCGATGGACAGCGTGTTGCCCAGGGACTTGGACATCTTCTCGCCGCCCATGGTCACCCACGCGTTGTGCAGCCAGTAGCGGGCGAACCCGTCGCCCGCCGCATGCGACTGCGCCTGCTCGTTCTCGTGGTGCGGGAACACGAGGTCGAGCCCGCCGCCGTGGATGTCGAACTCCGGGCCGAGGTAGGTGGTCGCCATCGCCGAACACTCGAGATGCCAACCCGGTCTGCCCCGGCCCCACGGCGTCGCCCAGGACGGCTCGCCAGGCTTGGCCGCCTTCCACAGGGTGAAGTCGACCGGATCGCGCTTGGCCCCGGACTCGGCCTCACCCTGCGTGACATCGTCGACCTTCTGCCGCGACAGCGCCCCGTACTCGGGCAGCGTGCGCACCGCGAAGTAGACGTCACCGGCCGCCGGGTAGGCGTGGCCGCGGTCGATGAGCCGCTCGATCAGCTCGATCATCTGCGGCACATGCCCGGTGGCGCGCGGCTCGATGGACGGCGGTAGGCAGCCCAGCGCGTCGTAGGCGGCGGCGAACGCCCGTTCGTGGGTGGTGGCCCACTCCCACCACGGCCGGCCCGCCTCGGCCGCCTTGTGCAGAATCTTGTCGTCGATGTCGGTGACGTTGCGCACCAGCGTGACGTCGAACCCCCGGTGGGTGAACCAACGGCGGAGCACGTCGTAGTTGAGCCCGCTGCGAACGTGGCCGATATGGGGCAGACCCTGCACCGTCGCGCCACAGACGTACATCGACACAGTCGCATCCCGCAGCGGAACGAAGTCCCGCTGCTTTCTGGTTGCGGTGTCGAACAGGCGCAGGCTCACGCGTTCCAGAGTACGGACACCCTGGTCAGCCCGGTCCGTCGGCCCAGATCCGTTTCGTCCAAGACAGCCGGACCCCTCGGCGCGATGCTGGGTCCATGCCCGAGATTCGTTCGTTCCACCCCCGGCTCGTCGTCGAAGGGGGCGACGCCGCCCTGGACTTCTACACCGCCGCACTGGGCGCGGAGATCACCGAACGCTACACCGTGGACGGCCGGGTCGTGCATGCGATGCTCCAGGTCGGGCCGGTGCGGTTCGCCGTGAAGGACGCCGACGACGCCGACCCCGCCCCGGGCTCGGACGGCCCACCGGTGATCCTCACGCTCGAGGTCGACGACGCCGACGCGGTCGCCGAGCGGATGCTCGCGGCCGGTGCGCGGGTCGTGTTCCCGATCGCCGACCACGACTACGGCGACCGCGGCGGACGGCTGGCCGATCCGTTCGGCCACCACTGGATGATCGCCGCCCGCCGCCTCGACCTGACTCCGGATGAGATCCAGGCCCGGCTCGACGCGGTGACGCGGTAGCGGTCGCTAGCCGACGGGCAGGAGCAGGGCCGTCGCGACCGCCGCGAGACCCTCGCCGCGACCGGTCAGGCCGAGGCCGTCGGTCGTCGTCCCGGACACCGCCACCGGGCCGCCGACCGCCGTGGAGAGCACTCGCTGAGCCTCGGCGCGGCGCTGGCCGATCTTCGGGGCGATCCCGATGACCTGGACGGCGGCGTTGCCCACCGTCCAGCCCTCCGCCGCGAGCAGCTCGCGCACCTCGACCAGCAGCGCCACCCCGCTCGCGCCCGCCCGCTCCGGACGGCCGGTGCCGAAGACCGCACCGACGTCGCCGAGACCCGCCGCGGAGAGCAGGGCGTCGCACAGGGCGTGCGCGGCGACGTCGCCGTCGGAGTGCCCGGCACAGCCATCGACGCCGTCCCAGAGCAGCCCGGCCACCCAGCACGGCCGGCCGGCCTCGATCGCGTGCACGTCGGTGCCGATGCCGACCCTCACCGAACCCCCTTCGCGACCAGCAGCTCCGCCAGCTCCCGGTCCCACGCTGTGGTGATCTTGAATGCCGCCGGATGGCCGGGCACGGTGTGCACGGGTTCGCCCAGCGCCTCGACCAGCCCCGCGTCGTCGGTCGCCGCGGACCCGGTCGAGGCGGCGATCCGGTGCGCCCGGCGCAGCAGCGCAAGGTCGAAACCCTGCGGGGTTTGGATCGTGCGCAAGGTCGAACGGTCCACGGTGACCTGCACCCTGCCGTCGCCATCGACCTGTTTGACCGTGTCGGCGAGCGGCAGCGCCGGGACCACCGCCGGGTGCCCCGACCGAACGGCGTCGACGACGGCCGCGGTCAGCCCGGGGGGCGCGAACGGGCGCGCCGCATCATGGACGACGACGATCCCGGCGGAGAGGTCATCGAGCGTGTCGAGCGCGCATCGGACCGACTCGGTCCGATCGGCCCCGCCGGCCAGCACCCCGACCGGACGGCCGTCGAGCAACGTCCGGGCGGCCTCCACCTGGCCGGCCGGGACGGCGACCAGCACCCGGTCGACCACACCCGAGGCGAGCAGGCCGGTCACGGCGTGCACCAGGATGGGGACACCGTCGATCGGCACGAACGCCTTGGGGACACCGGCCCCGAGCCGCTGCCCCGACCCGGCGGCGGGAACGACGGCGATGACGCTCATGCGGGGTTCGGGGCGGAACGGACAGATCGCAGGTCAGGCAGTGGCCGTGGCGAGCACTTCGTCGAGCAGGACCTCGGCGCGCTCCTCATCGGTCCCCTCGGCCAGCGCCAGCTCGCTGACCAGGATCTGCCGGGCCTTGGCCAGCATGCGCTTCTCACCGGCGGACAGCCCGCGGTCCTTCTCTCGCCGCCACAGGTCGCGGACCACCTCGGCGACCTTGTTCACATCACCCGAGGCAAGCTTCTCCAGATTCGCCTTGTACCGCCTCGACCAGTTGGTCGGCTCCTCGGTGTGCGGGGCGCGCAGCACCTCGAACACCCGATCCAGACCCTCCTGGCCCACAACGTCTCGAACGCCGACGACCTCGGCGTTGTCAGCGGGTACGCGCACCGTGAGATCCCCCTGCGCGACCTTCAGGACGAGATACTTGCGTTCCTCGCCCTTGATCGTTCGGGTTTCGATGGCCTCGATGAGAGCGGCACCGTGGTGCGGGTAGACAACGGTCTCTCCGACCTTGAAAACCATGTGTCCTCTGCCCCTTTCGATGCATCCAGGTTAACACGGCACGTAAACAGCCGCGGCCCGACGTGGCTCGTCGTCGCAGGTCAGGGGGTTGACAGCGGGCCCGAAACGTGCGTCGGGCAGGACCGGGCCGCCGGCCAACGGGAACCGCGTGCCGGGCCCGTGACCGGCGCGGTTACGCTTCCGCCTGGTCACCCCGCGAAACGGGCGACCCCCGCGACACCGCACCCCGCCGGCAAGGGGGGCGACGGCAGGAAGGATGTCCGACCCGTGAGCCGCACTGAGCGCTTCCGTCCGATCCGATTCGCCCTCGTCATCGGTGGCACGATCGCAGCGCTGGGGCTGACGGGATGCGGCGCCGGGCAGATCGCGCAGACCGCCCGGCAGACCCCCGCCGTCAGCGGCGCGAACGTCACGGCAGGCGATATCGCCGTGCGCAACGCCATGATCACCTTCCCGGACGAGCACCAGCACGGGAAGGTCATCTACCCGCGCGGGGGCGCGGCACCGGTGGCGCTCGTCATCGCGAACCAGTCCGACACCGCCGACCGACTGCTGTCCGCCAGCAGCCCGGTCGCGACCGCGGTTCAGGTGACCGGGGACACGATGATTCCCGGAGAGCAGGCGCTCATTTCCGGCGGCGATGCGACGAAGGTGCCGAACTCGCGCCAGATCGACGTCGTCCTCGACGGGCTCACCCGCGACGTCAGCCCGGGTCTGGACTACCCGATCGTGCTGGTCTTCGAGCGGGCCGGCGCCGTGACCGTCGACCTGCCGGTCGACGCCTCTGCGACCGGCCGCCAGACCGAGGGCAGCGGCGGCGGAGGCGGCCACTGACCGGACGCCCCCGCACCGCACGCACTGGGTACCGCTGCGCCGAGTGCGGGCACCAGGTCGCGCAGTGGGTGGGGCGCTGCCCCTCCTGTCAGGCCTGGGGAACGCTCGAGGAGCAGGTCACCCCGGCCACGCGGGCGAAGCGGGTCGCGGCGGGCGCGCCCAGCACCCCGGCCCGGCCGATCGCCGAGGTCGAGCTCGACGCGGCACGGGCCCGCCGGACCGGCGTCGACGAGCTCGATCGGGTGCTCGGCGGCGGTCTCGTCCCCGGCTCGGTGGTCCTGCTGGCCGGAGAGCCGGGCGTCGGCAAGTCGACCCTGCTGCTCGACGTCGCGGCCAAGGCCGCCGCACGCGGCACGGTGTTGTATGTCACCGGTGAGGAGTCGGCCGGACAGGTGCGGTTGCGCGCCGAGCGCACCGGGGCGGTGCACGACCGGCTGTACCTGGCGGCGGAGTCCGACCTCGGCGCGATCGTCGGGCATCTGGAGCTGCTGCGCCCGGACCTGTTGATCGTCGACTCGATCCAGACCATGTCCACCGCCGAGGCGGACGGCAACGTCGGCGGGGTCACCCAGGTCCGCGCGGTCACCGTCGCACTCACGGCGCTGGCCAAGGAGCGCGCCCTGCCGGTGATCCTGGTCGGGCACGTCACGAAGGACGGATCCATCGCCGGCCCGCGGGTGCTCGAACACCTCGTCGACGTCGTGCTGTCCTTCGAGGGCGACCGGAGTTCGACGCTGCGCATGGTCCGTGGGGTGAAGAATCGCTTCGGCGCGGCCGACGAGGTCGGCTGCTTCGAGTTGCGCGACGAGGGCATCGTCGGGCTCGCCGACCCCTCGGGGCTGTTCCTGGCCCGCTTCGGCACCACGCACGACGAGGCCGTCCCCGGGACCGCGGTGACCGTGGTGATGGACGGACGTCGTCCGCTGCTGGCCGAGGTGCAGGCGCTGGTCGCGGGCGAGAACATCCCCAGCCCGCGGCGCGCGGTGAGCGGCCTGGACAGCGCTCGCGTCGCCATGCTGCTCGCGGTGCTGGAGCGGCGGGTGGGGATCAAGCTGTACGACGCCGAGGTCTACACCGCGACCGTCGGCGGGATGCGAGTCGTGGAACCCGCGGCCGACCTGGCTCTGGCCCTCGCGGTGGTATCGGCCAAACGCGATGTGGCGCTGCCCCCCGACCTGGTCGCGCTCGGCGAGATCGGGCTGGCCGGCGAGGTGCGCCGGGTGAATGGGATCGGGCGCAGGCTCGCCGAGGCCGCCCGGCTCGGCTTCACCCGGGCACTGGTGCCGCTCGGCAGCGACGTGAAGCCGATGGGGATGCGGGTCCAGGAGGTCGCCGACCTCGCGCACGTCGTACGGGGGCTGCGCGCCGGCTGATCGCTCAGATCAGCAGGAACGGGGTGGGCGCGCTGATCAGGTCATCGATGCGGGTCATGACGCGGTATGCGCCCGCGGGGACCGCCCGGCGCGGCTCTGCGCAGCCCGGGGAGGACGTGCGCCCCGCCCAGGTGACGGCGAACGCCACCGGTTCGCCCGGGGCCAGGGTTCGCACATCGGCGCGAGCCGGGTTGACGCAGTCGTTGCTCGACCACAGCCGGTCGACCCCGTCGCCGCTCCAGACCACGATCTCCAGCCGCTTTCCGTCGAGGTCGCGGATGCAGGGCCGGTCGCTGATGTTGGTGATGACGACGCGCAGGACCGGGCGCTCGCCGACCCGGTGAACCGGGCGGTCGATCTCGGCTCCCGCGGTGAGCATGGCGTTCGTGCAGGGTGGGGGCTCGGCCGGCGGGGGCGCTGCGGATGGGGACTCGGCGGGTGGGGGCTCGGCGGGTGGGGGCCCGGGACTGTCCCGGGGATTCTCCACCCGGTCGACGGTCGGCGCGGCGGTCACCGGCGCAACGTCGCTGACCAGGGTCGCGGCCTGGACAGCCGGTGCGTGGCCCGGCTCATCCGGCCCGGTGGCGCCCGCTATCGTCACGCCGACCAGGGCGAACGTCGCGATGACGCAGCCGAGCGCGACCAGGCGTCGACGCCAGTAGACGGACGCGGGCAGCGGCCCCACCGGCTCCCACATGTCACTCAGCGTAGCTCAGCGATTACTGCAGGTGGCGGATGGCACCGGCATGTCGCCCCCGGAAGGAGGGAGCCGCCCTCCCCGGATGATCATTCACCGCGATGGCACGATCAGCAACCGTGGCGCCGCCCGTACCCCCGCTGGCTGATCTCATCCTGCCCTGGTTCGACGCTCAGGCCCGGGACCTGCCGTGGCGCCGGGCCGGGACCACGCCGTGGGGCGTCATGGTCAGTGAGTTCATGCTCCAGCAGACCCCGGTGGCTCGCGTCGAGCCGGTCTGGACCCGTTGGATGACCGACTGGCCGCTGCCCTCCGCACTCGCCGCCGCATCGCGCGCCGATGTGCTGCGCGCGTGGGGGAAGCTCGGCTACCCGCGCCGAGCCGTGCGGCTGCACGAGGCGGCACGGGTGATCGCCACCGAGCACGACGACGTCGTTCCGTCCGATGTGGATATTCTCGAGACGCTGCCCGGGGTGGGCAGCTACACCGCGCGGGCGGTGGCCGCGTTCGCCTACCGGCGGCGCTGCCCGGTCGTGGATACGAACGTCCGGCGGGTCGTTGCCCGCGCCGTGCACGGCCGCGGCGCCGCCGGACCCGCCAGAACCAAGGCCGACCTCGTCGACGTCGAGGCGCTGCTGCCCGCCGACGAACCGGCCGCCGCCCGGGTCTGTGCCGGGCTGATGGAGCTCGGGGCCGTGATCTGCACCGCCCGCAACCCGCTGTGCGGGGTCTGCCCGGCCCGCGGGGCGTGCGCCTGGCACGCCGCCGGACACCCGGCCTACACCGGACCACGGCGGCCCCCGCAGGGTTACGCCGGCACCGATCGGCAGGTCCGCGGCAGACTCCTCGACGTGCTGCGCGACACCTCGATGCCGGTCGAGAAGGCCGTCCTGGACGCCGTCTGGTCCGATGCCGCCCAGCGCGACCGCTGCCTGGACTCGCTGCTCGTCGACGGGCTGGCCGAACAGCTCGCCGACGGCCGGTTCAGGCTGGGCTGCGCCCCGTGAGCGGCGGATGATGGTCCGGGCCGATGCAACCCGGTCGAGGCGATGAGCCACGCCGTGCGGTTCCGCCTCGACGACGACGCCGTGGCCGAGCTCACGGCGTTGCGGGAGCGACTGCACGCCGCCGGGATACCGGCGCCCACCGCCCGACCGGCCGTCACGTTCGCCGCGGCGGCCACGATCCCGCCCGCCGCGCGCGCCGCCCTCATCGACGAACTGCGGGTGCTGACCCTGCCCGCGCTGTGGCTGGCCACGCTCGGCACCATCGCGGGCCACGACGACGAGCTCGTGCTGGCCGCGATCGTCGATGCCGAGCTGCTGGCCGTCCACGCCGCCGTGCACGACGCACTCGCCGGCCGGGTGCGCGCCCCGGTCGCCGCCTACCTGCCCGGGGCCTGGCTTCCGCACTGCACGCTGGCGCACGAACGGCCGGCCGAGGCGTTCGCGCTGCTCCACCCGTTCCGGCCGGTGCGGGCCGGGGTCAGCGGCGTCGAGCTGGTCGACACGCGAACCGGAACCGCAGAGCCGATAACCTGAACCCGTGGCAGTCGTGAAGATCAACGCTATCGAGGTCCCCGAGGGCGCAGGCCCAGAGCTGGAGCAGCGCTTCGCCAACCGGCTCCATGCCGTCGACGGCCAGAAGGGGTTCATCTCCTTCGAGCTGCTGCGGCCGGTCAAGGGCGAGAACCGCTACTTCGTGGTGACGCACTGGGAGACCGAGGAGGACTTCCAGGCCTGGCTGACCGGCCCGGCCATGCAGGCACACTCCGGCGAGCGCGCCCGCCCGGTGGCGTCGGGGTCCTCCCTCCTGGAGTTCGAGGTCATCCAGTCCTCGACCGCGTCGGGCTCCTGAACGAGCTCGACCGCGCGGCCGAGCTGCTGCGTGGCGCCGACGCCCTGCTGGTCTGCGCGGGTGCCGGGATGGGCGTCGACTCGGGCCTGCCGGACTTCCGCGGCCCCGAGGGATTCTGGCGCGCCTACCCGCCGTATCGGGCGCTGGGCCTGCGGTTCGAGGAGCTGGCCGATCCGGTGCATTTCGCCGACGACCCGGAACTGGCCTGGGGCTTCTACGGCCACCGCCTCGACCTCTACCGCTCGACGGTGCCGCACGACGGCTTCGGGGTGCTGCTGGCGTGGGCGCGCCGGTGGCCGGCGCGGGTGTTCACCTCGAACGTCGACGGCCAGTTCCACCGCGCCGGATTCGCCGCCGATGTGGTCGCCGAATGCCACGGGTCGATCCACCACCTGCAGTGTCTCGACAACTGCGGACAGCCGGTGTGGCCGGCCGACGGCGTCTCGGCGCGGGTCGATCCGGTGACGATGCGGGCGGCGGCCCCGCTGCCGTCCTGCCCCGCCTGCGGCGGCCTGGCCAGGCCGAACATCCTCATGTTCGGGGACCTTTCCTGGGATCCCGCCCGCACCCAGGCGCAACTGGATAGCCACACCCGGTGGCTTCGGTCGCTGCGCGCCGAGGGTCGGCGGCTCACCGTGGTCGAGATCGGTGCCGGCACCGCCGTCCCCACGGTCCGTCGGCAGGCCGAACTCGCCTCCGCCTCGTCGGGCGCGCTCGTCCGGATCAACCTGCACGAGCCCGAGGTACGACACGGCCGGGGCGCCGAAATCGCCGCCCGGGCGGCCGAAGCGCTCCGTGCCCTCGACGAACGCCTCCATTAGCGGTTCGCTGGAACTCGTCAATACCGCGACTCGGTCGCATAATTGCCGCGACTCGCGGGGATGGCAGTTCCTATCGAGGGAGACAACGATGTCCGTCACTGATGAACTGCTCGACAACAACGCCCGATACGCCGAAACCTTCTCCGGTCCGCTGCCGATGCCGCCCAGCAAACACGTCGCGATCGTGGCCTGCATGGATGCGCGGCTGGACGTCTACCGGGTGCTCGGACTCGGCGACGGCGAGGCGCACGTCATCCGCAACGCCGGCGGCGTCGTCACCGAGGACACGATTCGCTCGCTGGCGATCAGCCAGCGGCTGCTGGGCACCACCGAGATCATTCTGATTCACCACAGCGACTGCGGCATGCTGACCTTCACCGACGACGAGTTCCGTCGCTCGATTCAGGACGACACGGGTATCAAACCGGGGTGGGCCGCCGAATCGTTCCCGGATCCCGCCGCGGATGTCCGCCAGTCCATCGCCCGAATCATGGCCAACCCGTTCCTGCCGCACCGGGACGCGGTCCGCGGCTTCGTGTTCGATGTCGCGACCGGGCGGCTGAACGAGGTCGGCTGAGCCAGCGGCCGTGGCGATGACCGACCCCCGACGGCCATCGCCACGCCCCCCGCGCCGACCCGGCGTCAGGTGTTGAGCAACCGGGAGCGGATCAGGAACCGGACGCCCTCGGGCGCCTCGACCGAGAATCCGCTGCCCCGCCCGGCCACCACATCCACGGTGAGATGGGTGTGTTTCCAGTATTCGAACTGCGCCGCGGACATCCAGAACGGAACCGCGTCGATCCCGTCCACCTCCAGGTCGCCGAGGTGGACGTCGGAGTCGCCGGTTCGGAACTCCCCCGCTGGATAGCACATCGGCGAGCTTCCGTCGCAGCACCCGCCGGACTGGTGGAACATCAGCGGGCCGTGCACCGCGGTCAGCTTCCGCAGGAGCTCGGCGGCCGCCGATGTCAGCGCGACCCGCTCGGCCATCAGAAGAATCCCAGTGCGTCCGGCGAGTAGCTGACCATCAGGTTCTTCGTGTTCTGGTAGTGCTCGAGCATCATCTTGTGGTTCTCCCGTCCGATGCCCGACTGCTTGTAGCCGCCGAACGCCGCGTGCGCCGGGTAGGTGTGGTAGTTGTTCACGAACACCCGGCCCGCCTGGATGTCGCGCCCGGCCCGGTAGGTGATGGTGCCGTCGCGCGACCACACGGCGGCGGCGAGGCCGTAGAGCGTGTCGTTGGCGATCTTCATGGCGTCGTCGTAGTCGGCGAACCGGGTCACCGAGACCACGGGACCGAAGATCTCCTCCTGGAAGATCCGCATCGAGTTGTCGCCCTCGAAGATCGTCGGCTGCATGTAGTAGCCGCCGGACAGCTCGCCCCCGAGGTCGGCGCGCTCACCCCCGGTGAGGATCCGCGCGCCCTCCTGCCGGCCGATGTCGATGTAGGACAGGATCTTCTCGAGCTGGTCGTTGGAGGCCTGGGCACCGATCATCGTCTCGGTGTCGAGCGGGTGCCCCTGCTTGATCTGCTCGGTGCGCTTGACGGCCTGGGCGAGGAAGTCGTCGTAGATCCCGCCCTGGATCAGCGCCCGCGACGGGCAGGTGCAGACCTCGCCCTGGTTGAGAGCGAACATCGCGAAGCCCTCGAGCGCCTTGTCGTAGAAGGCGTCCTGCTGGGCGGCGACGTCGTCGAAGAAGATGTTCGGGCTCTTGCCGCCCAGCTCGAGGGTGACCGGGATCAAGTTCTCGCTGGCGTACTGCATGATCAGCCGGCCGGTGGTGGTCTCTCCGGTGAAGGCGATCTTGCGGATGCGCTTGTTCTGCGCGAGCGGCTTGCCGGCCTCCACGCCGAAGCCGTTGACGACGTTGAGCACCCCGGCCGGGAGCAGGTCCGCGACCAGTTCCAGCAGCACGTGGATCGACGCCGGGGTCTGCTCGGCGGGCTTGAGCACGATCGCGTTGCCCGCGGCCAGCGCCGGGGCGAGCTTCCAGATCGCCATCAGGATCGGGAAGTTCCAGGGAATGATCTGGCCGACGACGCCGAGCGGCTCGTGGAAGTGGTAGGCGACGGTGTTGTCGTCGATCTGCGAGATGCCGCCCTCCTGCGCGCGGATCGCGCCCGCGAAGTAGCGCAGGTGGTCGATCGCGAGCGGGATGTCCGCGGCCAGGGTCTCCCGGCAGGCCTTGCCGTTCTCCCAGCTCTCCGCGATGGCGACCTTTTCCAGGTTCGCCTCGATCCGGTCGGCCATCTTGATGAGGATGTTGGCCCGCTCGGTGGGCGACGTCTTCCCCCAGGCCGGGGCGGCGGCGTGCGCGGCGTCGAGGGCGGCCTCGACGTCCTCGGCCGTACCCCGGGCGACCTCGGTGAACGTCTGTCCGGTGATCGGGGTCGGGTTCTCGAAGTACTGCCCCTTCTTCGGCGCGACGTACTCGCCACCGATGAAGTGGTCGTAGCGGGACCGGAACGAGACGACGCTGCCGGCGTCGCCCGGGGCCGCATACCTGGCCATCGTGCATCCTTCCCCTCGTTGGTGCAGGTGGGCAGGGACACTAGGGATGCGGGGGTTGCAGCGGCGTTGCACCGCAGGTGCGAACCTATCCGTTCAGACAGGTCGCAGACGCCAATCAGCCTCAGGCTTGCCTTACTACCACGAACGAATCAGGATGGGGTTCCGCCGTCCGCCTGACGTCCGGTGAGGGATATGACAAACGATCCGGTCGAGCGAGCCCGCCTGCTGGCCAAGGTCCGGGACGCGGTGCTCAGCGGCGACGAGGCCCCGGCCGAGCCGCGGCCGATCGTGTCCGCGTCCTGGCGGCGTTCGCTCGCCGCACGGGTCGATCCGGAACTGGACGGGCCGCCGCTGGTCTATCGGCAGCGCGAGCTCGGGGAGATGCGCAGCCGGCACCCGCTCGCCGCCGTGCTGCCGGTGCTGCGGGACACGCTCCTGGGCATCGCCGACGACGCCATGCACATGATGATCGTGACCGACGTTCACGGGCACATCCTCTGGCGGGAGGGTCATCGTGACGTCCTGCAGCGCGCCGAGCGGGTCGGGCTCGTCGAGGGCACCCGGTGGAGCGAGGACTGCATCGGCACCAACGCGATGGGCACCGCGCTCGCCGCCGACAGCGCGGTGCAGATCCACTCCGCCGAGCATCTCGTGCGGGCCTACCACCGGTGGACCTGCGCGGCCGCCCCCATCCACCACCCCGAGTCCGGCGAGCTGATCGGCGCCGTTGACGTCACCGGGCCGCTACAGACGTTCCATCCGACGACGTTCGCGCTGGTCATCGCCGCCGCACGGTTGGCCGAGAACCACCTGGCCGCCCAGCTCTCCGTCCGCGACGAGCAGTTGCGGCAGCGCAACATGTCGCATCTCATCGCGCTGCGCGGCGAGCCGGGCGCCCTGCTCAACCCGCAGGGCCGGGTCCTGGCGGCGCAACCCGCCGGGTGGCTGCCCGACCGGATCGCGCTACCACAGGGCGGTGAACGGGTCCGGCTCGCCGAGGGCGGGGAGGGCGTGCTCGAACCACTCGCCGAGGGGTGGCTGCTGCGCCTGCCCCGCCCGGGCACCCGTGACCGGCCTGTGCTGACCCTGCCGTTCCTCGGGGCGGTGCGTCCCGCGGCGCGCCTCGACGGGCGCCGCGTGCCGCTCACCCAGCGGCACGCCGAACTGCTCACCGTCCTGGCCCTGCACCCACGGGGGCGCACCGCCGACGAACTGGCCGCCGACCTCTACGGGGATGCCGGTAAGGCCGTCACCGTCCGGGCCGAGATGCACCGGCTGCGGGTCGCCCTCGTGGCCAGCGTGATCCACACCCAGCCCTACCGGCTGCACGCCCGCGTCGACGCCGATTTCGTGCGAGTTCGCTCCGCCCTCACCGAGGGCGCGCTGCGCGAGGCGGCGGAACTCTACCGGGGCCCGCTGCTGCCGTCCTCCGAGGCGCCCGCGGTGCGCGAGGAACGCGAACAGCTCGCCGCCGCGATCCGCAACGCCGTGCTGCACCAGGGAGATGTCAGCGACATGTGGGCACTGGCACGGACCGCCGACGGCGCAGGCGATATGGAGCTCGCCGAACAACTCCTGCATGTCCTTCCCGCGTCCGACCCGCGCCGCGCCGTGCTCGCCGCCCGCACCACCACCTCCCTCCCCTAGCCCCTCCCCGCGAGTCGCGGTATTTCCGTGCGCGAGTCGCGGTATTTCCGTGCGCGAGTCGCGAGCAGGTCTGCCGAGGACGCGATCGTTCGCTCCTTCGGCATCGACGCGGGCCCACCTCGTAACCGCCCGGTCCGTCGCACAGGACCCGGTGCTGCTCGCCCTCGCCGCCAGCTCCGTGACCGACAACCCGGCTGGTCCCGGCCCAGCTGCGGTCGTTCGGGCCGGAGGGCAAAGCGCAAGTACCCCGAGCGAGCGCGGCGCCGAGGACGCCGTGGACCCCGGAAGTCCCCCGCCGAGATGGCGGCCTGGACGCTGCGTCGGCAGGCACAACGGTGCGGACACGATCACCCCACCTGCGCTACCAGGCGTCCGACCTGAGAACGAGGCTCGACGGTGCACCCGCGCGGAGACCGCTGTCGTGGGTGTCCTTCTGCTGGCTGTGGACCGGCTCGGCTGCGGGAGCTCCGTCCTGGTGCACGACAGGCGGGTGAGGGTCAGGCACGGCGGTTGGCTCGCCGCCGGACGTCGTCGTAGCGGCGGCACCGGCGCTTTCTCGTCCCGCCTCGGTGACGCGGGGCACGGAAATCCCACGACTCGGTCGCAGAAATACCGCGACTCGCGCACGGAAATACCGCGACTCGCGGGGAGGGCGACGCGAAGGGCCGGCCCGGACATCGTCCGGGCCGGCCCATCGGGTGTTGCTTACTCCTCGCCGCTGCCGGCGGCCATGTCGACCGGCGGTGCGTCGGGGACGGTGACGGCCGGGCGCGGCTCACCGCGGAAGGTGAAATGCGCCTTGTCGTCGGCGGCCCGGGAGCCCTCGGGGGCGTCCGGGTCGATGCCCTCGACATCGACGATGACGATCTGACCCGGCTCGACCTCGCCGAACAGGATCTTCTCCGACAGCTGGTCCTCGATCTCGCGCTGGATGGTCCGGCGCAGCGGCCGGGCACCCAGCACGGGGTCGAAGCCGCGACGGGCGAGCAGGCTCTTCGCCGCCGGGGTCAGCTCGATGGACATGCCCTTGTTGGCCAGCGCCGCCTCGACCCGGGTGATCATCAGGTCGACCATCCTGATGATCTGCTCCTCGGTGAGCTGGTGGAAGACGATGATGTCGTCGATGCGGTTGAGGAACTCCGGGCGGAAGTGCTTCTTCAGCTCGTCGTTGACCTTGTTCTTCATCCGCTCGTAGTTCGACGCCTCGTCGTTGCTCTGCGCGAACCCAAGGCCGACGGCCTTCGAGATGTCCTGGGTGCCGAGGTTCGAGGTGAAGATGATGACGGTGTTCTTGAAGTCCACCGTCCGGCCCTGGCCGTCGGTCAGCCTTCCGTCCTCCAGCACCTGCAGGAGGGTGTTGTAGACCTCCTGGTGGGCCTTCTCGATCTCGTCGAACAGGACCACCGAGAACGGCTTGCGCCGCACCTTCTCGGTGAGCTGACCGCCCTCCTCGTAGCCCACGTATCCGGGCGGGGCGCCGAAGAGCCGCGACGCGGTGTAGCGGTCGTGGAACTCACCCATGTCGATCTGGATGAGCGCGTCGTCCTCGCCGAACAGGAAGTTCGCCAGCGCCTTGGACAGCTCGGTCTTACCGACACCGGACGGCCCGGCGAAGATGAACGAGCCCGACGGACGCTTCGGGTCCTTGAGGCCCGCGCGGGTACGCCGGATCGCCTGGGACACCGCCTTGACGGCGTCCTCCTGGCCGATGATCCGCTTGTGCAGCTCCTCCTCCATGCGGAGCAGCCGCGTGGTCTCCTCCTCGGTGAGCTTGAACACCGGGATACCGGTCCAGTTGGCGAGGACCTCGGCGATCTGCTCGTCGTCGACCTCCGCGACGACGTCCAGGTCGCCGGACTTCCACTGCTTCTCCCGCTCACCCTTCTGGACGAGCAGCTGCTTCTCCTGGTCACGTAGGTGCGCGGCCCGCTCGAAGTCCTGCGCGTCGATCGCGGACTCCTTGTCGCGGCGCACCGCAGCGATCCGCTCGTCGAACTCACGCAGATCCGGCGGTGCGGTCATCCGGCGGATCCGCATCCGGGCTCCGGCCTCGTCGATCAGGTCGATCGCCTTGTCCGGCAGGTAGCGGTCGCTGATGTACCGGTCGGCGAGGGTGGCCGCGGCGACCAGGGCGGGGTCGGTGATGGTGACCCGGTGGTGCGCCTCGTACCGGTCGCGCAGACCCTTGAGGATCTCGATGGTGTGGGTGACGCTCGGCTCGCCGACCTGGATCGGCTGGAAGCGGCGCTCCAGCGCCGGGTCCTTCTCGACGTACTTGCGGTACTCGTCGAGCGTGGTCGCGCCGATCGTCTGCAGCTCCCCGCGGGCGAGCATCGGCTTCAGGATCGACGCCGCGTCGATCGCGCCCTCGGCGGCGCCCGCCCCCACCAGCGTGTGGATCTCGTCGATGAACAGGATGATGTCGCCGCGGGTGCGGATCTCCTTGAGCACCTTCTTCAGGCGTTCCTCGAAGTCACCGCGGTAGCGCGAGCCCGCGACGAGCGAACCGAGGTCGAGCGTGTAGAGCTGCTTGTCCTTGAGCGTCTCGGGCACCTCGCCCTTGACGATCCCCTGGGCCAGCCCCTCGACAACCGCGGTCTTGCCGACGCCGGGCTCGCCGATCAGGACGGGGTTGTTCTTGGTCCGCCGGGACAGGACCTGCATGACCCGCTCGATCTCCTTGGCCCGGCCGATGACCGGGTCCAGCTTGCCCTCGCGGGCCTGCTGGGTGAGATTGCGACCGAACTGGTCGAGCACCAGCGACGAGGACGGGGTGCCCTCGCCACGGCCCGTCGAGGCCTCGGCGGGCTCCTTGCCCTGGTAGCCGGACAGGAGCTGGAGCACCTGCTGGCGCACCCGGTTCAGGTCGGCACCCAGCTTGACCAGCACCTGTGCCGCGACGCCCTCGCCCTCGCGGATCAGGCCGAGCAGAATGTGCTCGGTGCCGATGTAGTTGTGGCCGAGCTGCAGCGCCTCGCGCAACGAGAGTTCAAGGACCTTCTTCGCCCGCGGGGTGAACGGGATGTGGCCCGAGGGTGCCTGCTGCCCCTGCCCGATGATCTCCTCGACTTGCTGACGGACGCCCTCCAGGGCGATCCCGAGCGACTCGAGCGCCTTCGCTGCCACACCCTCGCCCTCGTGGATCAGGCCAAGGAGGATGTGCTCGGTGCCGATGTAGTTGTGGTTGAGCATCCGGGCCTCTTCTTGGGCCAGGACGACAACCCGCCTCGCTCGGTCGGTAAACCTCTCGAACATGTGCACTCCTTGCCTGCTGCGCCCTCGTGCGGCGCGCGTTGCACCGCGGGCGCCCCATACCACTGTATCGGGCGAGCGGCCTCCACCGCCTCTAGTGCACCGCCCCGGCGCACACGGTAGAAGCCAACACGGTCCCACGCCTCGGGATTCCCGGCGACCTCCGGAAAATGGTTCGGAGCCGATTCAGCCTGCCGTCGCCGCTTCCGGCGCGGCGCGCTCGGCGGCCTTGTCCTGCCGAAACCCGTCCTCGTCGCGACCGAGGCGCCAATAACCGGAGATCGAAAGCGCGTCGCGCGCAACGCCGCGCTCGGCGAGCAGGTGCCGGCGCACCTGCTTCACCGCCCCCGCCTCGCCGTGGACGAACGCGTGCACGGCCCCCGGCGGGAACTCGAGCCCGGCCACCGCATCGAGAAGCTGGTCGGGCCGGTGCAGCCAGGTGATGCGCGCCTCGCCCGGGGAACGCAGATCCTGGTGCTCCTGCGGGCCGTCGACCTGGATGATCACCGTTGCCGGGACGCGGGCGGGGATCCGTTCGAGGGCCGCGGCGATGGCGGGTATGGCGGCCTCGTCACCCACCAGAAGGTGCCAGTCGGCGTCGGCCCGCGGAGCGTAGGCCCCTCCGGGGCCCAGGAGCAGCAGCGGGTCACCGGTGCCCGCTGCGGCGGCCCAGCGCCCGGCCAGCCCGCTGTCACCGTGGTAGACGAAGTCGATGGTCATCGTGCCCGCGGCCCGATCGATGGCGCGGACGGTGTAGGTGCGGGTGAGCGGCCAGTGCGACCGCGGGAACGTCCGCCGGACGAGGTCGAGATCGAGCGGGACGGGGTAGGCGACCCCCGGCCGGGGAAAAACGATCTTGACGTAGCGGTCGGTGTGGCCCGTGTCGGGGAAACCGGCCAGATCGGCTCCGCCGGCGACGACCCGGATCATGCGCGGGTTGAGCCACTCGGTTCGCACGACCCGCAGGCTGGTGAGTCTGCGACTCATCGCGTCCTCCTCGCTGCCGCGAGCCCCCAGCCTAGGCGGACCAGACGCGGCGGGG